>DATDAX010000161.1:0-13096 GCA_036525175.1 Terrimicrobiaceae bacterium | reverse complement strand
AGGCACCTCTTTTCCGTCCGCCTCGGCAACCCTCTTATAGTTGATGGGACTATGGTCGGACTTGCGCAGCATGCGGAACTTGAGCTCCTCCCTCACGGTCGCTGGATACAACGAGACGGGAATCGTAACCAAGCCGAAGCTGATCGCGCCTCTCCAAAGTGATCTCATATTCCTCCGGGCACCTATCAATTCGAAGATCGGTGTCGCGCAGGATTCCAATTCCTGGCCATTCCCTTCAAGAGTTTGAGGGCCGCGGCATATTTCCCTTGCTCGAGAAATCCGATTGCATTGTGCAGTTGAGTCCTTCCATCCGCGATCGCTTCATCCTTGGGATTGCGGTGCGGTTGTGACGCAGTCTCTGCGAAGGGAATGACTTTTTGCCTCGACGGTTCAGGTCGGTCCGCCTCGATTGCACCGGACTTCTGTTTTCGCTTAGCGGTTTTATCCGGTTCTGAAGCTCTTGACCTTGCTTTGGGGTCGTGCCCTTCTAAAGCGTCATATTTTATCGCGACGATGAACCTGCCGGCAAATTGTGAAATTGTCCTTGGAAAGATCAGAAACTGCCTCGACGGACCGGGATCGAAGCCTATGGTCCCATAATCGGCCTTTCCTCGAATTCGTTCCTGATGAATGGTCATCACGCGATGCGTCCTGATCGCCGCTTGCAGCTTTTTGTCCTTTTCGGGAGGCATCAAGAGGACGTGAATGTCCGGTCTGCCTGCGGCTTCAATAACTGCGGCAAATCGAGCAGTTCTCATCCTGTGCATGAAATCGAACCCATCATGCACCTGGAGCCGCAGCCTTGACGATGCGTGGTTCCGTTTTCACGGGCGGGCGCTTGAGTTCCTGCCCGGGTGCCGGGCGTTTTCTCTTTGTGATGGGTTTGAGTTTGATCGCGCGACCGGTTCTGGCGGCTTCGTTTGCAGCGCAGATTATGCGGATGTCAGCCAAGCCTTCGGCACCTGACGGCTCCGGTTCCCGATCGTCGATGACGCACCGCGAAAAGTAGTCCATCTCGGCCGCAAACTGGTCGCCTTTCGGAAAGGTCTTCTTTGTCTCGCGGCCATTACGTGTGACCGTCCACCGCATGCTATCCTTATAATCATAGGCCGGTTCCGCGTGTAGAATCGCTTCCGTTCCCAGAAGGTAAAACTCGTTGATGTTGTGTGCTCCAAAGCTGCACGTGAAGGTTGCCAGCCTGTCGTCCGGAAAACGCAGAACGACCGACATCATTTCGCTCACTTCCCTAAAGCGTGGATCATTTGAAGAGACAGCCCTGGCACTTACTTCGCTCGGCTCGGCGCCGAAAAGATAACGCGCTGCGTTGATGCAGTAGATGCCAATATCGAGCAGTGGCCCACCTCCCGTCTCATCTTTAACGCGGATGTTGTCGTCCTTTACCTGCATTGCGAAAAGCGAGCTGAAGATTCGCAATTTGCCAAGCTTTCCCCTTCGGGCCAACCCAATAGCTCGCACCTGCGAATCCGTGAAATGCAGGCGGTACGCAATCATCAGCTTTACTCCCGACCGGTCACAAGCACGGATCATCGCCTCGCAGTCTCGTTCGTTCGTTGCCATCGGCTTTTCGCAGAGTACATGGACGCCCGCCTTGGCGGCGCGTTCCGTAAAGCGGCGATGCTGAGTGTTGGGAAGAACGATAAAGGCCGCCTGAATGCGTTCCTTTGCAAGTGCCTCTTCAAACTCGTCATATCCATAAGAGGGAACATGATACTTTTCGGACAGGGCCCGACCCTTAACGGGATCGCCGGAAACAAGCACACGCAGTTCCGACCACTTGGAATGTTTGAATGCCGGAAGGATCGCAGCTTGTGCCAGGTGGCCGAGTCCTACTACGGCGTATCGAATCTTTTTGCCTCGCTTCATTGCTAACAGGAATCGAAATTCGCGGTGCGAGCGGCTGCTCCTCCTGCTTTTCTGCACATTGGCGGCACCCTTCCCGTAATCGACAAGAAAATGGAACCTTCCCCCTTCGGCGCGCTCGATCTTCGCTTCGGGGTTATAGGCTGGCCCAACTCGGCTTCGTAGGTTTCCTTTGGTTCGCTTACCAAACGTCTTCGAAATTCCCAAACTGGCAAAAGTGCCTTGGTAGCCAGCATCACATCAAAACTGCAGCCATGAATTCCGGTTCCTTCATCTCAACAGAATCCTCGCATTGTGTCGAATTGCGATACAATCAAATAGCCGCCACGAATCGATTCCACACAACATAACGACGAAAATGACAAACAAAGCAAACTGGCCCGACGATGAACAAGCTCGAGAAGCTATCAAGGCCGTTCAGGATACAACTGAAGATGCTCTGCGCACCGGACGAAAATATCTGAGCGAAAACCCGATTCCCATGATCCTCGGTATCCTGATCATTGGAGCGGTTTTAGGCGCTCTTCTGCGACCAGCTCCCCGTAAGGAGCCCGATCCCGTCCAAGCCGTCCGAGACTGGTTCGAAAAAACGCTGGAAGAGCTTGTGGCCAAATGGCCTGTCACAAAAAAACAGGTGCGATCAATTCAAGGCGACATGATGGACCGGGCCGGCGGCCTCAGGAAGAAGTTGCATTTCCGTTGTCGCTGAGCTGCGGCGCGATTTTGCTACTTCGCGAGGCTCTGAACTATTGCCTGTCCTGTTGCGGAAGAGGTGAGCCGGTAAGCAGAGCTCCGAACACCCTCTTTTTTTCGGATAAGATCGTCTCGACGAATACGCTGACGAAGAGACCCCAAACGAGGTGGACAGCGAACATCAGGGCATTTCTTGATCGCGGATGGCTCGTCGCCGGCTCGAGGATTCCCGCGGCAGGAAGGAGTCCGAGATAACTCACCAGCCAGACGATCGCCCCAAAGACCGGACCTTTTACCAACGCCCCTGCCGGCACCCGCGATTCCACCAAGGAATACAAGGTCGCCGCCATCGCGCCGTAGCCAAAATGATTGACCAAAGTTAATGCAGCACGGGCATCGGGACCAAGTTTCTCACTCACGCCCAACGCTTTCGCCAGGTGCAAGGTGATCTCGCGAGGGGGAAGCGAATAGCGATGTTTTGGGGGAAGGCAACGATGCAGCCACACCATGCCGATAGTCATGGGTCCGGTTGCGCTGATGCCACCCAGAGCGCCAACGAGCAACCGAAGGAGCATCGATGTGTCGCCTGGTGCCCGTGTCTGGTTGCCTTCTCCCATGCTGAGAAGCAAAGCTACTCTGTCGCTGCAGGAGGTTCAACCAAAGCGTTGCGGAGGACTTCGTCGACGTCTTCTACCGGAACGAATTTCAGCTTCTCCCGGGCCTCGGCGGGAACGTCCAGAAGGTCCTTTTCGTTTAGCTTTGGAATGATCACGGTCCCCAATCCGGCCCGCATCGCCGCCAGACTCTTCTCTTTGAGTCCACCGATCGGCAGCACGAGACCGCGCAAAGTGATTTCTCCTGTCATTCCCACATCGGCACGGACACGCCGATTGGTGAACAACGACGCGAGGGCCGTAAACATCGCGACCCCGGCCGACGGCCCGTCCTTTGGAATGGCCCCCGCCGGCACGTGCACGTGGATATCCGTATCTTTAAACGCATCAGGGTCAATTCCCAGCCTGTCTACTCTAGCTCGCAGAAGACTCAAGGCGGCCTGCGCGGACTCCTTCATCACGTTGCCAATTTGTCCCGTGAGCGTGATTCCGCCTTTGCCTGGGTAGCGAATGGCTTCGATATAGAGAACCTCGCCGCCCGCCGGCGTATAGGCGAGCCCGGTGACGACACCGGGCGCGTCCGCTTTCAGGCGATTCTCACGAACGTAGCGCGGAGGCCCCAGAAGCACGGTCACGACGTCCTCAGTAACGGACACAGTCTGCTGCTCTCCGCGAGCGATCTCCGCAGCCACCCCGCGGCAGACCGCACCAATTTGGCGCTCGAGTTCGCGCACGCCAGCCTCGTGGGTGTAGTCACTGATAACACGCTTGAGCGCTGAGTCGTCCCACTTGCACTGCTCAGAATTTAGGCCGTTCTCGGAAAGCTGACGTGGCACGAGATAGCGACGGGCAATCTGCAATTTTTCTGTCTCCGTATAGCCCGGGATCTCAATCACCTCCATCCGGTCACGCAGCGCCGGTGGAACGGGATCCATGTAATTGGCCGTGGCAATGAAAATGACCTGCGAGAGGTCAAAGGGCACATCAAGGTAATGATCGACAAACGAATTATTCTGCCTGGGGTCGAGCACTTCAAGGAGGGCGCTGGCGGGATCGCCGCGAAAATCTGCGCCGATCTTGTCAATCTCGTCGAGCATGAGCACGGGATTCCGCGTTCCAACGCGCCGGAGCTCCTGAATCAGGCGACCGGGCATCGAACCGATGTACGTGCGACGATGGCCGCGGATTTCAGCCTCATCCCGGATACCACCGAGGCTCATGCGCGAGAACTTACGGCCGAGCGCGTCGGCAATCGACTGTCCCAAGCTCGTCTTTCCCACGCCTGGCGGACCGAGAAAGCAAAGAATGGGTCCGCGGCCCTCGGGATTCAACTTCCGCACAGCGAGGTATTCGATCAATCGGCGCTTTACCTTCTCGAGTCCGTAATGGTCCCGATCAAGAATCCTTCGGGCTTCGTCGAGATCGAGGTTGTCCTCGCTCATCTTTTGCCAAGGCAGCTCAGCCAGCGTCTCAATGTAACTAACGATGACGGAAAATTCGGGGCTTGCAGGAGGTATGAGATCCAGTCGCTTTAGCTCCCGTTCTGCCTGTGCCATGACTTCTGCGGGCGGATGCGCGGCCTCGAGCCGTGTCCGCAATTGCACCGCTTCAGTGCCCGTCTCGCCTTCGCCAAGTTCACGCTGAATGGCCTTCATTTGCTCGCGAAGATACGTCCGCCGCTGCGCATCCGAGAACTGCGAGGCCAGATCCTTCTGCAACTTCTGTTGAATCTGAACGATCTCAAGTTGCGCCGCGATATGCGTCTGCACGGCATTGACCCGCTTCGCCACGTCGAGCTCTTCGAGCAGAGCCTGCTTCTGCGCAGCATCCACATTGAGGTTGGTCGCGAGAAAATCGGCCAATTGGCCGCCATCGGTGATATTGAGCAAGATCGCCCGTGCCTGCTCAGGAATGTCAGGCGACAGTTCGATGATCTTCATCGCGTTCTCCCGCAGATTCTTGATCTCGGCCTCCCACTGCTTGCTCTCCGCCGGCGGGCTGGAAGATTCCAGCACACGCACCTCCGCCTTGAGGAAAGGATGCGTAAGGACAAACTTGGTAAGGGCGATTCGCTGAAGCGCCTGGACGATGATGAGGATCGTCTCGTCCGGCTGGCGCAGGAGCTTCAATACTGTGACTGCCGTGCCAACACTATGCAGATCCTCTGGCGCCGGATCGTCCCTTGTCGCATCGCGCTGCGCCACCAACCCGATGATCTTGCTCTCAGGCAGCGAAGAATCCAGCAACTTGAGTGAAGCTTCTCGACGAATTGTGAGCGGGACCACCGTTCCAGGAAATACAACCATGTCCCTGATCGGCAGAATCGGAAGCACATCGGGAATTACCGGCTGGTCATCCTTGTCAACGTCACTTGGCATAGGCGGAAGACCTCCGCCGGACGAAGGCACTCCTGGTCCTTCCTTGACGATGAAGGGTTCTTCTATCATGGGGCCAAACGCAATGGAAGTTTTACCCAGAGTAAACCGTCCCGTTGCTCGGCGGTGACCTGTTCAGGGATCACCTCCGCGGGAAGGCGCAGCTCGCGCGCGAAGGGTCCATTGTCAATCTCGATGGCAAGGATTTGCTGTGGACGACCCTCGGACGATGCCGGCTCGGGAGTTCGCCGAATCCCTTTGAGGAGCACCCGATTGGGCTCGATCCTCAGATCGATGTTCTCTCTATCCACGCCTGCAAGGTCGAAACAGACCCGGATGCAACCTTCACATCGATAGGCGTTCATCGCCGGTCTCCAGCCCTCCGGTTGCGTGTAGCGAGCGCTGGAAAGCTCGTAGGGCTGGCCCTCGAGCTGACTGTAATACCATTTGAGCTTAACGACTTTGTCCAAGGGATGTATTCAGTTCGGGCACGGATCGCTCTCTGCGTGTAGTTCGGCATTCCGTTCCATTCCGTTTGCGATTTTCAACTCTTCGACTCTACTGCCGACCGGACATTGTTCAAAATGAATGCTTCAGCCATGCTTTGAAGCAATCAAATACGAATTCAGGTAAACGTTTCTTCAATGAAATCGATCGTAGTCCTCGCTGCCCTTCTTGCAAGCCTCTCGCTTTGCGCTTGCGCCGGAAGACCGCAGCTTTCAACTGTGCCAAGTGTCGACCTTCGCCGCTACTCAGGACGGTGGTTCGAAATTGCAAGATATCCGAACTGGTTCCAGCGAAGTTGCCAAGGCAATGCAATCGCACAGTACACTCCGCTGGCCGACGGGTCGATCAAAGTCGCCAATTCCTGCCCGCGCGCCGATGGCTCGATGAAGACGATAACCGGCCGGGCGACGGTGGTTCCCGGCAGTGGAAATGCGCGCTTGAAAGTTCGCTTCTTCGGTCCGTTCTCCGGTGATTATTGGATCATTGGGTTGGATGAGAAAGGCTACTCGTGGGCATTGGTCGGTCATCCGTCCCGGCGATTCCTATGGATCCTGTCGCGCGAGCCGCGGATGGGCGAAGACCTCTACGCGAAAATTGTCGGCATTGCCGTCAGCAAGGGCTACCGCGCCGAACGCATCATACGT
The DNA here is from genome assembly GCA_036525175.1 of Terrimicrobiaceae bacterium. Taxonomy (GTDB): domain Bacteria; phylum Verrucomicrobiota; class Verrucomicrobiia; order Chthoniobacterales; family Terrimicrobiaceae; genus DASTFP01. Next base: position 6,382 of record DATDAX010000161.1, on the reverse strand, counting down.
CCGTCGCTGGCGATCGGTCCCTGAATGGGACCCACTAACTTACTAAATGATCGGCGAGCGTTGCCATGGCACAACGCCTGTTCATATTATTACCTCCTCATCTCGATAATGAACCGTATTCCTTGTTTGATCCCTCTCCGACCTGGCGGAAAACTCGCATTCGCGATCTTCGCGCTGGCACTGGTTGGATGTTCCTCCATGCCAGATCTCAGCGACTACACGAATTCCCTGACCTCCGTGACAGAATCGGTCCCCGAGTTTGGAAGAAAGTCCTTGAACTCAGTGACGAGATCGGTTCCTGAGCTTGGTATGCTTACGGACAAGGGCACATCTGGTCGCGCGATTACGATTCGACTCTCGGATCAAAAGGCCTTTCTTTACAAAAGGGGCGAAGTCGTCGCAATCTCTCCCGCGTCTACGGGAAGAGAAGGCTACCATACACCCACCGGTAAGCATTGGGTAATAAGCAAGGATATCGATCACCGATCCAGCATCTACGGTGCCTATGTCCGCAATGGTCAGGTCATAAAGGCGGGTGTGGATGTAAGGAAAGACCCCAAGCCCCCAGGCGCCGTTTTCGTCGGAGCGCCCATGCCTTACTATCTGCAGATCGCTCCGTCCTATGGCTTGCATGCCGGCCACGTGCCCGGTTACCCCGCCTCTCACGGATGCATCAGGCTGCCAAGCCGCTGGGCAAAACGTTTCTACTATGCGGCGAAGGTAGGAACGCCCGTTCAGATTTACCGATAGCTCGTGCGCCTTTTGTCGCAGCGACTTACCTTCGTTTGTGGAATCTGATCCTGCGAAAGAACTCGAGTCCGAAATCGAGCTGTTGAGGCGAGTCGGCCAGGGAGATCGCCGGAGTTTCGAGCAGCTCTACGATCGCTTCTCCGGGGTGCTGTTTTCGATTGCTTACCGGATGCTCAAGAATCAGGAAGCCGCCGAGGACGTCCTTCAAGATGTGTTCATCCAAATCTGGAAAAAGGCGCCGTTATTCGATCCCACTCGAGGAAAGCCGATGACATGGGCGGTAACGCTTACGCGCAATCGAGCGATCGATCTGATGCGCTCCTCGCAAAGGCGTTCCAACTTGCAGGAAAGCATGCAACAGGAACTGGAGGAACACTTCGACGACCGGAGCTCCTTCGATGCGGTCGCATCCGATGAAATGAACAAACAGGTGCGCGATGCGATTCAAAAACTCTCGGAGGACCAGCGAACGGCCATCGAGCTCGCATTCTTTTCTTCGATGACACAGGCGGAAATCGCCGAACATCTCAACGAACCCCTCGGCACGATCAAGGCACGCATCCGGCGCGGCATGATAGGCCTGCGAAATCTTATCGACCCACAGCTGTAACAACCATCGGAGAATTGGTGGATTGACACGGCGAAGAGATCGATTACCTACGCCGCCAGGCGATCGGCAACCTCGCGTTCGCGAGCAACCAACCAGAGCGGATGGCCTAAGTCGTCACAGATCGGCGTAATCGCGATGTCGACCCAATAGGGCGTGCCATTCTTGTGGTAGTTCAAAATCGTCTCGCGGCAGGGAAGGCATGCGCGCACCGCATGTCGCATGCGGGCAGCCGCCTCGCGATCCGTCTTGTCACCTTGCAGAATCGGGCCCAGCTTCTTTCCGCGGAGCTCATCAAGCGTGTACCCACACATGGCGCTGAATGCGGGATTGATCCATTGGACCAAACCGTCAGGACCCGACATCACAAGGGCCTCGTGCCGGGATTCCTGAGGAATGTCAGCAATGGCGCCGAGAATACGGGCCTTCGCCTCGAGCGGGGCCTTGGCGCCGCCCGGATGCCGCGCGGCCAAGGTAATCGCCGTGCCGACTTCGATCAACCCTCCCACGAATTCTCGAAGCTCATCGTCAAACTCGATCACGAGCTCAAACTGCTCGCGCTGTTCGGCTGTCATGACCCCCGCCGCATAGAGCGCAGCCTTTTCCTGAAACGGTTCACTAAGCATTGGCGAGTATAGGCAAATATTTCATCGGACGATACGCTTGCAAGTCCGATCTGGATTCCAAGCGGTGCCATCTAACATGGATGGCTGCAGGCGGGGAACGTTCGAGGCGGCAACTCGGATGCGCCGGAACGACGAATTTCGCGAATTAAATCTGCACCCGTCGGCAAAGGGACAGCGTTCCGCTTCATGAGGAGTAATTCCGCTCCGTAAAGAATCCAACTGAATCATGAAAAAAATACACTATATCGCATCAGTACTCTCCACGATCACGCTCATGGCATCCGCCAATATTCGCGCAGCCGAAGAGAAGACGATCGTCGTGGTCGCCTCTCAAGCGGGGCAGTTCAATACGCTTGTCGCTGCCGTCAAGGCAGCCGGACTTGTGGAGACCTTGAATGGCACCGGACCCTTCACGCTGTTTGCTCCTACCGACGAAGCCTTTGCCAAGCTGCCCAAGGGCACTGTCGAGAACTTGCTCAAGCCGGAAAACAAGGAACAGCTCGTCGCCGTTCTCACCTACCATGTTGTTCCTGGCAAGATCATGGCATCCGACGTCGCGACTACCAACGCGAAGACCGTAAACGGCAAGAAACTTCCCATAATGGTGAATGACGGCAAGGTGAAAGCGGGCGAAGCGAATGTCGTAAAAACCGACATCACCGCGAGCAACGGCGTCATCCACGTCATCGATACCGTCCTGGTTCCGTAGGACGCACCGCGCTGCGCTACGGGCGGAGTAGTTTCGCCCGCAGCGCACGCTGCCCCAAGAGCCCAAACCTTCAACGAAAACGCTTTTCTCGAACCGCTCCCGGGTATACCCCTTGAAGCGATGAGGGGGCCAATTCCGCAGCAACTCAAGACCGTCCTCGAACGTAACGAGCGTGCCCTGCAATTGCGCCCCGCGATCGGAAAAGGCACGGGAAAAACACGCGTCAGGCTCCGGGAGGGGTTGACTTGCGAGATCGAGGACGGCCCGTGGAAGCTCACGGCCGGCGTTTCCGAAAGCTCGGGGGGTGCCAACGGTGGACCGGATCCTGGTACCTTCGGTCGGGGCGCGTTGGGTGCTTGCCTGGCTATGGGATATGCAAATTGGGCGGCGAAGTTGGGCGTCCCCATCGATGCGATCGAGGTGGAGGTCGAAGCGGATTATGATGCACGAGGTTATTACGGGATTGCCGATCTGCCGCCGGGCTACCTCGAGGTGCGATACCGTGTCAACATCCAGAGTGATTCTCCCGAAGACGCTATCTGCAAAGTATTGGACGAAGCCGACGCACATAGCCCCTGGTTCGACATCTTTACGCGGCCCCAAAATCTCAAGCGTATCGTCCAGATCGTGCCGGCCAACCAGTGAGAGAAGAAGCGGTTCAGAACTCCTATGGAAGCAAAGCTCCAACGTCGCATCCAGCGCTACGGGTGGGATAGGGCGGTCAATGACTACGATACGTCCTGGAAGTCTCAGCTTGAACCTGCCCAAGGACGCATGCTCGCACTCGCCGCGATCCGACCTGGCGATAAGGTTCTGGATATCGCGTGCGGCACGGGTCTGGTAACGGTTCGAGCGGCTGAGGAAACCGGCCCGATGGGACATGTCGTGGGCATGGATATTTCCGGCGAGATGGTAGAGCGCGCGAGACGACGTGCGGATGAACTCAGACTCGGCAACGTGTCTTTCGAGCGATCGGGAGCGGAGGAACTCCCCGTCGAGGACAGCAAGTTTGATGTCGCCATTTGCGCTCTTGGTCTCATGTATGTTCCGGATCCGGCTCTTGCCGTCGCCGAAATGCACCGGGTTCTCAGGCCGGGAGGTACCGCGGCGGCAGCAGTCTGGGGACAGCGCGCCCGTTGCGGCTGGGCTGCGATTTTTTCCATAGTTGACGCCCGGGTGAAAACCGAGGTTTGTCCGTTGTTCTTCCAACTCGGGACCGGTGAATCGCTGAGAAAAACTTTCGAGCGCGCGGGTTTCAAGGAGGTCTCAATGGAACGGATTGATACCCTGCTGCATTACGATTCTCCAAGCGAAGCGCTTGCCGCCGCGTTCGCCGGGGGCCCGGTTGCTCTGGCATACTCGCGCTTTGACCCCGCAACGCGCGACGAGGCGCATGCAGAGTACTTGGAATCCATTTCTGGCTTTCGGAGCGCTGACGGCCGATACGACATACCAGGCGAGTTCGTCGCTGTGTCCGGAAAGAAGAACTCCTAAGGGATAATTGGGACAAGCCCGGCGAATCTTGGACAATTCGACGCACCCAACAAGGCGGAAACCACCGCTCGCCATGGATGCGGCCACCTTTCGCTCGATCGGACACCGACTCGTCGATCGACTCGCGGAGCTTCTCGAGTCGGTGCCGAACCGTCCGGTCACTTACGACGAGTCGCCCTCAGTCGTCCGCGACGCACTTGACCTCAATGGTCCATTGCCGCAACACGGAGTCGACGCCGGTCAGCTGCTTGAAGCGGTGACGGACCAGCTGTTCGCTCATTCGCTCTTCAACGCGCATCCCCGTTTTTTCGGATACGTAACGGCACCTCCCGCCCCGATTGGAATCCTTGGAGAGTTGATTGCCGCGGCGGTAAATCCGAACGTTGGCGCATGGATCCTATCACCCGCCGCCACAGAAATCGAATCGCAGACGGTGCGTTGGATCGCTGAACTGATCGGCTATCCGGTAAATTGCGGCGGACTTCTAGTGAGTGGCGGCAACATGGCGAACTTCATTTGTCTTCTCGCCGCCCGCGCCGCCAAAGCTGACTGGGACGTGCGCGAGGAAGGCGTCAATGGTGGTTCCGGGCGCAGACTCCGCATCTATGCATCGACGGAAACGCACACCTGGATACAGAAGGCTGCCGATCTCGCTGGCCTTGGTACTTCTTCCATCCGTTGGATCCCAACTGACACAAGCCTTCGGACGGAGGTCGGCATGTTGCGACGTCAGATCGACATGGACGTTGCGGCGGGGGACGTCCCATTCCTTGCGGTCGGTACTGCTGGCTCCGTGAGCTCCGGGGCCGTGGATCCGCTGTCAGAGATCGCCGCGGTATGCAAGGAGCACAACATGTGGTTCCATGTAGATGGTGCATACGGCGGGTTCGCTGCAGCAGTCCCGGAGGCGCCTGACGATCTTCGCGCATTGAAGGAGGCCGACTCCGTTGCTGTCGATCCGCACAAGTGGCTCTACGCACCGCTCGAGGCCGGGTGCGCCCTCGTGCGGCACCCGGAAAACCTGCGCGCGGCATTCGCGTACCGCCCGCCGTACTATCACTTTGAGGAGAGCGCCACGAACTACATGGATTATGGTCCACAGAATTCCCGGGGATTCCGCGCGCTCAAGGTCTGGCTCGCTTTGCGGCAAGCCGGGGCCGAGGGCTATCGCAGCATGATTTCCGATGACATCGGCTTGTCGCGAACGTTGGCGGCGGCGATCGGCCGACATCCAGAACTACAGCTAGCAACCCAGAATCTTAGCATCACGACTTTTCGCTACGTCCCTGCCGATCTCAAGAATAGGTTGGGCGACGACCTGATCGAGAATCATCTCGATCTGCTGAACCAACAATTGGTGGATCGCATCCAACGCGAGGGTGAGGCTTTCGTCTCCAACGCGATCATCCAAGGTCGCTATATGCTGCGCGCGTGTATCGTGAATTTCCACACCGACATCCGGGACATTGAAGCCCTGCCGGAGATCGTCGTTCGGCTCGGAAAAACGCTCGATAGATTGCTAAGGCCTCCCATGCTCGGTGGACAAAATTCTGCCGACTCGAGCCAAGCCGGTTAGGCGCGCTTTTCTGCAACAAGCAGCGCAAGAAGTCCCTCCGGGTCTGCGCAGCTCAGAAGGAGAAACTTGCCGTCATTCATCAGAATGCAAAGCACGCGATGAATGTCGGAGAGAAACACGACGGCGCGGCGACCGTTTCGAAGCAGGAATTCTCCGGACTGATAACCCGGCAAACTGGTTCCGATGATTTTTCGACGAGGCTTGAAGTCCGGCCACTGCGTCAAGTCCAGGACGACTGAAGGACCAAGATTCATGGAAGAAAGAGGAAACCGCCAACAAAAGATATCGCCCCGCACGAATAGACGGCCATCTGCGATTTCGAAGCGCACATGCTTCGAACGGTCAAGAACGACGAATGCAAACACCAACAGACCGGAAGCAACACCCGCAATCCAAAGGGCTTGCTCGGGCTGGCGCGCCAACACCCCGACAGCCAGTTCGATGACGAAACACACCCCAACCACAAAGCCTGCGCAAAGATACCATTTTCGCGGCGTGGCAGCTCGGGCAATGGAAACCGATGCCAGCATGTTGATAATGTAACGCGACTTCGCAATAGTTCATCTGACCTTCCGCAGACAACTTGATCTACACCGCAAGTTCGCGTCTAATGCCGCTCC
>DATDAX010000160.1:0-10846 GCA_036525175.1 Terrimicrobiaceae bacterium | reverse complement strand
CCAAAACCTATGAACAAATTCGTCAATTCCCCCGATCAATTCGTCGCTGAGATGCTCGAAGGCATCGCTCTCGCGAACCCGAACAAACTAAAATACGTGCCGCGCTACAACATCATCCATCGCGCGGACAGGCCTAACGATGACTTCGTTTCTATCATCCAGGGCTCCGGCAGCGGCCACGAACCCGCGCATGTGATGGCGGTTGGGGCGGGTATGCTGGATGCGGCGTGTCCCGGAAATGTGTTTGCCGCTCCACCGATGGACTACGTCCTCGAGTGCACCAAGTTGATGAACTCGAAGAAAGGCGTGCTGCATCTCATCAATAACTACACCGGCGACCGTGCCGCTTGGGATATGGCGCGGGAGCTCGCAGAAGCCGAAGAAATCAAGATCGGCGTCGTTTTGGTCAACGACGACGTCGCCGTGATGAACAGCGCATACACGGTTGGCCGCCGCGGTGTCGCGGGAAACTTTTTCGTGATCAAGGCGTGCGGCGCCGCAGCCGCAACAGGCGCCGGCTTGGAGGATCTGGTGAAGCTGGGTGAGAAAGTTGTGAGTGTCGTGCGCACGATGGGCGTCGCGATTTCGGGCTGTCGACCTCCCGGAAAAGATAAACCGATCTTCGAGCTTGCCGAGGGCGAGATGGAGATGGGAGTCGGAATCCACGGAGAGAAGGGCCGGCGCCGCGACAAGTTGCCGAATGCCGACGCTGTTGTGGACGAGTTGTTCGACGCGGTTTCCAAGGATCTTCCTTTTGGTAGCGGCGACAATGTCGGACTGATGATCAACGGCCTCGGTGGCACGCCACCGAGTGAGCTCTACGTGCTTTACCGGCGCGCTGCCTTGCGGTGCAAGGACGCTGGACTCAATGTCGTGCGGAACTATGTCGGCGAATATTGCACTTCGCTCGAGATGGCAGGTTTCTCGCTGACTCTGATACGGCTTGATGACGAGCTCACGCGACTGCTCGACGCGCCGGCCGAGATCGCTTGGCGCGTCTTTTAGAAACGAGGCGACTACGGAGGATTTCCGATGCCAGCGGTATCTCTGAAAGAAATTCTGCAACCGGCCTTTGAAGCGCGATACGGTGTGGGCGCGTTTAATATCGTAAACGACCTTACGATGGCGGCCGTCCTGGATGCCGCCGCGGAAACCAAATCCCCGGTGATCATTCAGGTCTCTGTCAAGACGGTGAAGATGTGGGGAGCCAGGCTCCTTCAACAAATGTTCACGGAAATGGCTTCGCACCGGCCTGTCCCGGCAACGTTGCACTTGGACCACTGTCCGGATGTTGAGATGATCAAAACGTGCCTCGATGCGGGATGGAATTCGGCCCTGTTCGATGCGTCGAGCCTAAGTTACCAGGATAACCTCAGGCTTTGCAAAGAAGTCGTTGCTTTCGCCAAAAAGCACGGCGCCGGCGTTGAAGGCGAACTCGAAGCAGTCCGCGGAATCGAGGATGATGTGGGTAGTGACGTCGAAGGCGAACTCGTCCCAGTGGATCGGTGCGTCGAATTCATCGAGGCCACCGGGATCGACTGCTTCGCGCCCGCCATCGGCACCGCGCACGGCTTGTACAAGACCGAACCGAAGATCAATTTCGCGCGTGTAGAGGCGATTGTTGCCAAGTGCCCGACACCGATAGTGCTCCACGGCGGCACAGGTCTTTCCAACGACACTTTCAAGAGACTCATTGCCGCCGGCTGCGCCAAAGTGAACATCTCGACGATGTTGAAGATCACCTTCGCCGATAGCTTCAAGAATTACCTCGAAGCAAAACCAAAAGAATACGACCCCATGAAACTGCAGAAAGCCGTTCACGATGATCTTGTGAAGATGGCGAAAGGTTTCATGGAGACTTTTGGCAGCGCCGGAAAGGCGTGAAGAACATATGGAGCGAGGCTTGATCTTCGATTGTGACGGAGTCTTGGCCGATACCGAACTTCACGGACACCTCGTGGCATTCAATCGGATGTGGAAGAAGCTCGGAGTTAACTGGCAATGGTCGCCCGAGCAATACGCCGAAAAACTCAAAATCGGCGGTGGCAAGGAACGCATGGCCAGCTTGTTTCCCGAACAAGAGTTTCGAAGCGTCTTCGCCGTGCCTGAAAGCGAAAAAGATCGCGAAGCTCTCATCGCAAGTTGGCACAAGGAGAAGACGGCCGTTTACAAGGAAATTATCTCGTCGGGAGCGATCCCGCCGCGATCGGGAATCAAGAGAATCGCAGAAGCCGCGCTCGCGGCCGGTTGGAAGCTGGCAGTAGCATCGACCTCCGCCAAGCCATCGGTAGAGGCTGTGCTGATTCATGCCGTGGGAGAGGCCACAGCGCAACGCTTCACGGTGCTTGCTGGCGACATCGTCCCGGCAAAAAAGCCTGCGCCTGACATCTATCTGCTCACGGTCAAGACGATGGGAATCGCTCCGGGAAATTGTGTCGCCGTTGAAGACTCCCGGAACGGTCTATTATCGGCCCATTCGGCCGGCATCAAGGTGCTCGTAACAACCAGCAGCTTCACAAAAGACGAAGATTTCTCGGAGGCTCAGCTCGTGGTCTCCACACTGGGCGACCCTGACGGCGAACAGTCCGATGTCTGTGAAAACCGGACCGGACGTCCAATCGGGAAGTACGTCACACTGGAGGATGTCACAGCCGTTCTGCAAGCGTGAGTTGAGATCCGTGGGCCGGCCTGCCGCGCCAGCGGTGGTTTAAGAACTCCCCGGGGCTTGCGGATCAGGGATCATTTTAGTGGTCCCTCAAGGGGATGGACGGCGCCCAAAGAAGCCACTCCTTACGTGGCTCGGCGCTAAGCTCAAACCTGTGCCCACTTTTCACGATTCCGCCCATTTGCGACTTTTCCGGGGTTGCGAACGCCAGTCCTCCGAGTGCGAGCGATTCAACCGTCCCGGTCTCGATTTTTATGCCAAGCAATCCGAGAGAAGCTTTCACTCCGCTTACGTCCCAGAACTTTGTGTTCTCTCGAACCAGCGCGGAATACTGGCGATCGATTGCCGTAAAAAGATCGACACTTCGACCGTCGGTCGACAGTTCTTTACGTATTACTTTTCCCACTCGAAGACCTCGATAGTAGACCGGGGCCCCTAAGCCGATCTTCGAGTTGGGCGCCGCCACCACGATCCTCAGCGGATCTCTCGGCATGGCAATCTCCTCACGCGTGGTGCCGACAAACCTTTGCGCCAGTTCTCCGCCGCTCGAAGGTTCACAGTCGATATAGACGCCGCTCACTAAGGTTTCCAAACCGGAAACCCCTTCCAGAGAGATTTGCGGCCGGACCAGCAAAAACTTGGACCCCCGACGTCTCAAGATTTCGAAGCCTGGCTCCAGGCGAGCAACGACCTCAATCTTGCCAGCGGAAGGCCTTATCTCCTCCACTAACCCAACGGGTATGCCGAGATAGCGTAACTGGGTCTGCCCGGCGAGCAATCCCTGCCCATTATTGAATGAGATGCGGATCGGCAGCGAAGTGGATCGGGCGGATCTCTCATCATTGAAAAGCTCAAAGCGCGATCCGGTTGCCACGTTTTCTCCCGGGGAACCAAAATCGTCGAACGCTACACCTCCCTGAAGCAGGGTCTCCACTCCCTCCACGGCCACCTTCATGACTCCCGGTCCCGCTTGAATCGATGTCGCAGGCATACGCCAAAATCTGGAATTCTTTCGAACGAACTGGCTGAATTCTTTGCGGACTACGACGCGAAGGAATGGCGAACCCTTTTCGTCAAACGCCTTTTCTCTGATTCTGCCGACGGCAACTCCACGGTAAAAGACCGGCGCCCCCTTCTCGAGGACTCGAATTTCCCTCGCGTAGAGCGTAATCTCCAGGCCCTCGCCCTCTGATTGAGCGCGATCCCATTCCTCATCGCTAACTGCGCGCCCGACGAAGTTGTCCTTCCGCTCACCTTCCGAGCCCGGGGAGCATGCAATGTAAACTCCGCCGACAATCGTCTCCAGCCCGGATACGCCTTCCAGAGAGATACGCGGCCGGACCAATGTGAAGATCGTCCCCGCATTTCGCAGACTGTCGTAGTGAGGCTGCAAGCGTATGACGGCTTCAACCGCTCCGGTTGCGGAATCAGGCCGAGCCTCCTCCACAAATCCGATCGGCATTCCCAGGTAAGTCACCTCCGTCTGGCCCGGAATCAATCCGCGACCGTCATCGAACGAGACGCGTATGGGTGGAGAATACGATCGCGCGGTCATCTCGTTCGCAGCCAACTCAAACTGCGACCCGCTCGCCACATCGCCTCCGAGTGGCTCGAAGGTATCGAACGCGATCCCGCCACGGACAATTGCGTCGAGTCCGGCGACATCCAATTTAAGAACGTTGGGTCCAACTTGCAGCGACGTGGCAGGAACCACCCAGAACCGGGAATTGGTGCGTACGGCCTTTGCAAACTCCTTCTCAACAACGACCCGAAGGACTGGAATTCCTTGAGGATCGAGACCCTTAGATTCGACCTCTCCAACGGCTACCCCGCGGAAATAGACCGGCGAACCTCGGTCCACGAACGGAATGTTCATGGCGTGGAGTTGCAAGACGAGCGAAGGCGCCTCGAGAGGAGTCAAAGGCGGGCGATCGGATCCCATGAAACGGGTTGCTGGGGCGCCTGTCCCGATCCTGGCCTGGATGGAGTTTCCTTGAATGATCGCATCAAGACCCGAGATCTGGTCGAGGGAGACCTCCGGTTGATCCACCCAAAATTCAGTTCCCTCGCGAGCCAGATCGGACGCGTACGCCTTCAATCGAATGCTGACGACAACCTTGTCCAAGCCGGCATCCAGTCGTACTCGTGTCACCTTGCCAGCCTCAACACCGCGGTAATACAATAGAGACTTGCCCGCCTGAATTCCGGGGGCCGAGTGGAATAGAACCTCAATTTCGGGACCGCTGGACTTCCAGTGCGACCAAAACATCCAGATGGCTGCTCCTGCTGCCAGCACGGGAAACAACCATGCCCACGAGATGCGGGTACGCGGACGTTGAACGATTTCGCCGTAATCCACGGGCGAATTGCCACTCCCCTTTTCCTCCGTCATGCGGCGCTGGGATCCTGCTCATGCCAAATCATTCGAGACTCGTAAACTTCTGATGCGAAGAGCGTGCAGAGCAGGACAGCTACAAAGAAGAGACCGCCAGCTTCTGCGCGAACGCTGGCCAAAATGCCTAGCTGGCCAACGGCGGTCAAGATCGCAAGGAGGAAAACGTCGATCATCGACCAACTACCAATCGTGTGAACAATTCGGCGCATCACCGTCCGCTCACGCCGCAAGGCCGGGCTCCCGTGCATGAGCAGCAACCAACTTAGGCAGGCAAGTTTGAAAAATGGGACGACAATGCTGGCGATGAATACGACCCCTGCGATCGGCCACAGCCCGGAGTCGTACAATTCTTGGACCCCACCCAATATCGTCAACGGCTCCACATCGCCGGTGACTGTCATTGTCATCACTGGCAGAATATTGGCCGGGACGTACAGGATAAGGCCCGCGACCACAAGAGCTGCCGACGTCTGCCAGCGCAAGTCACGAAAGTTCGTCATGGTGATAGCCTTTCCAAACGATCTTCGACGAGTTGAACATCGAGAGCTCGCGCGGTAAGAAAGGAACAAAGCGCAAGAGCGACCAGCCAAAAAGCACCCAACTGCCATTCCACTTTCCCAAGCATGTCGAGTTTAACGACCGCGACCAGGGTAGCTACCGCATAAACCGGAACGAGATTCCACTGCTCGAGCCGCTCAACAATTCTAAGCGCTTCGGTCAAATACGGTAGCCTCTGTCCGAGGCAGCATGCGCTCAGGACATAGCACGCCGCAGCCAAGTGAATAGCAGGCGCGGCAATCGCGCAGAAAAACACCAGCAAGGCGACGACCGTATAGCCTTGCGAAAACAAGTTGAAGACACCGGACACCACAAAATTCGCCTGGGTATTTCCCGAAACGTCAAAAATCAGAACCGGCTGGACGTTCGCCAGGACCAATAAAATCAGCCCCGCGACGGAAAGCGCCCATGCCCGCTGCAGCGACCGTGGATCCGGGTACCGTTTCACCGACACGCCACACCGTCCACAGCGCAATTCCTGGTCAGGCGACAGCGGCCGGTCTCGGCAGGTTGATCGGCATTCTGGACAGGTGATCCACTCCTTTTTGCCCCTAATGTGTCTCATGGAACGAAGCTATGGCGCTCGCAGGTCGCAGGTTAACTCGAGCGATTGCCTTTCTGAAAAGTTAACGCTCGACGCATGGCTCCATCACAGCGCATCGGAGACTCGACGTCAGAAAGTTCGACGATAGCCAGCGCGAAAAATCCCGTCACCGCCTCCACGATCCGGAACGTCCATACGCCCCGTGGTAAGAGCCGGAACCTCCACCCCAAGAAGCCGTGCCACCTCGCCATCCCGTCGCGCTGCCAGAACCGCCGCCCCAGGAAGCGGAGCCGCCGCGATATCCGCTGATATGACCCGATCCGTCATTCCAATGGGCGGTGCTTCCGCGCCATCCCGTTGCACTTCCTGAGCCACCGGGATAACGGTAATAGCCCGAGTTCCCATAGTAGGCTCCATGGTAGAAACCGGCTCCGCCATAATATGCTCCGCCATAACCGACGTAAGGGCCGTAGGAGGGTGCAGGCGCGACCACATAGCCTCCTACGCAGCCTGTTTGGGAAACGGAAAGCGTAACAACGAGCGCCGCCATCGCGATGAGTGGGAAGATCTGTTTCATAAAGGTCCCAGTGTTCTGGTTAACGGGCATTCGGCCTAATCACCGAAAGAAAAGGGATTTCGCGGGCACCGGCGGGTTGGCGAAAAACAAAGTCACTGTTCTTCAACCACGGATTAAGGTTCCAACTTAAGAATTCAACCAATGTGCGCGGAAAATTCGCCCGGTCGGTAAAGGTCACTGCCAGGCGCCACGGCAGTGCGCGTTGACCTGACCCGATCCAAATCTCCCAGTTTACGCCGGGTGATCGAAATGCGAGGTGCTGGCAAGCCGCGCCGTTGACCACCGCAGGGCCGACAACCAGACCGCTTATCAGCCTTCGTGTGAGCACTTCGTAAGGATCGCTGAAAAGCAACGGCGCCGAAGGAAAGCGTATTCCCGTCTCCTGCTGGAGCGCGGGCAACATGGTGTCAATCGTCGACGGAGTCTTCGTCACAGAATAAACTTTGCCTCCCGGAGCGAAGGCTGAAGCGGTCGTTCCATCGAAGTAAAAGTCGAAACGAGGAGCCTCGCCGCCGAGTCGTGCGCGAAGCTTATCCGGACGCTTGAGAGCGACATCCGCGGAGGAAAAAAGTGTGATGAATTGGCCGGTTTTTGCGGGGACCTCGATGACGCTTCGAGATCGATAGGTGAACGCCTTGGCCGCACCAAGAGTTTGGCTCATGCGTTTGAGAAGCTCGAGCGCCCTCGGATCGATGCGCGACGACGGGCCCGAAGAAGATTCTTCAGCCTGGGTGCGGGGCAATATTGGCGCGAGCATGCAGCAAGCGACCAGTGAGGTGGCGAGAAGTCGGGAAAATTTCATAGTGGGATGAATGAACTCATAAGGTGCTGGGAAAATCGCGTCTGGAAGACTCTCATTTACCGCTCCTTGTGAAGCAAGATATCTATCGCACTCCGTTTGATGCTCAAACTGCCACGACTTGCACGGAGACTTCCATCCGATCAAAAGCATCTTGCGGACCTTCCCATGTGCCGGAGAGCGGAGATGCTTTGACGTGCTCGGCCGACACAGCAACGGATACGTGCTCGAAGCCGACCAGCTTGTTGTTCGTGGGATCGAAGCCCCGCCAACCCGAACCAGGCAGGTAAATCTCCGTCCACGCATGGGTGGCTCCGTGTTGTCCTTCGCCCATCTGAATGTAGCCGGTGACAAACCGCGCCCCAAAACCCAAATGCCTGGCGGCCTCCATCATAAGCACCGCATAGTCGCGACAGGATCCGCTCCCCAACGCGAGAGTCTGGCAGGGAAGCTGGACGCCGGATTCCTCGCGACGCGAGTATTGGAAGGATTCGTAGATGTGTGTGTTCAGTCTATTCAGAAGTTCGAACGTACCGATGAGCTGGCCAGGACGGTATAGCTCGAGAAGCCAGGCTTGTAAGGCCGGACCGTCATACGGATAGCTGGGGAGCCGGTAGAGGATGAGTTCGACCTGTTCGTTTGCGGGGTACTGGAACGGATAAGACGCGGCGCCTTCTTCAATGACAAAGTTGAGGGGATTGTCATCGTAGTGGTCGACATTCATCTCACTAAAAACCCTCAGCTTTCTGCCGGGCTCGGCGAAGGTGATGACCGCAATGGAGTTTCCATAGATATCGCGCAGCCAGCGCACGTCGGCTTTGGGTTCGACCTCGAGGCGTGAGCTGTCGATATGGACGTCGTGTCCTTCACGCGGACGCAACAGTGCACGGTGTGGGCCGAATACGACCGGCGTGCGGTAGTGATACTCTGTATTATGGATGATGCGAATGCGCTTCATTAAAATGTTGGCGTAAAATTAAGGCGTTAAGGACTGGCTTCAGCGAGCTTCCATCGGTTGGAGAAGATTCGGCGGTCAACGCTGTACCCCGCGTACAGCGGTCCCCATAGCAACATAGGCTAGTCCGGCGAAAAGAATAGAAATGCCTGCGATTGTGCCTGGTGTGTAAAAGCGCGTATAGGGAATTTTCAGTGTCAGGGCGGCGCTTGCAAGCAGTGCGATGAGACCTGATATGACCAACCACTGCCAGCCCTGCTGCGGCCGAACCCTAAGTGCAAGACCTATCTGGCTAATGCCAACCAGGACGAATACTATTGCAATCAATACGGTGATCGCAATGGCGCCCTTCAGCGGGTTCAAATAAATCAACACACCGCAAATCACCTCGACCACGCCAGCCGTTAACTCCCAAAGAAAACCCGGCCAGCCCGTAACCCGAAAGGCCTTGATGATTTTCACGACGCCGCTCAGCGAAAGGACGACGCCGAGAACCAGGCTCGCCGCGATGGTCGAGATTGCCGGCAGCATGATCGCGAGGAGCCCGCCCAATATGAGAACAACACCGAGAACGAGGAACCAGCCCCATTTGGATTGGACGGAGTCTACCATGTATGAACTATCATCGATCCTAAACCATCGCGCCATCAACAGCCGGGGATTCCGGACCAGCGACATCTCAGATCATTCGCCGATCGCGTTATCACTCTTTCACGCTGCTGTCTAGTCTTTCGCATTGAAGGCGACTACCTTGGCACAGGAAGTGCCGTGCGACCCAGGTCGAAGCCACGCAGATAAGAAAAACGACGTGATGCAAGGTACGGCACTGGATTTATTCCGTGTGTCTTTTCCAGCTTTGCTTTGACGATCAAACAATAGCACTCCGCACCAGCCTTCTTATGGTTTGCAAGACTGGCTTCAGGATATTCCGCCTTCTTTCTGTCATTACGGGCGGCCTTCTTGCCCTGCATCCGGTGAACGCGCAGTCGACTGCTGGCGAGACGGTCGTGAAGAGGGACGCCCTCGTCCCGTCCGCCGTCGAACGACCAATCAGCGTGCCTACGGTTCATGATATAGAATCTTCCGTGCTTGACGCGGATTTCTCTCCCGGTGAAGCGAGCACCAACACACCTGCTGAGTTGGACGAAATCAACGCGTCGCATGACGGCCATCTGGATTTCACGGGAGTCACTCGACCACTCGATTATCTCGTCGACCGCTTGGGTGCGCTGGACGAAGCAACCGGACTCCGACTAGGCCGTGGCCTACACCATGCTCTATCTCCAGCCTACGGGCGGCCTTAGTGATCGCTACGGTGCTGCTGGAGATCTTGACTTCTTGTCCTCGTGGACGCCCATTGGGCGAGGCACCAAAGATACGGGCCGGGCTGTTTTCACCACCGAGTATCGATTCAAAATGGGTAACCAACCGCCCTCAGCGGTTGGCCGGGAGATTGGAACACTGATCCCGCCTACCAATGCGTTCAACGATCGCGGTTGGGTCATCCGTGACGCTTATTGGATCCAACGTCTCTTCGATGCCCGTGTGCGTATTATCATCGGCCGGGCTGACCCCTCCGACTACGTCGGGGCCTACTGGCTGCAAAACGTGAACAATTCGTTCGTGAACCGCCACTTCTCTGCGAACCCCGCCGTGCCCTTTCCAGGACATGGCCCGTTGCTTGGTATCTCGATCCGCCCAACGGACCTTTGCTACATCACTGCTGGCACATGCAACGCCTACAGCCAGACTATCCGGGCCGAGTTTGATACCCTCTTCAACGAGTGGGATCTTTTTACATTCGGAGAGGTTGGCCTAACCCCGACGAGCAAAGAACTCGGAAGCGGTCGATACGCCTTCGGATTCTGGCACATGGACGCGCGCAGTTTGGACAACTTGCCTTCGGACTACGGATTGACCGCTATTGTGGATCAGAACCTCACAGCTAAACTTCAGGCTTTCGCGCGGTACGCGTACTCCGAGGGCTCTCTCACCAACGTGCGTCATCTTGCGCAAGCCGGGTTGGGCCTCAATGGCTTGCTCGGCCGAGACGACGACCTCACCGGAGTCGCTCTCTCAGTGGCTTTCCCGCGTAGGAACACCTCAAGGACCGAAACAGTCTTCGAGACCTTTCACCGCTTCCAGATGACGGACCGCAGCCAGCTCTCGGTGGGTGTGCAGGTCATTTTTGACCCAGGCAACGCGCCTGCATCTGAGACAGTCGGCGTCTTCTACCTCCGGTTGCGCACCTCCTTCTGAAGGTGCCTGCGTTCAACTTGCACTGGGATACAGCGGATTTGTATTAGGCGTCCGACGCGAATTCCCTGGCTATTGTAACTTCTTGCGAAGCCCA
>DATDAX010000159.1:0-4639 GCA_036525175.1 Terrimicrobiaceae bacterium | reverse complement strand
GGTCGAAATGTCACCGATGCGCACGATCCAGCATTCGACATCGTCGGTTAGCAGCACAAAATCGTCGCGCTCAAGTACCGCATGTGCCTTTAGCAGTACCTCTTCAGCGAGATTTGAACCTTGGGTCTGATGATGACGTAGTCCAATGATGGCCAACCGGCTATATACTAATAGCCTTTCGCGCAATCAGGTGAACTCCTAGTGGTTGACTCAGGGGATCGGCCCTGGGGCGATTTCGACACGGCTTCCACTGCCTTGTTTTTCTTGCATCTCGAGGAGCGTTGGTAAAGGGTCGAAAGTCCGCTGAAACAATCTATGGGAATTCTTCGGGTCTCGGATTGGAAAATTCTATTTAGGAAGCCGATCGGCTTTCACCCAATGAGTAACTCCTAAAGCATGTCACGCTTTCACGCCTATACACGGCTGAAGAGCCCCGGTTTGCACATCTGGCGTGAAGGCACACCTACGAAGCTTTATTTGCACCCGCTTTCGCAGCCGACTGGACCAGGTTGGGTGGAGTTCGAATATGGCCTCGAGCCGGGAATCTTTAACGATGTCTGCTTCATGTTGTTCGACTTTAACGAAGCGGGCCATCCTGACGGTTGGGAGAAGGATGAGCATCAGCGCAAAGTTCCGCGAGATCCGACGGGCGACTTCGCGAGCGAGGTTTGGTTTGCGCAGGACGCCCAACGCGTCCTGACGTCCGATCCCCGGCAGAGCTCTGCACCTGCGGTCCGGATGCACGTCATTTCGCAGTCTCGTTACCGTCCAAGTCAGCTTTTCCTTTGGGATCCGGCTACGAGGGTTGAGCGCCGCGTGTCAATGTCCGGCGAGGACAGTTTGGGGCCGTTCTTCGAGGTTAACCTCACGGGTGACGAATGTTTCTTTTTTCTCTTTAAATTCATTAGGAGAGTGGGAGGCCAATTCAGCGGTTTCGAACCGGATTTCGCCAATCGGCTCTGGTGCGCTGCGGACGGCCATGAGATTTGGACGCATAGCGATGCGGCCGAGATCTCGAGCATGGAGCCGCAAAAGAAGAAACTCCTGATCCACTTCCGGCAGGAACTTTCGCAGCCGGCTCAACTTCACTATTGGCAGGATAACTCCGATTTCAGCGCGGATGTCGATGGAGTTCCGGGCGCATCTCAATGGATGACTTACGAAGCCGCCCTTTACACCGGGCTTGGTTACGGCTTGCAGTTTCGAAATTCAGATCTTGCGGCTGATGCGGAGTGGGAAAGTCCGGAAGCGATTCGCCGGGTCAATATTCGGCAAGATGCAGAGATTTGGACGCTCGAAGGGGACGCTGCGACTTTCGAAGCCGAGCCGCAACGCAATCAACAACTCGATCTCGCCATCGTGGCCAAGCCTCCAGGCAGCGCGCTCGACGGCAGGCTTTTCGTTCACGTATGGGTCAATCGGGCGCGCGCCCCGATCATCGAGTCACTCGAGGTCGGCGCGGACGGGCGCGTTACCATTCTTACATATCCAAGAGTGGTGACTTCGCTGAAGTTTCGTGATGAACACGGAAGATGGGAGGCGCTGAGGCGCCACTCCGTCAAAGGACCACCGGATGGCGCGCCGATCTTGCGCCACGTCGTGCTGGAGCGACCGCCTCTCCTAGAATCTCAGCCGCCGGCTGGGACCTTTCAGAATCCTCCGTTCAACATTCGTCGGCCCGGAGCTTATGCGGAAAACGGAGACCTTCACTTCGCAGTTCACGCGCCTGCGGCCGCTCGTGCTCGGGTGATAGGGCAGTGGACGAGTTGGGAGCAAAATGCGGTGGAAATGCGTTCCACGGTCGACGGCGCATATTGGTGGGCGCGCGTTCCGATTCAAAACATTCAGGCGAGCCTTGGGCGCAACGACTATCATGGCGTCGAGTATCAGCTTCTCCTCAACGATTCCGAAAAGCTTCAGGATCCCGCGGCGGGCTGGGTAAAAAGTTCATGGAACCAGGACGTGTCCAGGCTGGTGCAGCCTGACAAGTTCGTTTGGGGAGATGCGAATTGGCGCCGGCCAGGCTGGGAGCACCTGAATGTTTACCAGATTCATGTAAGCCGTTTTTCGAATCGCTTTCAGGACGAGATTCCTCTCAGACGTGTTGCGCGCGAAATTGACAGCAACGGCGGTTACCTTCGCGACCTGGGCGTCACCGCCATCCTGGTGATGCCGCTTAATGAAGTGGGGACCGAGAATTCCTGGGGCTACGATCCGGCTTTCTTTTATGCGATTGAGAACGACTACGGCGGCCCGGACGCTCTCAAAGAATTGGTGAACACATGTCACCGAAATGGATTGGCTGTTTTGGTGGATGTTGTCTTCAATCACGCGGGGTCGACAGACAACATCCTTTGGTCGCTTGCTCGGGAGAGTTTCTTTGATGGGGACACACGATGGGGTGCCATGATCAACTTCGATCATCCCCAGTGCCGGCACTTTTTCGCTCAGAACCTGGTCTATCTGGCGCACGAGTACCATCTTGACGGCTTTCGTCTCGACCATACCGCAACGATCGTTCACTCGAGCGCGTGGGATCCATGGAGCGGATTTGTGCGCGAGTTGGGATCGGGCGGTGGATGGGGCTTTCTTCACGCCATTCGCAAAGCCCTCCGTGAACAGGTCGATCCGCTTTGCATCCTTATGGCGGAACATCTTCCTAACGAGTGGTCACTCACGAATCTTGGAGGCCCGATGGATACGCAATGGTGCGACGATTTTCATGATCGGATCGTTGACGCATGCCGCAGGCAATTCGGGATGTCGCGGCTTGCGGAAGCCTTTAGGCTCGGGCATACGGCATGCGACGAATGGTACAACGTCACAAACTACGCCGAGAGTCATGACGAAGTGGGAAACGTGCGCGATCGGATCGCATACGTCGCGGGGTGGGGTCAGGGCTTTCGGATGGCCAAGGTGGCAGCGGCGGGCACGCTGCTTTCTCGGGGAATTCCGATGGCGTTCATGGGAGCTGAGGTCGGCGAAGATAAGCAATTCGAGTTCGGTTCATCCTCCACGCTCGACTTGGATCGCTACCTCGCCGACGCAGACAGAGGTCGGATACGCGCTTGGTGGCGGGTCCTTTCGGACCTGCGGCGCACGCGATCGGCGATCAAGGGTCCCGCACCCATCGATATTCCATTTGCTGACGGTCAACTGCTTGCCATTTCTCGAGGGCAACGTGGGGACTACTTTGTGATGCTCAACTTTGGGGGTTGGTCCGGATTTCACAATCTCGGGTTTCTGAATCTTCCCGACGGCACCTATCGTGAGCTTTGGAATTCCACCTGGCCGGCCTTTGCGATTGCAGGCGAAAGCGAGGGCGAACACTCGAATGGCGGCCGTGACGCGCGGCTCAGACGTTCGGATTCGCTGCAGATTCCCGACTATGGGGCGGTGATTCTCGAGCGTGTTGACTGAGGTTGGTGGTCGCCACGCGCGTCCTCTTGGAGC
This sequence comes from Terrimicrobiaceae bacterium, assembly GCA_036525175.1. Classification (GTDB taxonomy): domain Bacteria; phylum Verrucomicrobiota; class Verrucomicrobiia; order Chthoniobacterales; family Terrimicrobiaceae; genus DASTFP01. The sequence continues at coordinate 1,186 of DATDAX010000159.1, read as the reverse complement.
AAAGTCGTCCCGTTGCCCCGCAGCTTTCTCAATTTGAACACTTGCTACCGTGGCCGGATTGCTCCCACGCCGACCGGCTACCTACATTTGGGCCATGCCGCGACGTTTTGGAAAGCTTACGAGCGCTCGGTGCAGGCCGGCGGCGTGGCCATCTTGCGCATTGAAGATCTTGACCCCAACCGATGCAGGCCGGAGTACGCGGAGGCAGCCATTGAAGATCTGAGATGGCTTGGGATAAGGTGCCAGGAGGGGCCCTTCTACCAAAGCAGGCGAAGGGAGCTTTATCTCGATGCCTGGCGGAAGTTGCGGAACGGCGGCTTCATCTATCCCTGCCTGCGGTCACGGAAGGATGTGGCACAGGCGGCCCTCGCTCCCCATGACGAGGAACCGGTCTTCCCGGTCGAATGGCGGACGCCGGCGGAGGAGGGAATGAAGCACCCCGAACCGCGCGGTCGCAATTGGCGGTTTCGTGTGCCGGATGCGGAAGTGATCCGCTTTCACGACAAAACCTTTGGCGAAGTCAACAGGACGGCGCTCCGAGACTTCGGCGACTTCCTCGTCTGGAATCGCGACGACATTCCCGCCTACGAGTTGGCTGTCGTTGTAGACGATCTGGCAATGGGCATCACAGAGATTGTGCGCGGAGCGGACCTTCTCACGTCGACTGCAAGGCAGATCCTCATCTACCGGGCTTTGGAAGCCGCACCGCCGACGTTCTTTCATTGTCCACTGCTCGTTAAGGATGGACGACGCCTGGCCAAACGTGATTCGGCGTTGAGCTTGCGTGCCTTGCGGGCTTGTGGCTGCTCACCCGAAGACATCATCGCGCAGGCAAGGGCGTTGACGGCGATGTAGTTAGGTCATTCTAGTCTAACATCCCTGTGGAAGGGGAGGAATGAATTACGCCTTGACTGTCTCGTTCGGCAAGTGACGCGTGCAGTATTCCCTGCCGTCGCTGGCTACGCGAAAGTCGGCGTGTGGATCTGTCGCTTCTGTTATTCCGCATGCTTCGCAGCGGTGCAGGGTCGGAGATCTATCCTTGGAAGCTTCGAATTTTGCACGGCGTTGCAGTGTCTTCCGATTCTCGTGCGACCGCCGGATAAATGACGAACCGAAAAAGATCAGGTAATTGCCGAGGCACATGATGACGATCATCTTAACAGGCAGGGAACCGGTTATGAGAATG
>DATDAX010000158.1:0-13347 GCA_036525175.1 Terrimicrobiaceae bacterium | reverse complement strand
CCACAGTTCCTCCTATGGGCGGAGAATACGATGCGTAACCCGCTTCATCCGGTGTGGTTCAAGAACACTGGGACGCTCCTTCTGTGCGGAAGCCTATGGTCGAAAACCGGCCTTCTGGATTCACCCTACCTGGAGCTTCTGCCGCGGGCGGTTGTCCGACCAGGAGAGTTTTGGACAGTCGTTGTCCTGGCTGTGATATTTATCATTGCAGGCGCCCTGCGCATGGCGCGTACGAACGCCGTCTGCGCCTCGATTCTGGCGGTCCTTCTCATCCCCGCGCCACTCTTGGTTTTCCTGGCAAAGGCAAGGGGCACATACCTTCATGAGTGGTATATCGCCTTCATGGTCCCCGGCTTGGTCGCCGTGGCGGCCATCGGCATCGTAACCCTCGTTTCAGTCTTCCACCTTGTTCCGGCGCTACGGTGGGCTTCGGCTCCGTTCGCCTTGCTTATCATTGCAGGGTATGCGGTGTTTACGGCGCCGACGCGAGAGCGTCTGATCACCCGCTCGGTAGAGCCTTTTCGAGAGTCGGTGGAGATGACCAGGCCAACGCTCAATCCGAATGCCCCGGAGAATCGACTTATCATCACGGCCTCTTCATTGATGTCGCCGCAAGTCTACGATCCCCTGGCACGCAAGGCCTTTACAGTCGAAGAATATAAGGCTCTGATGCGCGAAGCAGACTCCCGCAATGTCCCTTTGTTCGTTAACAACGGATTTATTCATGGCGTGAAGGACCGCTATCCCGAGGTTCATGACTTTCTTGAAGACAAGCGGTACTTCGAGTGCCTGGCCACTCTCCATGGCACAGAACCCATGTTTGATCGCACCGTATATAAATATCGAGGCGGTTCTCTCAAAAGCTTGGATTGAGATGAGGTCAACCCGCTATCCGCATGCGAGTTAAAGATAGCATGCCTGCCTGGTGGAAGCAGGCTACGCCTTCGCGCCGCGCGGCGATAATCTTCGCCGCCCTCATTGCCATCGGCGTCACCATCTTGCTCATCGTGCGCAAGCCCTGGCAATGGGAGCTGCCTCCGGGACGGAAACTGCGCATCGTGGATTGCGTGCGAATCTATTCCTGGTGGGCCGGAGCGGCGAACTGTCTGCTCATGATTGCCTTGGCTGCAACCGGTCGCTGGTGGCTGCGACCGTCTCAAGGCGGACTATTCCACCTTCCACGGCCGCCCATGCCAAAATGGTTTTTGCCGGTGACAATCGTGGCGATGCTTCTTTGCGCCAGGTTCGGTGCGCAAAGGCTTCGTCACAGCTTTTGGGATGACGAGGTCTATGCGATGCGGCGCGCCATTCACGGCCAGTGGAGGCGCAACGACGACGGTTCGATCAAATTCCGGCCCGTAACCTGGCAGGAGACGTTTTGGTTCTTCGAGAAGCCTCAACACCAACTCCATAGCATCGTCACACGCATCGTCTTGGATACGTGGCGTGCCATCGCAAAACCGAGAGGATTACAATTCCGCGAGGACGTCGCTCGCATTCCCAGCTATTTGGCCGGTATCCTTTCGGTGGGCGCAATCGCGATCCTCCTATGGCGCATGGGTTTCCCAGCAGCGGGAGTCTTTGCTGCATTCCTTTATGTCGTTCACCCCTGGCATATTCGCTACGCGAGCGAACTGCGCGCCTACTCCTTCATGTTGCTCATGATTCCCATCTCCTACGTGTTCCTCATTGAAGCGCTGGACACGGGGAGTTGGCGCTGGTGGAGCGCTTTTGGGGCCTCGCTTTTCGCCCTCATGTACTCAAACGCATTGCACATTTATCCCGCTGTGGGAGCGGGCCTGTGCGGACTGACGGCCATTGCGATTCGATGGCCGGATCCGCAAGCGAAAATTCAAATCGGCCGGTTCATTGTCGTGACTCTCTTAGCCGCCATGATTTTTCTCCAACTCATGCTGCCGTGTGTTCCCCAATTCGCGGAGTATCTCAAGACGGGTGCGGTGGGTGGCCTGTTGGACCTACGATGGTTGTCATCCTATTTTGGGCTCTTGTTCGCCGGTGCTCCGTGGAGCAGCACGGGGCGCACTACGTCCCCTTACATGGAACTTTATCCGCAAGCTGCCAACCATCCCATTGCATTCACAGTACTGGTATGCGCTACTCTTATTTTTCTCGCAGCCGGCACACGAAGGCTAATGCTCCGCGGACCTGTTCATGCACTTGTGGCCCTGGCGCTCTTATTGACGGCGCCCGCAGCGTACGGAATTTCCTTGGCGTGCCGGCATTACCTCTTCGAGTGGGATCTCCTCTTTCTCCTACCCGGTGTAATCGCTGTGATTGCCGCCGGCTTGGATGACTCGCGGATAGTTCTTTCTCGAAAGATTGGCGCTACGGCCGCCTTGCTGGTGGTCGCCGGATTCCTCGCCGGATACGTCATCTTTACGACGCCGCAGAGAACCTGGCTTCTTGCCCGACCTCTTCAACAAATCCGTGAATCTGCCCAAATTACCCGACCAGTCCTCGACCCGTTCGCCGAGGAGAACGAGAATATTCTTACCGCGAGTTTCATTGGTCCACCCGATCCGTACGACGCCAACATCATCATGTTTCGTTCGGTTCGCGAACTTGCGGAGATTATCTCGCGCGCAGACGAACAAGGAAAAATTCTCTTTGTGAATTTCGGATTCTTGACGACAGCGCAGATGCGCTTCCGACCAATTCTCAATGTCATCAACGACCCTGCGCTTTTCGAGAAGGTCGCAGAACTTCAAGGATTTGATCCCATCAATGACCGATACGTCTATCGCTACAAGTCGAAATCCGCAGCAGGTCGCGATCTCGTCGGGCAATTTGAGCCAGATTTCTGATCGGGCAAGTTTTCTCCCGACAGCTTGCCTACAAACGCTCCACTTCTCGTTTCTCAACAAAGATCGGCAGACCCTCCCGGGTGAAGCTGTTCATCAATTCTTCGGGGTCGAGCGCTTCAGGCATCATGACTCCACGCTCCGTGATTTTTCCGGTGACAAGCAACCTCGCCGTGAGGGCGGGCGGAATTCCCGTCTGTACCAGTGTGAGAGAATATCCATGGCGTTCATAGGTGTCGCGATGGCTGTCCATGGTATAGACAAAATATTCCACGCGCCGACGGTCCTTGGTGCCACGAACCTCCGTGCCCACACACGAATAGCCGTCCACAGTCGCGCCAAGCTGCGCCGGTTTCGGTAGATTGGCGCTCGCTACCCGCACCGGTGCAACCTCTACTCCGTCAACCTTGACTTTCTTCCATGTGTCGAGATTGAGAAGCTGCAAAGATTTAGAAATGTTAACCACCTTGTCGGAAAGACTGTACTTGAAGACCGAATAGCGGACGCCCTTTTCGACAAACGGCGGATAAATACCCAGGCTTACTCCCTCCTCGTGCGCCACCGCGTATGTCTTCTGAAGTCCAATTGGTTCAGGAAATCGTATCCATTCCATTTCGGTTTCGAGCGGTTTGCCGCTAACCACGCGCGAATCCTTGACAAAGTACGGGACGGCGCCGAGTTCCTCGAAAAAGGTCTCCGGCGAAAAGAGTACTGCAAATCGATAACCTCGCACCTCCGCGTTGTCTGCATCAAGAACACGAATGCTCGAAGCTGTATCCAAACGGTCGATCGCCCAGCGCGCAAAGATGTTCACAGCGCCCGGATCCATTCCCATGCAAAGAATCCCTGCAATGCCGCGGTCGAGGTATGCGTCGTTAAATTTCTCGATCTCGGCCTCGAACGAGTTTTTCCCGGGCCGCTTGACTCCCGGAGGTGAATATATGTCGGCCGCCATGTCAATATAGTGAGAGCCAGCCCGCAGGCATGCTTCCAGGACCGAGTGGTTCGTCTGGCAGATGCAAGCGTTACATGTGACCGCGACCTTGTGTTCTTTCATGAGCGAGGCAAGACGTTCGATGTCCATGGCATTTGCCTGGACGACGACGAATCGGTTTCTCGGCATTCTGGACGCAAGCTGTTGGGCGAAAACCGGGTCGAGATCGGCAAGCACGATTCGATCAAAGCAGTCGAATTCGTGCAGTTTCTGTCCGATAACGGAACCGACTCCACCGATTCCAACGACCATAGCGTTTTCCATAAGTTAGCACCGCGATCCAGGCGGTCCTCAATATAAGCTATGGTATCCCCAGCGGTCACGCTAGGCAAGCCGGCAAGCTTTACACTCGACGGACCACGCGGAAGAGCCTAGGACAAAGCGCCATGGGAAAGTCTGTGCCAAAACTTCTCGTCATATTCTCGATGATAGCAACGTCGGCGTTCGCCCAGTTCGATCAGGTCCGACTCTCGGCGACACCAAAAAAGCTCGATGAGCAAAAGGACCGTCAGGGAAATGTTACCGTTACAACCAAGGAGATTGCTTATACGGTGACCGTAGAGAACAGGTCGTTCAAGACGATCGGTGAACTGCAAATCAAGTACATGATCTTCTATCTGGATCCCAAACCCGGAAGCCGGGAGAAGCCGCTGGAAGCCTTCCACAAGGGAAGCCAGACGCTTACGGATTTCGCGGGCAACCGGACGATGACATTCGAGACTGCACCGCTCAAATTGGTGAAGGAGGAACTGGACTCCGGCTGGTACTTTGAGAGCGGAGGCAGCGGTCGTTCAAAAGACCGGGTGACGGGCGTGTGGATACGCGCTTACGCGAATGGCGATCTTGTGGGAGAATATTCAAATCCAACAACGATCGCAAAGAAGAGGGAGTGGAAAGAGTAGCGAGCCGGCTGTCGTTGCGAGACGACTTTTGGATGCACCAAGGTGTGACCCCGACAGGCGAGTGCTCGAGAAGGTGCGTCCTAGCGCCTGCGGCTTGCAATCTCGATCTGCTGACGGATTTTGGCGATCTGGTTCTCGCCAAGAACACCTCGCCACTGCACGCCCGGGTAGATGATCGACTTGCGCCCAATTATAGAACCGGGCGATAAAACAGCATTGCAGCCGATCTCGGCGTGGTCGCCGATAATCGCGCCAAACTTTCTTAATCCGGTCGCACAAGGTTTGCCCTCCGGGCCGACGACATTGATGGGCGTATGGTCCAGTTTTACGTTTGAGAGAATGACGCCTGCCCCGAGGTGCGCCTTGTGGCCCAGAATGGAATCCCCGACATAGTTGAAATGCGGGACCTGCGCCTCATCGAAGATCAGGCAGTTCTTAAACTCGCAGGAGTTCCCCGCAACGACCCCGTTGCCGATAATGACATTCTCGCGGATGTAGCATCCGTTTCGAATGTGACAATCCTCGCCTATCCATGCCGGCCCCTTGATCATGGCACCTTGCTCAATGATGGTCCCCGTCCCGATGAATACAGCGTTTCCGATGAAAGGTCTTCCGATGACCTTCCCATTGACGCCTGGTTTGAGTCTGAACTGAAGATAGGCCTCGATCTTCGGCAGGGCCTGCCAGACATCCTCGACGTTGTCGAAGATGATGCGATGCTCGGTGCAGCTCAAATCTAAAAATTGCTCGGGCGCGAACATGATGATCACATTAACGACAGGGCGGCCGCCTGGAAATACGGAGATTTCCCCATTTCGCGGCGGCTTTAGCTGCTAGCTTTTCTAGAAAGCTTCTGCCCTTCCCTGGTATCCTTGACTTGCCAGCCAGTCGCGAGCAACTGATCGCGCAACGCATCGCTGAGCGCCCATTCTCTCTTCGCTCTCGCCTCCGCGCGGCGTGCGAGCACCTCACGTACGTCGTCTGGAACGCTCTCCTCATCAGCCGAGAAGGCCAATACGGACTCAAACTTCTCACGCCAGGTGAGCAAGGAACGAGCCTGCCCGGGCGTCAATCGACCGGCATCGACGAGCCGGTTGGAATCCCTGATCAATTCGAATATCGCACCCAACGCCTCGGAAACGTTGAGATCGTCATCAAGGGCCTCGCCGAAATTCCCGGGAGCAAGCTCGTCAGGCAAGGGTTCCGCTTCCGCCGAGGCCATCGCTTTGAGGCGATCGGACCATTCGTCGTAGCGCGAGAGAGCCTTCCTGGCCGCCTCGAGACTTTCAAACGTGAAATTCAGCGGCTCGCGATATTTGACCGCCGCCAGAACGAAGCGAACCTCGCGTCCCGTCCACCCTCGCGCCATCAAATCGCGCAAAGTGAAAAAGTTGTTCTCGCTCTTTGACATCTTGCGTCCATCGACAAGGAGGTGCTTGCAATGCATCCACAGCCGGACGAATGGCACGTTTGTCACGCATTCCGTCTGCGCAATCTCCGCCTCATGGTGCGGGAAGATGTTGTCCTCGCCGCCACAATGGATGTCGATTTGAGGACCCAGAAGCGCCGTAGCCATGGCGCTGCACTCGATATGCCAACCCGGGCGTCCGCGCCCCCATGGGCTTTCCCACCACACGTCGCCGTCTTCCTGATCCCAGGCTTTCCACAATGCAAAATCGCCGGCCTGTTCCTTCTCATATTCGTCGCTGCGCACGCGATCGGTGGATTGGAGTTCGTCGACATTGAAGTGGGCGAGAGCACCGTATCTTGAAAATGATCTGATGCGAAAATAGACGGACCCGTCTTCCGCCCGGTATGCGCTGCCGCGCTCTATGAGCACCGCGATCATCTCGATCATACGCGCGATGTAGTTCGGCGCGGTCGCTTCCGGGAAGTGGTTCGCGCGTCGAATGCGGAGGGAATCCAGATCTTCAAAGAACGCCTTCTTGAATGGCCTCGTAAATTCCGCGAGCGCAATTCCTGCCGTTCGGCAGCCGCGGATCGTTTTGTCGTCAACATCGGTCAGGTTCATGACGCGCTCGATCTTGTAACCTCGAAACTCGAGATGACGCTGAAGCAAGTCCTCGAACACGTACGCGCGAAAATTCCCGATATGTGCAAAATCGTACACGGTCGGGCCGCACGTGTACATGCGCACGCGGCTGGGATCGATGGGTGTAAACTCCTCGACCGCGCGCGTGAGAGTATTGAAAAAGCGCAGGCTCATTTTCTTTCCACGGCCGCGACAGCAAGCGCGGCGATCCCTTCGCCGCGTCCGAGAAAGCCCATGCCCTCGTTCGTGGTCGCCTTAATGCCAATCCGGCCCGCCGGAAGCGCCAAGGCGTCCGCAAGATTAGCCTTCATGGCCTCGAGATGAGGCGCTATCTTGGGCGCCTCGGCGACGAGAGTCGCATCCACGTTAAGAACGACGGTACCCAGCGCAACTAGCCTCTCGCGCACTGTTCGCACGATGACCAGACTGCTCATTCCGCGCAACGATTCGTCGGTATTGGGAAACAAGTGACCAATGTCCGATTCGCCTGCGGCCCCAAGCAACGCGTCGGCTATCGAGTGGCATAGAACGTCCGCATCCGAGTGGCCCTCCAGTCCAAAGGGATGCTCGATCGTCACGCCGCCCAGCACAAGAAGCCTTCCGGCTGAGAAGCGATGCACATCATAACCGATTCCACATGCAAACATCACAGCCCAAGCTCGAGACTTCCATTCGAGGCAACAATGGAAAACTTCTCCGCCGCCGTCTGATGCGGCTCGAGAATGACCTTGCCGCCAGCCCTCTCCAGCAAAAGAACCCCGGCCGCAACATCCCAAAGGCTGATACTGCTCTCAATGTATGCGTCGAGCCGCCCGCAGGCCACATACGCAATGTCGAGTGCGGCGCTGCCCATCATACGGCATTTCTTTGCCGATCGCAGCATGCGTTCAAACAGGGGCAACCCGCTGTTGATATTAGCAAGGGACTTTGCCATACCCACCGAAACCACCGCCTCTGAGAGCACCTTGCGATCACTGACAACTGCAGGCAGACCGTTCAGCGTCGCAACGCCTCCCTCCTCGACTGACCACAATTCGTCGCGCATCGGATCGTAGATGACCCCGACGATGATTCTCCCTGCCTGCCGAAGTGCAATCGAAACGGCAAAGTGCGGGATGCCGTAAAAGTAATTGACCGTTCCGTCGATCGGATCGATCACCCACTGGAACTCGCTTCCAGGATCGCCCCGCATCCCTTCCTCGCCGTAAATGGCATGAGACGGAAACTCCTGCAGCAGACAGGACTCGATCAACGCCTGCGTTCGCCTGTCCAACTCAAGCTTGATATCATGCGCCTCGTTGACATCCACCGCCAACGGACGGCCATAGTGAGCCCGAAGCAACCCACCCGCCGCGTGAGCAGCCTCAATTGCGAAATCCAAATATGCAGACACAACTACCTTTCTAGAGAGGGTTGGCCCCATGGGCAAAAAAAATTTGGGAGAAGCCAGAGGCCTCTCCCAAATCGGTTGTGTTCTTCGCTCAAGGCGAACAACATTTCTTTGCTGTTCTCAGCTGCTACTTTTTCTTGCTGACCGTTTTTTTCTTGGCCGGCTTTTTTGCTGCAGCCTTTTTTACCGGAGCTTTCTTGGCGGCGGGTTTCTTCTTAACTGGCATTCGTTCTCCCCCCTTTCATTCGCAACTGCGAAAATCGGTGAAAATCATGTGAATAACTCACTTAAGGTTGTGAATAGTTCTCTTAGAAAAATCCGTCAACGAATTTTTTCGGATTTTCGCTTGATTTTTTTCGCAGATTCGAGGCGACCGTCGACCCTTGTTGGCTTCTGGAGTAAGATTTCGTCGGCTTTCGCGACGATTTCGTCAACGTTCCACAAGCGGCCGACCCCTTCGTATCCGCATGCGAGCATTCCTTCCTCGGGTCCGATAAACTCAGCGCCGCGTGTTCTTAGCGTCGTCGCATTTTGTTGTGTTGCGGGATGCAGCCACATTTTTCCATTCATTGCGGGCGCGATGAGAAAGGGTGCGCGCGTGGCAAGTGCGATCGATGTGAGTGCGTCGTCAGAGATGCCGAGTGCGACTTTTGCGATGACGTTTGCGGTGGCCGGAGCGATGAGGAAAAGATCGGCACGATCGGCGAGATCGATATGTGTCGGGCGCCAGGATTCGCGCTCGTCAAAGACTCCGGACGTAACAGGATTTTTTGAAAGGGTCTGAAACGTCATCGCTCCGATGAACTGGGTGGCGTTCGCAGTCATCACAACGTAGACGGAATGTCCGCGTTTCATGAGCTTGCTGGTAAGGTCGGCGGATTTGTAGGCCGCAATGGAGCCGCAAACACCGAGTACAATGGTTTTCATGAGATGCGAACGAGCCTGCGGCTTTGATAGCGTTCGGCGCGCATTACGGCGCGAAACTTCTCAATGTCTTCCTCCATCGAACCGCTGATGAGCGTGTATTTGTATTCACGCCATCGTTCCATTTCGGCGGCAGCGTTTTGCAATCTCGTGGAGATCTGCTCCTCAGTTTCGGTTCCCCTCTTCATGAGGCGGCGGCGCAGTTCCTCCATGTTCGGAGGCATAATGAAGACATCGACGAGCGCATCAATGACAAAGGGATCGCCGCAGGTACGGATCGTGGCGGCGCCCTTGGTATCAATGTCCAGGAGCACATCGATACCCTTGCAAAGGTTGTCGATCACGGGCGCCTTGAGAGTTCCGTATTTGCTGCCGTGAACTTCGGCGTACTCGAGAAACTCGCCCGCGGACACACGCCGGTCGAACTCATCGTTGCTGAGAAAGTGATAGTCCTCGCCCCCGACTTCACCGGAGCGCGGCGGGCGTGTCGTGCATGAAACCGCATAGACGAAATCCGGTTTGTGACGCAGCGCGGAGCACAGCGTCGTCTTGCCTGCGCCGGATGGGGCGGAGAGAACGAAAAGAATTCCTGTGCGTTGAAAGCTGCTATTCAACATTCGCCAGTTGCTCGCGAGCCCTATCAAGCTCTGCTTTAGCCTCCACTACAAGAAGCGAAATCTCCGCGTCGTTCGCCTTTGCGCCGGCAGTATTCCATTCGCGTCCGATCTCCTGGGCAAGAAACTCCAGGGTTCGCCCGACGGGCTCGTTGCCATCGAGCTGTTCGCGGAACTGCGCGAGATGGCTCTCGAGTCTTGCAAGCTCTTCCGTGATGTCGCATCGCTCGGCGAAGATTGCGATCTCGGTGACAACGCGCGGATCTAGGATATCCGCTGGCAACCTTGCGGATTGAAGCCGCCTGAGAAGTGCCGCTCGCTGGCGTTTCGGAACACGCGGTGCGAGGGCGCGCACGCGTCGCCGCAGCGTATTCATGCGCCCGACCGCGCGAAGAAGCTCCTTTCTAAGGTGCGTGCCTTCTCGCACACGCATGGTCAGCAACCCATCGAGAGCCGTTCCAAGCGCCCGGCGCACGGGCGGCCAGAGTTCGAGCCCGTCCGCGTCGCCGGTTTTCAGCACCCCGGGAGCGGCAAGCACAGTCTCAAGGGAAATTTCACCGCCCAGTTCGAGTTCCTTCTTCAGTGAACGCGCCTCGCGCAGGAATTCTGCGGCTCGCCGCCTGTCAACAAGGACCGGCGCCGATTGCGGAGCGTGTTCGACGGCGAGCGAAACCTGCACTTTGCCGCGCGATACCCGCTTCAAAACCTCCTCGCGCACTCGCGGCTCGAGCCATGCAAGATCACGCGAAGTGGCCAATGCGACTTCGCACTGTCTGCGGTTGACAGAAAAGCACTCGGCGACCACGCGCAGGCTGCCGGCGACGGTCGTGCCCCGTCCATGGCCGGTCATGCTTTTCATTGGAAGAGACTAAGGACACCCTTGATGCTTGTCACGTCCCGAAGTCCTCCTGCTTGAAGAGTTGAAGTTTCAAAGTAAACCGCTCACCGCAGGCGCAGCCGGAAGCTAACCCGATCGCTGGGAATGGCCAGATCGTCGCCTTCATTCATCAACGAAAGCCCGCGCCAAAGCTCGAATCGACCATGAAGCGTTGCGCGCCCTGCAGGATACGCAGAAGGTGCAGCGTTGAACGGAAGAGCGCTCGACGCGGAATCGATCGCGCTGCCGGACAACTTGGGCTCAAAGGCGCGTGAAGGCACAAGGCCCGATGCCGATGGACCATTCACTCCCGGCCCGCCGTACACTCCGGGAGCCATGCCTGTTGTCAGCAGTTGTATAAGCGCTTCCCGCGGCAGCGGCGGGTCGGCGCGCAAGATCAGGCGCCTCTCGTCAAACGGACCAAAGGCATAGGCCTGGACTTGATAGTCGAGGGCGCGGGCGGTTCCATGAATGTTGAGCAGCGGAATCCAAGGACTGCCTTCTCCAAATTCGAGGTGTCCTTCCGAAATTGTCACAGTGGTAAATGGAAGAAAGGCCCGCGCATTCTTCAACTTGATCTGTCCGACAGGTATTGGTCTCGCCAGCGTGCCCGTCAGTCGAAGATCGGGAACTATCTCTCCGGTGGCGGCGCTTCCCGCGAACAGAAAGGGCGTCTCGTTCATAACTGAAACGTCCAGTTTCCATCGGCTGAATGGCGGTGGCACCGCGCCTTCAAATTCCGGTGCGACGAACGGTTCGTCCTCCACGGTCGAACCGACAAGAATCGGTGTGACTTCTAGTCTTCGCGAAAGTCTCCCATCAACGAGACGCACGTCGCCCTCGATGAGTCCGCCCCCATTGTCTCCAGCGGCATGCAGATTTGCGTTCGCTCTGAGGCGCAGCCATGAGATGCGAGCCAGATCGATCCCGGTGCCCGAAAAAGAAAAATCATACTTCGGGTTCGAAAGGCTTTCGAGCGAGACTCCACCGTGAACTTCAAAGACTCCGCCGCCCAGCTCGCCTGTGAGTTTTTCAATCTCTGCCCGCGCGGACCCGACAGTCAAAGCGCCGCTGACCTTACTGACAACCGGCACCCACGGCGCGACCTCCAGCTGAGCATCGCTTAGAGCCACCCGGCCCTCGATCGACGGCTTGCTTACAGTCCCGGAGACAGAGAGGCCACCGGAGACAAGCCCGGCCATGCTCTGAATATTCGGGAACAGCGGTCTGAGAATGGCAAGATCAACCTTCGGGATCTCCAAGTTCGCAGAAATCAGGCCTTCGGGATTGATCCAATGTCGCCTGCCGTCAGGTGCTTTCACGATGCCAAATGGACCCTCCGCCTTGAAAATTATCGAAGACAGACCCGGTGAAGCCAGTTCGCCAACCAGAGTCGCCATGCCCCCGGACCCGTGTATTGTGGCATGAACTTGAGAAGGAGGGCTCGAGCCTTTCTCAAACCTTCTCGACAATCCCTTCGCCTCAAACTTTCCATCAAATCTCAGGTCAGACGATGTGCCCTCCGCTGTCAGATCGGCCCTGACGGTACCGTCGATGGGACGGTCGTTTCCCGCGAGGCGAAACAATTCGCGAACGCTCAGCGGCGCTTTGGAAACAATCTCGACGTAAATCCTCTTGTCCAAATGCAGCGCATTCTTCAGGGACTTGCCTGCTGCGAGGTCAAACGGATCCACGGGAAGATAGATTTCTGCCTCGGCCAGTTCCCGACCGCCTGCGCGAAGGAGCCCATCATCCAGCTTGATTCCCGATCTGGCGACTGTCGCCCGTGTGAAGAAGCGAAGCGATCCGTGCTCCAATTCAAGTCCGCTAAAGTAGACGTTCTGAGGTGAATAGGTTCCGCCGGCCCGACCCGTCACTCCGCCGGGCGTATAGTCCGAGACAAAGTCCTCGAGCGACACGTTAAAGGCGCCGGAATGTGCGGAGGCCGTACCGTCGCCTTGCCAACGGATCTGGACGGCGCCGGACCGCACTTCAGGAATATTCGTTCCCTGAAAGAGATCGCGGTACCGGGTAATGTCTTGCGCACGGGCTTGAAACTCGCCCGAATAACTATGCGGAGCGCCAATTTCCACGTTGCCCTTTGCCCGAAGAAAATCCTGGCCGCTCCAAAACTCACATTGTGTGATTAGCGCGTCGGTGTTGGAGAAGGCCACTTCGACGCGACCCGAATCGATCGGATGCTTTCGAAATCCCATCTCGGATCCCTCAAGACTCATGAAACCGCCTAGCTTGCCTGCTTGACCGTTAATCGAACCACTTAGGCTCATGCGCCCGCTCATCTCATCGAACGGCGGCCCGAACAGTCCCGCCAGCGCACCGAGATCCTTGATCGATCCGGTAACATTCAATAAAAACGGCGCCTTCGCGATACCCAGCCAGCCCTGATCGAGTGAAACCTCGCCGCTCCCGGTCAGCGTGTTCTCTTTCTGTTTGAGAACGAAATCGCCCACTGCAAGCCGGCGATGGATCATGCGCGCGCCCAACTCGAGCGATTCCCATCCGCGCTTGTTCCATCGGAATCCATCAGCAGCAAGCCTTAGCGAAGCCTGTCCATCGATCGCGCGCTCCGGAATACCGCGGAACGAAAATCTTGCCTCACGAATTATTCCCTCTGCCTTGCCATGGAATCCACAAAGTGCTGCAAGAGGAGCCACCTCGAGGTGCGAACCCGAAACCGCGGAATCGACGATCATCATGCCTTTTTCGGAGCCGAAGGAAACATCGAACCGCAGGGAGCCTCCGAAAAGTGC
>DATDAX010000157.1:0-2257 GCA_036525175.1 Terrimicrobiaceae bacterium | reverse complement strand
CGGTATCTGCCTGCAGGGCTCGAGATGTTGCGCCGGGATACGGATCCGGGGTTTTCCAGCGGGGGAAGGATCCGATTCCAGACCGGGCGGTAAAGCGTTCGTTCCGTGGGATTGAGCTCTTCCAGTTCGAGCGATTCGATGACGCCGATCATCACCGCAAGATTGTGCGCCCGTTCGAGGTAACGTCCCGTCCAATAGAAGGCCTCGGCCACGCGGCTGCTTACGTGCTGCGAAGGCAGGAGAGCCTCCCGGAGACGTGTGCGGTCCGAAGGAGGCTCTTCGAAGTCCTGCGGCGCCTGAACCCATGTATCCTTGCTGCCTCCGCCGAGCTCGTTGGCAGTGTAGGGCGACTCCTGGGTGGAAACGCGCGTCAGTGCGCCTGGGAAAGTATCGTATTCGCCTTCGGATTTTCGCAGGCTGAAAAGGATATGATCCTGTCGGCGAGCGACCCTGCGTCCATCGTGATAGGAAACCGTCAAGGCATCACAATCTTGAGGCTGCGCGACGTACTGACCACCGTTGCGCATCACGATTTCTCTGGCGGTGTTGATCTCCTCCTCCGACGGCCTCCGGCCGTCTCCGCCCAAGATGATCTTCTCCCCAAAGAGCGGGCGAATCGTATATTTCTCGATATCCGAAATTACCATCTCACGCTGGTCGATATCGCCCAGCCAGTAGGTTGACAGGCTGCGTAACAGCGGACGCTCGCCAAGGTAAAAACTGATGATCTGCCCGGCGAGCGGCAATAGGGCCCGGTCGTCCGAAAGTTGCGAGCCGATGGCATTGACCACCGCGACCGTTCCCTTCCTAATGCAATGCACGAGCCCCGCCACACCCAGCATCGAATCACGACGAAAGACCATCGGATCGAGCCATTGGTCGGAAATGCGGTTGTAGATCACCTCCACCTTCTCAAGGCCAGACACCGTCTTTAGGAAAACTGCATCGTTCAGCACGAGCAGATCGCCGCCCTGTACCAGCGGAATGCCCATTCTGCGCGCGAGAAAACTGTGCTCGGAATACACGGCACTGCCGGGCCCCGACGAAAGCAACACGACCGTGGGATCCGGATCTTCCGAAAACGACCGTAGCAGCTCCAGAATGTCCACGGGTGCATCCGCGATGGAACGGATCGAAAAGTCCTGAAAGCTTTGAGGGATCACGCGAGCCAGCGCACGCCTGTTCTGAATCATGTAGGAGATTCCCGAAGCGTTGCTAAAGTAGTGTTGCTTCACCGCGAGTTCCCCGCTTGGAATGCGGCATAAACTCAGGCCGCTAAGGTGCAGATACGCTCCGCCGGGCAGCCTAAGGCTGGCAGTCGCTCGCTGGTATGCCGTGCTCCCAAGCACCGGTTGAATGGGAAGCAAGTTGGCGCGCAGAATTTCCTTCTCTCCGTAGATATCGCGCAGAAAGAGCTCAAAGGCCCGAAGTCGCTGAGAAATGCCTCTTTCCAAGGGCTCCCATTCCTCGGGAGTGAATATCTGTGGCAGGACGTCACAAAACCAGGGACGCCGCCCCCAGGGCCTCTCCCTCGCAATGTCGAACGTCACGCCCATTTCCCTCATCGTCGCTTCCAGCCGCTCGTCAAGAGCCCGCGCCTGGCCACGGGGTAGTGCATCGAGACGCTCAAAGAGAGGACGGTACACCGTACGTGCTTCCCCGGAAGACTCGTGCGTCTCCCTCCAATGCGAAAATTGCCCTGACTCACCGTTACGCTGCACGTCGCCAGAGGCTTGGCGGATCGCATTTGTCGGTCAAGGATTTTCGGGCCTGAGACATGCTGATCCTTATTGAATTTGACACAGGAACGGAAATATCACATCATCACCAATTCTCTCAACGACTCCAATGAAGACTTTTTCAGCAAAGCCTGCCGATGTTAAGCGCGACTGGTGGATCATCGACGCGGCAGACACGCATCTCGGCCATGTGGCGGTAAAGGCCGCCAATCTGCTTCGTGGCAAAGGCAAGTCGATCTTCACGCCGCACGTGGACACTGGTGATTTCGTCATCGTCATCAATGCAGAGAAGGTACGCGTTGGAGGAAAAAAGGATGTCCAGAAGTCGTATATGAGTTTCTCGGGCTCTGTGGGAGGCCATAAGTCCGAGAGCTTCTCCGCGCGCCGCGAGCGGCATCCCGAGCTTCTTGTCGAGCGGGCGGTCCGTGGCATGATCCCTCACAACCGCCTGGGCAGTGCCACTTATCGCAAGTTAAAGGTCTATCGCGGCGACCAACATCCGCACGCCGCTCAAAACC
>DATDAX010000156.1:0-3325 GCA_036525175.1 Terrimicrobiaceae bacterium | reverse complement strand
CCGCGCTCGTTGAGGAGCAGCGTCGCGGCCGTATGCCGAAGGGGATGAGCGGAAATGACTGGCACCCGAGCTCGCTCGCACGCGAGCTTGATCCGTGCGTTGAATGCCTGGTTGCTGAAGGGAGCGCCGTCGCGGCCAGGGAAGATTAGTGGAGATCCCGCGAAGGTCTACTCCCCCACCCCGCAGCCGCACGCCCTTCACACTTTCCAGGAACGCGAACCATTCCTCGAGCGAGTCCGACAATTCCCTTGTGAGGGGAAGATCACGAAAGGAACTGCCTTTGACCTGGAAACGTGCGGCGATAATCATCCCACCGGGTTCGCGGACGAGCCGATCAAACGTAAGCCGTGCCCACTCGTGAAACCGGCAACCAGTGAAAAAGAGCGCGGTGGCGAGGTGGTATGTCAGGTGTCCAAAGTAGCTACGGCGATCCTCGCGCAGCTCGCTCAGGAGCTGCCCCAATTGCGAGGCAGTGTGATAACGCAGCTCGATTTTCTCGGGCGCGAATTTGGGAACCGCGCATTCGGCGAATGGATTTGTGGAACCCAGGACGTGATAGAGCAGCGCGAGGGCGGCTTTAACCTGGAGGTGATGGGACGCGCTCCGGCCGCGGGTCGCTTCCTCGTAGAACTCCGCTGACCTGTCCGATGGCACGGCTTCAAGGACCAGGCCTTCGGCGGCTGCCCAGGCGATGAGTTTTAACCAAGTGCGCCGGTAGGCAATCAGCGTATTTCTGCGAAAGATGACGCTCTTCGGCGGCTGCGGTGACCCGCTCTAAAAGCGAATCCTCACTCATGGCGGCGCCTCCCTTTCTTTTCCTGCCTTGAGTTCCTGCCAACAATCGCCAGCGACGCCCCGGAAAGAGGCCCGCAACAGGGTAAATGTCGGCGGCGTCACCTTGCCGTGGGTTTCTATCAGAGGGTTCTAGCTTACAATAATAATGTATTATTGTAAGACGATGCGCTGCCATCGGAAGACTGCTGGGGGCGTCGGCAACCGATAACAGCCACAGCGGGCATGACTTCTGCTTGATCAAATGGTACAATCCGTCGGTGCATGTTTCACCGATTCACTACAGAATCCACGAGCATGAAACGTGTGGGTCATAGGATAGCACTGTTTTTCAAGGTCGGTCGGCAATGGCTGACCCCAGCGCCGCGGTATCGTGGGGCTTTTCTCTGCGGCCTCTTCGCGATTGGTGCCATGATAGCCATCGGATATAATGGAAACGAGGGCATTTTTCCACCGTCCGCACCGGTGGCCCAAACGAGCGATGCCGTGGCGGCACGGAACTCCGCCACGTCGAACGACTTAGGCGCGAACAGCGCAAAAAACTCACTACCGCAGAACCCCATCGGGGATGCAGAAGTGGTAGAGCCTTCGCCCGTAAACAATGATTCTCGGATTGTGAAAGAAGGCCCATCGCCAAGGGCCATAACGTCGGATAAATCCTTCTTAGTTGCTGACACCGAAAACGAGAACGCGGCGATTCGAGATAAAGACGAAGCCAACAAAACGGCAAACAAGTCCGCGAAAAAAACCCAGCGGCGCGTCTCGAGCGACAGAGATCGCAAATTTAGTCCGTCGCGGGAAATTAGGCGAGCTCGTGAAAAAATCACGAGAGTGATTCGCGACATTTTCTAGCAGCTCGGTTGCTGCCGGCGACTGGATCTTGGGCAAGAGTTCAAAAATGTCGGGCCAAGCACTCTCCTGGAAAGCGAACCCATTCCTCGAGCGAGACCGTTCCATTCTCGCGTGACAGGCCGATCGCGGAACGATCCGCCTTTGACCTGTGACAAGGCGTTCGTAGCTCCCTCCGCCTTCCTTTCGAATTCGGTAACAATCAATCTCTACAAAAGATTGAGTGTGGATCTCATTGAAAATGCCGCGCGGATGACCGTTTTGCGCCTGGGCCGCATAGGCGAACTCCCGAACGACATCTGCATGCCTGGTGTGATGTTCGATGAGGCCAAGATGTCTAGCGGGAGCGGGAGCCAGAGTGATCAGGCGCGCCCGTGGAATGCCGGAACAGATGCGCTCGCTCGCCTCCGGCTTGGTGACTCCACCTCGGTTTCCAGCGACAACTAGAGTTGGAACCAGTATCGGGCGAGAGCTCGAGTCCCATCGTAGCGCATCATGCCCAACATTCCGCGCGCCATCACTGCCGGAGATGAGTCTCTTGCGTCCTCATTGATTGAGCCCTGATCCCAAATTCGCGCTGAATACCCGTGGCGCTCGTGCGTTTCAACAATTAGATTTTACCCATGGGGTGGCTCGAAGCAATCCTTCTACTGGGCTGCATTCTTCTTCTTGCTTCACCCTTGCGAGCGCAATCGCCACCGCCAGCGCCGACAGAGGAGAACGCTCCTTGGAAGCTTCCGCAGGAAGCGCTCAATCAGTTGCTAGCTCCCATCGCTCTCTATCCCGACGCACTCATTGCCCTGATCCTGCCGGCCTCAACTGTGCCGACCTGGTACTTGCCGCTCGTTATTTTTCCGCAAACGGCGATCCGGCTCAGATCGTAAATCAACCGTGGGATGATAGTGTCAAGTCGCTCGCTCGCTATCCGGACATCGTAAAATGGATGGATCAAAACCTAGGGTGGACGACACAAGTCGGCGATGCCTTCTTAATCAACCGGCTGATGTGATGAACACCATCCAGCAGCTTAGAGCTCAAGCAATAGCTGCAGGCAACCTCGTCGACACTCCACAAGCAGAGGATCGTAAGGGAAACGAGTTGCGTTCGGATTATACCGGCAGAGCCCGAAGTGATCTGCGTCCCGCAATACGATCCAGAGGTTGTGTTTGTGCGGCCGTATGAACCATATCTCGAACCTGCGATAGCATTTGGAGTTGGGTTTGCGATCGGCCCTTGGCTCAATTTCGATTGTGATTGGCCCCGCCGGAAGGTGTACAGGGGCGACTGGAATCCAGAATGGAGAGGGGACTGGGGGCGAAACGGCGGTGACACGATCGAAGTCATCAATATCACCAGGGAAAGCGCTCGAGTCTGGGAGCCAAGCCCGAGAATCCAGCGCCAACATGGGAACGCCAGCGCAATTATGACTGGGACGCCACGAGGGGCCGAAGAGGTGACGACCGTGACTCCAGTAGACGGTCCTCAGCAGTAGCAAGGCCGTTACTGCCAGACTTCGGCGGTCGAGGAGAACGCAGGGGTGGCCGTGGAGAATTCCGAGGCGGCGAAAAGCGCAAGGGTGGCGGAGAACACAAGGGCGGCGACGGTGGAGACGACGGCGGTCAGAAAGGGGAAAGAGGAAAGGACTAGGTCCTCTCCGGGAAAGAGCTGATTCGCGAGGGCGATC
>DATDAX010000155.1:0-3914 GCA_036525175.1 Terrimicrobiaceae bacterium | reverse complement strand
ACAAATTCCTATCCGTCACGAGCCGCCGTTGCCGTCCAGCGCGTGTTCCAGGAGCAGAACGATAGCCGCCTTTGGCGTGTGCAAAAAGAACGTCAACAGCGAATTGCCCGCGAAGCTGGCCGTATTGGCTATATCGGCAACGCTGGGCCGGCGTTGGGTACAACAGTACCTTCGTCTTCGCAATAAATGCGTTCTAGCTAGACGACCAACTGCTTCGACTCCTGCTATCCGCTGTTCGTGGCCTACTCCACTGGATTTTGAGTTCTCCAGCCATGCCGCTGCCGGAGCCCACGGTACGGTTACCCACCTTGTTCGCAATTACGGAGTATCGTCGGTTCCGGTTTCAGGTCGTTACTTTTGGTTCATCCTTTGGAGAGCCACATCGCAATACATGTGGTTTGGCAAGGTGAGATAAATGAATTTCCACTTTTCTTCGATGCAGAATTCATTGACTGCTGCGACGACGCCATAGGGTTGCATTTCCACGTAGGACCAGATGGTGTAGTCATTGAACACGAGCCATCCGTCGGGCTTTACTTTATGGCGTGCGGCATCTATGTCGCGCTTAACACCCTCGTAGGTGTGCTGAGCATCGATATAGATCCAATCGAAGAAGGCGTCAGGAAAGACCTTCAAAGCCTCTACAGAGTCAGAGTGGTGGACATGTAGTCCCTCCATGAGTGCGGGATCGCGAGTCATTTCGCGCACGCGCTGATGAATCTCAGTATCGATAAGGTGCAGTTGCCGAGGTTTCGTAATTCGGATGATTTCGCGAGCGAAATCACCGTGGAGAGTGCCTACCTCCGCGACAACGCCCTCGTGCGGCAAGCGCTCAAGAAGAACGGCTCGATCGGGTAGCACGATGCACTCACGAAGGTGATCTTCGCCGAGTTGGGGAGCCGGTTGTATCAAACCCTCGCCCCAGAAGCCTTCCTCGTTCGTCGCCTCCAGCTGAACATGATCCCGAAGCTCCCACGGCACCCAGGAACCGAGGGGTCGCATCACTCGAAACCATTCGGCTCTGAGCTTGGTGAACCAGCACTCACGATTCGCGAAGCGATGATCCATTTCAGTCCGCCCGGCAGATAAATGGTTCGGTAGGGCCGACGAGTTGACCGATGTCCGACGCGTGTGAAACGCATTGCCATCGGGTTCCCCCATCTTCGACAGCAGTTACCTGCAAGAAAGGATCAAACACGTGATCGAATAACCCCGATTCTTGTCGCTGCGTGCGGCGCACGCTAAGCGGGTCGTCCAGTTTGGGTTTGAGCGCCGGCCGCGCTTTTAAATCGCGAACACTCCAATTTTGCATGATGTCAATTGTCTCTTTGGCAAACCGTACAGGCGAGGATTTCTTTCAGAAGAGAAGGGAGTTGTGTCCGATCTTACGTCCGCCTACCGTTCTGTATCCTGTCGCCACTGTCGCATGGCTTCGGCTGTGTCGCGGGATGGGTGGATCGTAATGATCACTGACTTCGAGGCGGGCGTGTTACTGATCTCACTGACGCTTTCCACGTGAACCAGTGGATTGGCCTCCGGGTAGTATGTCGCGGTGCATCGGCGCGGAATGTTATACGGAGCGACCTGAAAGTGAGCCGCGGTGCGTGTATCAGTTTGGAAATGGCTGGTAAGGTCGACGAACTGGCCCTGCTGTAGCCCGGCATCGCGCATGTCGTCCGGATTCATGAAAATGACGCGTCGACCGTTGTAAACGCCACGGTAGCGATCATCGAGACCGTAGATCGTGGTGTTGAATTGGTCGTGGCTGCGTATCGTCATCATCCAGTATTGGCCGGTTTCCAAGGGCTGAATGTTGATTCGGTGAAGGGTGAACTTGGCTTTCCTCTCCGTGTTGGTGAACTCGCGCCGGTCGCGGGCCGGATGCGGCAAATGAAAGAATCCTTGGCGAATTCGCTCATTGAAGTTCTCAAAGCCGGGAATGACACGGGCAATAGACTCGCGAATGCGATCGTAGTTTCCGATCAAGTGGTCCCAGTCCACGGTTGAGCGCCTTCCGAGCGTTGCCTTGGCAATTCCTGCTACGATCGCAGGTTCGCTTCGCAGGTTAGATGAGGCTGGCTTTGCATGGCCTTGCGAGCGATTGATGATGCTCATGCTGTCTTCCATGGTCATGAATTGCGGACCGCTCGCCTGGATATCGGCCTCGGATCGGCCAAGGCAAGGGAGGATGAGAGCGGTGCGGCCGGTGATCAGGTGCGAGCGATTGAGCTTTGTGGAAATGTGCGCCGTGAGTTCGCATGCTTGGAGAGCGGTAGCCGTAAATTCCGTATCGGGAGACGCAGAGAGAAAATTGCCTCCGAGACCAAGGAATATCCGGACCCGACCCTCGTGCATCGCCTTTATTGTATTGACGGTATCAAGGCCGCGCTCGCGCGGCGGTCTGAAGCCAAACTCGCGACCGAGATCGTCCAGGAATCTTTGCCCCATGTTGTCGCCGATACCCATTGTGCGGTCTCCCTGAACGTTGCTATGCCCGCGCACCGGGCACGCTCCGGCGCCGGGACGCCCGATACTGCCCTTCAGAAAGAGAAAGTTCATGACCTCCTCGATCGTCGAAACAGAATTGCGATGTTGGGTGAGTCCCATGGCCCAGCAACAAATGATGCGATCACTTCGCACGGCGATGTCTGCAGCTGTCCTGATTTGTTCACGAGTCAGCCCGCTGGATTCCTCAATCTGCTTCCACTCGGTTCTGCGCAGTTCCTCCAGGAACGACTCGTAGCCCACGCAGTGCTTTTCGATGAACGCACGGTCGAAGACAGTTCCGGGATTCCGCTCTTCGGCAGCGAGCATTTCCAGCATGATGCCCTTGATCGCTGCCATGTCGCCGTTTACACGAACGGGTAGCCAAAGATCGGAGATTTTTGTCGATTTCCCAAAAAGGGCCGGCAGCGCCTTGAAGGGATTCGCGAAGTCCTGCGGATGGGTGAAGCGACTCAACCCGACTTCCGGCAGCACGTTGATGCTGACAATCTTGCAGCCTCGTTGTTTGGCTCGTTGGAGGCTGCTCAGCATTCGGGGGTGATTTGTGCCGGGATTCTGGCCAATCACAAAGATGGCGTCCGCCTTCTCGAAGTCTTCGAGGATGACGGTCCCCTTGCCGATGCCGATAACGTTGCGGAGCGCGCAACCGCTCGCTTCGTGGCACATGTTCGAGCAATCCGGCAGGTTGTTTGTCCCAAACTGCCGGACGAAGAGCTGGTAAAGAAAGGCCGCCTCGTTGCTCGTCTTGCCGGAGGTGTAAAAAGCGGCTTCGTCGGGAGTGGCCAATCCGTTGAGGGTCCGCGCGAAGAGGTTGAACGCCGATTCCCATTCGATCGGCTCATAGTGCGTCGCTCCCTCGGGGAGGATCATAGGACAGGTCAGTCGGCCTTGCTGGCCGAGCCAATAGTCGGATTTTCCTTGGAGTTCCGCGATGGAATACAGGGAAAAGAACTCCTCTGTAATACGCTTTTTTGTCCCTTCATGAGCGACAGCCTTGGCTCCATTTTCACAGAATTCCGCGAAGCTTCGGTGGTCGTCGGGATTCGGCCACGCGCAGCTTTGGCAAACAAAACCGTCCTTTTGATTGATCTTCCTCAACGCCTGCGTCGCATCAGGAGGGCCCATTTCTCCGAACGTATGCTGTATGGTTTTCAGAACACTCATCATGCCGCCCGCCTTCCTGCTGGGTGGGCGGATCTTCGCAGGATCGCGTTCAATTGGCGGCTGGGCACCGCTGTGTGTCGCAGATGGGCTTGGAGTTTTCGTGCTCACGCGACGATCGCTGCTTCAGGGCTCTGGTGCATCGTGTCCAGTCTATGGCTCGCCGAATAGATGTTGAACCGTGCGTCTCGTACGAATCCCAGGAGGGTTAGTCCGCAGGCCTCAGCGAGTTCGATCGCAAGACTCGA
>DATDAX010000154.1:0-2334 GCA_036525175.1 Terrimicrobiaceae bacterium | reverse complement strand
GACGCGAATGTTTTTGACGACAATTTCCTTGTCCGCCTTGAACATGTGCGTCTGCAGATGCGTAAGCGATTTGCGGGGACATTGCGGGCGGAGCGTCGGTCGCGCCGGATGGGATCGAGTCTTGAGTTTGCCGACTTCCGGAACTACGTGCCCGGTGACGACCCTCGGCGCATCGACTGGAGCATCTACGGGCGGATTGAACGGCTGGTGATGAAGCTTTACGAGGAGGAAGAAGAGCTTGACGTGGCAATCCTCATAGACTGCAGCTCTTCCATGCACTGGCGCGCGAGCGGCGCCTCGCATGCGGCGAAGTTCGTCCTCGCGCGGCATCTGGCCGCGGCGCTGGCGTATTTCGCGCTTCACGGCCTCGACCACGTGGCCCTCTGGTTCTTTGATTCGGCACTGCGCGCGGAGAGCGGGCGATACCGGGGAATTCCGGCATTTCATGATGTCTTGCGCTTTCTGCGCGCGAACCCGCGCGGCGACAGCACCGATCTGTCGTCAAGTCTTGAGCGATTTGGCCGCGGCCGGCGCCGGCGCGGGTTGGCCATTGTATTGAGCGATTGTCTCGATCCTTCCGGCTACGAGCGCGGTCTGAGCGCTCTGGTGGGGCGCCATTTTGCCGTGCATCTCGTGCATGTGATGGATCCGGCCGAATGCGATCCCGACCAGGGCGGAGATCTGCTGCTTCGCGATTGCGAAAGCGCGCAGGAGCTGGCTGTCACCGCGAGCCCGGGTCTTCAGCGGATTTACCGTGAAGAGGTTGAACGCTTTCGCGGCGGGGTCAGGTCCTGGTGCGCGAGGCACAACGCGGGGTACTCGTTTGTCGTAGCGAACGCCTCTTTCGATGACATCATCCTGCGAGTATTCCGCCGCGACGGCTTGGTGCGATGAACTTTCTTTTTCCCGCGGCATTTTTTCTCGGATCGCTGGCTGTGGCCATTGTGGCGCTGTATCTGCGGCGCCCACGCAGGACGCCGCTGGAGGTCTCCAGTCTCTTCTTCTGGCAGAAAGTTATGGAACGCGAGCCGCACCGAAAGTTCCTCGGCCGGCTGCGCAATCCTCTTTCGCTGCTGCTTCAGCTGGTGATCTTTCTTTTGTTGCTGCTTGCGCTCGCGCGGCCGGAGGAGGCCGCGTTTCTCGGCCGGCGCTCTACTGTCATCGTCCTCGACATGCGGGCCCGCATGCAAGCTTCCGGCGTGTTTGACGACGCCCTTGGTGCCGTGCAGGACGTTATTTCGAGGCTTGGACCGAATGACGAGGTGGCAATTCTTGCAGTGGAGGGAGTTCCCCGGATCATTTCTTCGTTCTCGAATGATGGGAAGGAATTGCGCCGCAAACTGGCTTCGCTTGAGCCTTCGGACGCTGGCGGGAATCTGGAAGAGACACTCCTCCTTGCGCGAAGGCTTCTTGAGGCCAAACCCGGGGAGCGGAAGCTCATCGTCATTGGCGATCGAGAGACAAGCATCCCTGAGAACGTCGATCAGATCACCGTCGGACAGCCCGGGGACAACGTGGCCATCCTGGCGCTCGCGCAACGGCCGCTCCCCGCAAGCCCGCAGTCCGCCGAACTCTTCGCAAGGCTGGCAAACTTTTCCCAAGGCTCCAATGACACGGAGCTGGAACTCTCGCTCGACGGAAAGCCTTTCGACTTGCAGCGATTCCGGCTCGCTCCGGGCGAACAGCGGGATTTCTCGGCAATCGTTCCCAAGGAAATGCTCGTCTCAGGCGATGGGCTCCTCGTCGCACGGCTCACCTCCGAGGACGCGTTGACCTTCGATAATGTAGCCCGTGCGGCGCTCCCAACCGGAAGGCATTTGCGTGTGCTTCTGGTGGGCGAGGACGATCCATTTCTGGAGGGCGCGCTTAAGGCGGATCCTTCGATCGCGCTGGAAATTCTGAAACCGGAATCGTGGCGCCCGGAGCTGAGCGCAAGTTTTGACGCGGTGGTCTTTGACAACTGGCTGCCGCAG
Organism: Terrimicrobiaceae bacterium; assembly: GCA_036525175.1. Taxonomy (GTDB): domain Bacteria; phylum Verrucomicrobiota; class Verrucomicrobiia; order Chthoniobacterales; family Terrimicrobiaceae; genus DASTFP01. Next base: position 361 of record DATDAX010000154.1, on the reverse strand, counting down.
GGTTCGACGCTCGAAGCGCTCGGTCCCGGTTCATTCTTGTTCTTTGGGCGCACACCGTTCAATGTCGCCGGCGAAGAGATTCCACCTGACTTTCTCGAGGCGACCGAATCCGAGAGTCCGCTCCTCTGGAATGTCGTGCTCGACGACATCCGGTTGGCTAAGGCGGCGAAGCTGGCCGTCCCCGATAACGGTCGCTGGCGCGCGAGCGTCCCGATACGAAGTGCAGGCGAGCCGATGGTCATGGCCTTGGAAGGGTCTCAGAACGCCCGCGTGGTGGCCGTCGCGTTCGGTGTGGCAGATTCGAATTTCCCGTTGCGTGTCGGCTTTCCCCTCTTCGTTAGCAATGTCATCCATTGGTTGG
>DATDAX010000153.1:0-6314 GCA_036525175.1 Terrimicrobiaceae bacterium | reverse complement strand
ATAGTAGAATAAACTGCGAAACTCAGGGAAATCCATGAACTTCCGGAGAAGAAACTCCAAGGATTCCTCGTCCTTAATTCCCGGCCCCTCACGCCAGTTGCGCAGATCCTTGATAAGAATATCAAGACTTCCCGTGTCGCGGGCTAACTTCACCAGAATACTGCGGAGAAAAGTGCTTCTACAACTTCGCAATAATTCTATCACAGGCAAACTTGTGCCTTCTCGGCACAAATCCCTTTCCCAAAAGTACTTATATGCTCCACATTGCCAGGAACTTCCGTGGCAGCAAGTGACCGTGCAAGCGCCCCCGCAGCACGGACCTTTGGTGAACCATAACTGGTTTTCGTTTTTAGCATGTCCGCGAAGGATACGATAAGTTTTTCTTATGTCAAACCAAATTGATGTTTGCAGCAGGTGCCCCTGCCCTCCTTGTGCGTGACGAGCAAGGCAATGGCGTCGCCCTCCTGCTCGCCTCCCTCAATGACCAACCGCCCGCTATCGATTGGGAACTGGCCGCTCGCGTTCTCGAAGTCGAAGGCGATCTCGAACTTCACTCTGGAACTCCCATTCTTGGTGTCCAATCCTGGCGCCTCGTGCAGTAGGGTTGCCAAGAAACTCGCCGCTGGGTTCGCACCCGGGACCAAGCCAAAGAAAACGCCGGTCTCCAAAAGGGCCGGCGCCTTCCTCTTTGACCTCTTTTGCGAGAAATCAGTGCGTCTTCTCTTTGTTCGCGACGGGCACGAGTTTGAGTCGGATGCCGTTGTCCTTCGCTACGGTTGTCTTCACGCTATACTGGGCACCGCACACTTGACACCGGACGACCCCGGGATCGGCAAATGATGTCGTGGCATCGGCCGCGACGGCTGGAATCGAAAGAACGCCAAGCGCCAGCGCACAATAGGTCATTACTTTTGTAGGTGTATTCATAGTCGATTTTTCTAATGTTAGGTTTTGCTTTTGCGCTCGCCAGGCGCATGTCAATTCGTCGAAAGGCAAACCGAATCCTTACATTCTCCGACTGCGCACTCGCGCTGATCCACGTGATTGATCATCTTCACTTCGCTGACGATTGCGACTGCATCCGGTGGGGAGCGTCTTGCTCCGACCCGACGCACGCGCCGTTCACTCCCGGCGCGTCCGAACTTCAAACCACGCCCTATTCCACTCCAGGACAAATCGTCGACAGCTCTTTCACGGAATCGAGCCGCTGACCTTCGGGCGAGCCCTGCCGCCATTCTGCATCGAGGCCGAGAGCCCCATCAAATCGCTCCGCACCAGAACATGGCGGCCCGGCGATATAGTACATTGACGCCATTCGGCCAGAGACGCTTAGCTCCGTATAGCTCACGGTGCCGGCATCTTCACGATGCATGCATAGCGAAAATGGTCCCACCTTCGGCGCATGACTGCGGTGAAGCTTTCTAAGCGATGGCACATCCAGCGAATCGTCCGCAACCTGCGAACATACTCCGCGCCTTATAATGTTGGCCGTGGCTTCATCAAGTCCCGATGAAAACCAATGGTGACGTGTCCACGAAAGAAATGAGAACTCCAAGGCGTCGCGACCCGAGCGCCATTCTATGAGGGAACGCTCATCAAGGCTCACGACGATAACTCGGAATGGATTCATGCGCTTGAGGGGAAGCTCTTTCAAGATGGAAGCCGCCGAGCTCGTGCCGCGCGCAGAGAGAAGCGCACGAACCACTTCCCCGCGGCTTATCAGGTCGCCACAGACGCGCTCGGGTTGCGAGTGCCAGTTGATCAGCGAGAACGCCATGCCAGCGCTGTTGACCCCAATCCACGTTCCCCCGCTACACTCCCGCGGACACAGCACCGCCAACCTTCCCCGCCAAAGCACCTCCGGAGGCAGCGCCGACTCACGCGAGAGCAGTTCGTCTCGATTCATGGCCAGGACAAAGCCGTCGTCGCGCGGAACAAAACTCACGCTGCACATACCCTAATCCGCAAGAGGATGACAGAGGCTGCCTTGCCGGTAACGCTGCCATGCCGAAATGATTTTCGCGAGTGGGTCCACACGATGCCCGCGCCGCCGATTCTCGTCGCCAATGGCGAAGACGAGTTCCCATTGCCTGAACAGGATACCGTAGGCCTCGCGCAATGACTTGGTGGAGTCATAGGCACTCGTAGCCTCAGAGGCCGCTCCATTCAACTCGAGAATTTTGAACCCCTTGCCCATCCGAAACTCTTCGATCGAACGGAAGCGGACGTCGTACCGACCAATATAAAATTCCGGAAGGTCAACCGAAATTGCGTTGATTCGCTCTTCGAGCGCGCTGCTCCAAAGATGCGTTCCGTCGAGGAAGATGCACCCTTGCGCGTGATTTCCCGCTTCGACAAGCCGCAGAGGTTGACCGTCTTCGAGGACGCGGTCCCGTATGCGATCAAACCTTCGCAGATAGGTTTCCGCGAGAAGCGACGCACGCGCATCCGCCCGGACCAGTTGCTCGACGGTTCTGGTGCCGTCACCGACTATCACAGGAAAAATCTTCTCGGTTATTGCAAAGATCTTCCCCGTCGTTTCCGCAGGAAAGCGGTAGTAAAAAAGTCCGGCTTCACGCGGCCCGTAGATATATTGCTGGGCAATTATTGGGACATCGACCTCACGCAGATAATCTTCCGCTTCGACGGCGTTCCTCACGACTTTAAACCCGCTTCCCCTCTGCGCGACATCGGGCTTGAGCACAATGGGAAAATCCGGACCGATGAGTCTCATTCCGTCCCTGAGGCGTTTCACCCGGTCCGCTACGCCCCCCGGCTCGATAAGAATGCTCGCCGCGACCCATCGCGCGTTCCTCTCAGCGAGGGCGCTGAGCGTTTCCTGCTTGGATTCGCCAATCATGCCCCCGGTAAACATTCCGGGATTCGCGCATGTCGGCAGGCTCAAGCTGCGGTATTTGAACGACAACCGCAGATAGTTGAGTCCAATGGGAAAATAGAAAAGCCACGCCGGCCAGAATTCCCACTTCGTCCAGCGCTGGACGACAGGTGATCCGAGAAGTCTGCGCAACGCCATAAGCCAGCGGTCTCGAGTCAGAAAGACCATGAGCATCAGGGCGGCAACAACCGCCAGGCGCATTCCCTCCGAGAGATCGAGAGCTGTCTGCGGCTTAACCTCGAACCAGCGGAAAGCCATAAAAATCAGTCCCACCCAGCCTGCTGCAAGAATACCGGTGACAGACGCAAAGCGTAATACGGGCATCCTCAAGAGCCCCGCCGCAAGGAAGGTCGGAAGTCGCGTGCCCGGAATGAACCGGCAGATGACGAGGGCAAAAAGGCCGTGCCGCACAAACCATTCTTCGCTGTTGCGTAGCCGGGCAGGCTCCCTGCGCAGGCAAAGCACATTGACGACCGGACGCCCGAACAATCGCGCCAACGCGTAGAGGCCGAGGTCGCCGATCCAAATGCCGAGAAAGCATGACGCAAATGCAACGGGCCATGAAAGCTTGCCCAGCGCACCCAATAGGGCTCCCGTCAAGGTAGCCGAATCCTCCGAGAGAAAGGACAGCAGAAATATTCCGGCGCCGCCCGCGGCGTGATACCATGGCTCCGGACTCATCGTCTCATCAAGCAGCCCGCTGTTCCAGTGAAGCTCTCCGAGCTCTATGCGACCTGAAATTGCGATCTCCAGCCGGCACCGCGGACTCCAGATGCTTGATGGTGGAGGGAGCGACTCCAAAGCCGTCAGGAACAACGACCTCGAGCATCCCACACATCACGCGGATTAATGCATAGTGGTGAATCGCATGCACGACGCAGAACATGATCTCGCGGCCCACGGTCGAAATTGCCGAAGGCGATTCTTCAATCGCATAAGAGACCTTGCTGCGAACCTTGATCGAGCACCCCAATGTCCAGCTGCCGAGCTGCTCGCTTGCACGCAGGAGCTCTCGCGTCTGGCTTAGCGCAACTCCGCGAACCGTCTCGGTGCGGGGATCGCGCCTCCTGTTGTCATAGTTTACCTCCTCGGCATCGAGTCCGTCCAACACGCCGCGAAAATGGTCGAGGCAATGCCGATAGTGACCGCCCACGGAGGAATTGAACGCCGCGGGAATTCTTGCTGCGTAGGAAGCGTCATCGAGAGCGCCGAGGAGCGTCTCGCCCTGACGCAGCACCTCTCTCATCGAGTCGAGAATGGTTCGCTCGTTCATTTTAACAGCAGGTTGCCCACGATCGGAATCGTGCGTCGGTAAACGAAGAGAAGAACTGCCGAGCAGACCGCGACCACAATCGCAAGCGCGAAGAGCACGCCGTGATCCCCCTGAACTTCGATCCCAAGCAACGTAAGGTGGCTGACGATTGCGCCACCAATAACAGCCAGGGCAAGCCCCGCACCCAACCAGGTGAGGCCGGGCACAAACAGGAGAACCGCCGCAATCAACTCCACGACTCCGGAACCAATGCGCCCCCATGGCTCAATGCCAACCTTCGTGAAAATATAGACCGATTCTGGCGCCGCCGAGAACTTGAAGAAGAGCGTTTGCAGCAAGATCACAGCTGCAACGATTCGGCAAATCCACGCAACGACCACTTGGGTTTTGGTGAGTTCGTTCATAGGTTTTCCGATTCGTCGGGAGTCGCTCGGATTCCTTACAGCCACCCGCGCGGTCCTCAGATGGAGCTCGGACCGTCGTTTTCGCTGTGTAAGAAATGCACAGCTATGCTGTGTCGTTTGTTGCAAGGCGCAACAGGTCCGTTGATCAGAGCCGGCGCCCGAAATGCCTACAATATTGGATATTAGTCTTTTATGTAATATGAAACACCTGGCACAGGAACTGCGGCAGATTTCCGCACTCCGACCGCACCAATCCGCACCCGCGGGTGGTAGCCCGACATAATTCCATATTCAACCGACTCACCCATGAACCACACGAGCACCGCTCGATACGTCGAATCCGATCCCTACCCATGGCCCTATGACGGCGATTTGCGACCAGAGACAACGCTTGTGCTCGTGATCGACATGCAAATCGACTTCTGTGGCAAGGGCGGGTATGTGGACGCTATGGGTTACGATCTTTCCCTTACTCAGGCGCCGATCGAGCCAATCAAACGCGTCCTTGAAGCCGCTCGCGCAAAATCCTTCCAGATCTTTCACACGCGCGAAGGCCATCGGCCGGATCTCTCCGATCTGCCTGCCAACAAACAATGGCGCAGCAGGCGAATTGGAGCAGGCATCGGTGACCCGGGCCCCTGCGGCCGAATCCTGACCCGAGGCGAACCCGGCTGGGAAATCATTCCCGATCTTGCTCCGAAACCCGGAGAATGCGTGATCGACAAGCCCGGTAAAGGCTCATTTTACGGGACCGATCTCGACATGCTCCTCCGCCAACGCGGCATCCGAAACATCGTCCTCACGGGTATTACTACCGACGTCTGCGTCCATACCACCATGCGGGAAGCAAACGACCGGGGTTATGAATGCCTCATCCTCTCCGATTGCACGGCCGCTACAGATCCCGGCAACCACTCCGCCGCGTTGAAAATGGTGAAAATGCAGGGAGGCGTCTTCGGTGCCGTGGCAGACTCCGCCGCATTCATCAAAGCCATCGATTCTTAGCCGAATATCGACAGCGTGGTTCGTTCTGCGACTCTCCGACGAAGGACAAGGAAGGAGCCTCTTACAATTCCGGGAAACCCGCCAACTGGTCTGTGTAAAGCGATTCCGGCGACCCGAAGGAACGCGGATCGTCTCAAACGTGCCTGGCTAGACGACAGGCTGTCTAGTTGTCACTCGACGTAAGCCCGGCTGGATTCCTCCAGGCTGCTCCCATTGAGAGCAATGAGTGCAATGAACGCTGCGCTGATGATGATCAGACAGAAGACGACGGAGCCTACGATTAGCACAGGGTGTTTCATACTGGCCGAATTATGGACCAAAGTTCGGCTGGCTGCAAAGACTGACGATTCCTAAAATGCTCGGTCAGTCAATCCAGCCACCCGCAGCCTGGATCGGAACAAGATTGTTCGCCGGCCGCACCCACGCCGCGATCGCCGCGACAGGCGCGTACGTCGAGTCAGGTAAGGTCAACTGCGCCTTGTAAATGCCGTTCCCAACGGGCTGCAGGCTTCCCGCAATCAAGGCCAGCGCGACAAATTCGTGGCGGAGTTGTCTGCCGGCATTTTCGCCGCGTCGGACATCTGTGCGAACGCCATGGGCAAGAGGGGCAATCTCGACGATCAAGGGCTCATGCCAGTCACGACTGGTGACGAATGAGACAGCCAACTTATTTCCGCCCTCTCCGCTAACACGCAACTTTCCAGATCTGTGAGTCGCCGCGGACGGAAGGGAACCG
>DATDAX010000152.1:0-2263 GCA_036525175.1 Terrimicrobiaceae bacterium | reverse complement strand
TTCGGGGTTTATCAGCATGATTCGGCCGTCTTCTGTGCGCAGAAAGCCGCAAATCTATCTTCTCGATCCTTACGATCCCGCCAAGACGCCTTTATTGATGGTGCATGGCTTGCAATCGACTCCGGTAGCGTTTGCCCAATTGGTGGACGCGCTTCGAAGCGACCCAGAGGTGCGTGCAAAATATCAACTCTGGCAATTTTACTACCCCAGCGGTTCGCCCGTCCTAGCCAACGCCGCTGACCTCCGTGAGAGCCTTGATCGCACTATCCGTGCGCTCGATCCCGAGAATCGCTCAGCTGCCGCCAGACGGATCGTCCTCCTTGGACATAGTATGGGAGGGGTGATCTCCCATACATTGGTTAGTTCCAGTGGCAATGCGCTTTGGTCGAGCGTCTTCCGGGTGCCATCTTCCCGCCTCAAGGGTGACCCCGCCGCTATCCGCAATCTCTCTCGCATTCTGAATTTCGAAAAAAATCCGCGCGTTGCCCGGGTGATCTTCATGGCCGCGCCTCATCGTGGTAGCCCGATGGCCGATTCGTTTATTGGGTGGATGGGAAACTCGCTCGCCCGGCTTTCACCGATGGAGGAAACCGGCTTCAGCAGCCTTTCCTGGCAAAACCCCGGAGCCATGATGCCCGCGGCGGCTGTCTTTTATGACGGCGGGCGATTCTCCGCCGTTCGGACACTTTCTCCGAAAAGCACTGCCCTCGTCGCACTCGCCGGTCGCCCGATCTCGGTTCCCTATCACAGTATCATCGGCCAGAAAAACCGAGGATCGAAAGAGCGCGGATCGGACGGCGTTGTTCCCTACTGGAGCAGTCACCTTGGTGGCGCTCGCTCGGAACTCATCGTGCGCAGTGGTCATGGCGTGATCGGGAATGCCGAAGCCATCGCCGAAGTGATTCGTATCCTTCACGAAGAGGATCGTGCCCAGACGCGGCCTCTTCATTTAGCAAAAAGCTAACAAGCCATCCAAAACTATGAAATCCACCATCACCGTAGGCCGTGAAAACTCCACTGACATCGACATCTACTTCGAGGACCATGGTGAAGGACGCCCCGTCGTTCTCATCCATGGTTGGCCCCTGAATGGACACTCGTGGGAAAAGCAAACAGCCGCGCTGTTGAAAGAAGGCTATCGTGTCATCACCTATGACAGGCGCGGGTTTGGACAATCCAGTCAACCTTCCACCGGCTACGACTACGACACACTTGCTGCCGACCTTCACCAGTTGATTGCCACGCTCGACTTGCGCGATGCGGCGATCTTCGGTTTTTCGATGGGTGGAGGTGAAGTAGCCCGGTATCTCGGCACCTACGGTTCCGAGCGGGTAAGCCAAGCCGGCTTCCTCGCGGCGATTCCGCCATTTCTTCTTAAGACAGATAATAATCCCGAAGGCGTGGACAAAAGTCTCTTTGACGGGTTTCTCCGCGACATTGCTGCAGATCGGCCTGCTTTCATCGCGGGCTTCCTCCAAGCATTCTACAATGTCGATATTCTGGGAGGAAAACTCATCAGCGACCATGCCGTGCAGGCGAGTTGGAACGTCGCGATGCAATCCTCGGCAAAGGCATGCTCTGATTGCATCCGGGCATGGCTCACGGATTTCCGTTCCGATCTCGCCAAGATCGATGTGCCCACGCTTGTCATGCATGGCAGCGCCGACCGCACCTGTCCTTTCGAACCCACCGGAAAGCGGACTCATGAAATGGTCCGAGGCAGCAAGCTGGTGCTCATAGAGGATGGACCGCACGGCTTCATTTGGACGCACGCTGAGGAAGCCAATAAAGCGCTCCTCGCATTCCTGGCCGATCGAGTTTGACCCGGGATTAGGTCCTTCCATGCTCTACGAAATTCCAATTGCAGGTGTGCAGATTGCTGGATTTGTCATCCTGACGATTCTTTCGCTCGCGGCGACATCGGTGGTCTGCGCGCTGCTCGAGAGGTTTCAACTAGTAAAGTGGGTCTGGAATCCGCCGCTGTTCTTCCTAGGCCTGTGGGCATGTCTGGGACTTGGCATGGCGCTCTTCTATTATGGCTCGTAACGCGACTAATCTCATCGCGATCCTTGTTACCAGTTCGACCCTGGCTCTCGCAGCGATTTTTGCGCGGCTTCTCTACGGCGGTGAGTGACAACGAGAAGGTCCAACGCGGGCAGCTTCTCTTTGAAATCGATCCGACTGATTATCAGACTGCGGTGGCGATTGCCCAATCCGTCTTTGATCAGCGACGGGCGGAATTTGTCAATGTGGAGGCAGAATT
>DATDAX010000151.1:0-7441 GCA_036525175.1 Terrimicrobiaceae bacterium | reverse complement strand
GGACATCTTCTAGCTTCCATTGCAAATGGGGATCTGCGAATCGCATCAGGCGTCCTTACCGTCCTGCAGACACTGGGTTTCTTCATGACTCTCATGGACGTCCCTTTCAGTCCGCGCGCCCGCCAAGCCATATCGAGCCTGGTGTGTTACCTCTTTCGGCGGGGAAATAGCGACGCCTCCGTCGAAGCTCATCGCGCGGCGTCAAAGTTGATGCTCAGCCTGCAGCCGGAAGGCATGAACGACATGCTGGCCTTCATGGAGCGCATGCTCAACCTCCCCCTACCTCTGGGCCCCTTCAATAAGGTTGTGGGATCGTTGTTGCTTATGCTACTCATGCCGCTTATCCTCAGCCGTTTGGCAGGATTTATTACCTATTCTATGCTGACCCTTTTCGTGCTCGGGCCCTTCATTGCATTTGCGATTCGCGCACGCCGATGCCTCGCCGACGCCACGGCAGTGCAACTTACCCGCAATCCGGACGGACTCGCCCGGGCGTTGATTCATCTCACGACGCTCGCTCATCCCATACGCGGAGTCGGTTGGGCGGAAATGCTTTTCATCGTGGGCTCGGAAACAAAAGATCATCGAAATCTCGAAAGAATGCGCGAGCGAGTCGCTGAGATCCGCGCTGAACCATCGGGCCATCTCACCTCACGCACCGAGGCAGCGATAGCAATGGTCCGTGAACTCAAGAAATCGGAAGACGAGCAGGACGAACCGGAAAAGCACGGATTCATCTATCGATTTCACCCGTCGCTCAATCAGCGAATTGTCCAACTCAAGCGTATGGGTGCCAACGTTGCGTGGAATGATCAGCGCGATCACTCCGATCTCATCGATGGAATATTTGTCGGGGTATTCCTGCTCGTCGTGGCGGTAGTGGTCTTCCTAGCCAGCCGGTCATGACGCCTGGCTTCGGCAAATCTAGGCTGGCTAGATTCTCAACATCTTGAGGACCGTCGTCGCGATGCCATTGGGAATTTCGAATCGAATGACATTGTCCTTGAGCATCTGCTGAGCAAGCAGAGAGAGCCATTGGCGTGAGCAATTGAGTTCCGTCGGAACAAAATAGGTCCGGCCGTCGCTTTCCTCGAGCATGTACTTCATGCTGGCGTCGATGGGTTCCGTTTCTCCAATCAGATTCGCCGTGAGGGAAATGTGCTTCTGTTCGGTATCAATGTGAAGGGTGGTCATTTTGCCAAATTCTTTGATTTTGTGATTGAGGAACGCTTTCAATAATTGGCTCGTAAATCGTTTCCTCATAGGATTTTATGTGTTTGAGCTGGATTCTAATGGTTCTTTTGCAACTCCGCGATCTGGAATGCGTTTCCAATGACAATCGAGGCTTATTTGCATAGCGGTTGTGCCACCGTCATTCGCATCGTTTTCGCGAGAGCCGACTTCATCATGTTCATCGTGAAAGACATCCGTGCGGATAAAGAAAAAGGGGTTGCGAAACTTCAAAATTATCGTGACTTTACACGATATGAAGAAGCTGCTTTCCTCTGCTCATCTTCGCATTGCAAAGGAGATTTTGGACTTTGAGCGAAGAAATGAACCCTCTTTTGTATCCGATCTGGTGCGGCGGCTTGGATATGCGGCTGAAAGCAGTCTCACTGCAACGCTTCGTATCATGGAGCGCAATGGCTTTCTGGTCATCCAGGGCGGAGGAGAGAAAGGGCGGTCGCGTGTGGTGCGACTGACTTCCAGGGCACGGTTTGCGCTTGGCGCAGGGGGCATTCCGCTCCTGGGAGCGATACCGGCTGGTCCTTTGGAAGAAGCGTTTGCTCAAGCGGACGAAATTATCGAGACCGCGGACCTTCTTCCCTATCGCGAGGGGGACTTTTTCCTGCGAGTCCGAGGTGATTCGATGGCTGGAGATGGAATTTTGGATGGCGATTGGGTGCTCTTACGCCCAAATCTTGGGGTGCAGCACGGCGAGATCGCGGCTCTTCTTGTGGGAGAGGCTCACGAGACAACGCTCAAACGGGTGTTTTTCGTACCCGAGAAGTCCGAGATCATCCTGCGTGCTAGCAATCCGCGCTATCCTGATCTGGTGGTAAATGCTGAGGACGTGAAGGTGGCGGGCATTTTTCGAGGGTTAATCCGGCATGCAACCACATGATTCCAGGCTTCGACTGGAAGCGTTGCGGACATTGGTGGCGGAAAAATTTCCTCCATCACCGCGCAGGCTGGATGGCCGGCTGCGCACAGGCTGCAAGGCTTTTGATCAAAAAGGGGGCCTTCTGCGGGGAGCGGTTACGGAAATTTGCGGCTCCAGCGCGGGAGGGTCGTTGCTCCTGGCGGCCGTGGCGGACGCGGCGGTGCGTGACGGGCTTTTCGTTGGTTTGATTGACGCCGCGAATTCCTTTGAGCCCTCTGATTGGGCGGATGAGCATTTGCGCCGCATACTCTGGGTGATATGTGGCGCGGCCGACCTGGCAATCAGGGCGGCGGACATTTTGCTCCGCGACGGAAATCTGCCGGTTGTGGTTTTGGATCTGCAAATGCTGCCAGCACTGCAGTTGCGGCGTATTCCGTTGAGCACATGGCATCGCTTTCGACGCATTATTGAACCGACCGGCACTGTGCTTGCGGTGCTGACGCCGCAACCGCTCGTGGGAGGCGCGTCCGCTCGCATGGCGATCCGCACAGATCTTACCTTGGAGGCAATGCATCTCCCCCGCCCTACGTTATGGGAATATCTTCATGTGCAGGTTTACGAGCGTGGCACTGCAGTGTTCGATGAGGTTTTCCAAAAATCCGCATGAGGAGAAAATGTCATGTTTGGTTGCATTTTCCTGCCCCGATTCCGCCTCCAGGCATCCTTGCGTTGGCGCGACGTCTGTGGTCCGGCTGTCGTTGTCGACGAAGCCACACTAAAAGGAGTTGTATCGGAGGTTAGCGAGGAAGCAGCGGCCAAGGGGATCGCTGCAGGGATGACTTCCGCCCAGGCAATGGCGCGAGAGAGAAACCTCATAATCAGGCCGCACTCTCCCGCCCAGGAAGAGTGTCTTAATCAAATCCTCGTTCAAACTGCACTGGCGCTTTCGCCGGATGTGGAGCTTTGCTGCGACGGCGCGTGCGTGGCTGATCTTCGCCATGTCAGAAAGGAAACCTGCTGGCAGCAACTGGCCGATCAACAAGTCGCTCATCTTGGCAAACAGGGTTTGTGCGCCGTGATGGGCATCGCTCCCACGCCAGATCTTGCCTTCCTCGCGGCCCGTGGAGCCCAGCCGTCGGCTGTCGTTTACGATGCGGGAGCTTTTACGAGTCGCTTGCCCATTGAGACTCTCGAACCTCCGGAGGATCTTCTACAGATTTTGCACGGCTGGGGGATTCACCACGTTGGCGAATTTCTGGCCTTGCCAAAAATGGAAATCATCGAGCGCCTTGGTCCTGCTGCGGAAGCCTTGCGGCGCAAGGTCTCCGGGCGCAACAAACGCCTGCTCCGCCTGATTCGTCCTGCGCCGGAATATACAGAGGCATTTGATTTTGATTGCGAAATCGAAACGGTGGAACCGCTCTTGTTTTTGCTTCGGCGTTTTCTGGATGGGTTGTGCGCGCGGCTGAGGGCCGTCTATCGTGTGGCACAGCGCTTAGTCCTCTGTCTGCCTTTGGAGGATGGTTCGTGTCACGAACGCGCTTTTTGCATCCCTATGCCTACGGCCGACGTGGACGTGCTCTTCCGCATTCTCAATACGCACCTGGAGAATCTTCAACTCGCAAAGCGACCCATTGGTGTAAGGCTCAGCATCCAAGCCGCCCTTCCTACGAAGGATCAGCTCCGACTCTTCGAAAGCGCTCTCCGGGATCCCAATCGCTTTGGCGAAACACTCGCAAAATTAAAGGCGTTTCTCGGCAACGATAATATCGGCGTGCCTGCAAGAAACAACTCCTACCGGCCGGATTCTTATGTGCTGGATGATTGCTTTGCCGTCGAAACGGAGACTGAAAAAGAGTCTGCATCTGTCATCGAATTGCCACGCGGGCTTCCCTTGCGACGCTTCCGTCCTGCCATCCCGAGTTCCGTCCGCGTGAAAAATGGATCCCCGGCCATTGTGGAATCGCCGGCGGTGTGCGGCACCATCCGCAATTGCGCGGGCCCTTATCGCCTTTCCGGAAACTGGTGGGACAGCGAACGCTGGCAGCAAGAGGAATGGGATGTGGCGCTCACCAAAGGCGGTCTTTACCGCCTCTCACGCCATGGAACCATTTGGAAGATCGAAGGCTGCTATGAAGGCATGTGCGCCGCCCCATGACCTACATCGAGCTCCATGCTTGCAGCGCCTTCAGCTTTCTGCGTGGCGCTTCCAGTCCCGAGGATCTTGCCCGCACCGCCGCACGGCTTAGCCTTCCGGCGCTTGCGCTCTGCGATCGTGACGGACTCTATGGCTCGCCTCGCCTGCACGCGACCGCAAAAGAATATGGAATTCGTGCCGTGGTCGGCGCAGAGCTTACAATGGAAGACAAACGCATTCTTCCCGTCCTGGTTGCCAGCCGGACAGGATACCAAAACCTCTGCCGTCTTATCACCGAGGCCAGATTACGAGGCAGTAAAACCGAATCTACGGTGCTCTGGAAGGAACTCCCCGCGTATGCAGAGGGGCTAGTGGTACTGACAGGCGGCGAAGAAGGGATCCTCAAAGATCCGTGCTGTCCTGAAGCTTCAACAAAACTCGAAACCCTGGCTGCAATTTTTGGGAAGCAGAGCGTTTTCGTCGAAATCCAGCGCCACCTGCAACGAGGAGAGACCTGGCGCAACAAACACCTCGTGGCATTGGCACGTACAAGGGGATTCCCGCTCGTAGCCACCAACGGCGTGCTCCATGCGGAGCCCGACGGACGCTGCGCGCTCGATCTGTTCACGTGCGCGCGGCATCATACCACATTCGATTCCGCTGGACGCCTTCTCAGTATCAACGCCGAGCGCCACCTCAAATCCGCCCCGCAGATGGAGCGCCTCTTTGCTGATCTGCCAGAAGCCATCGAAAACACGTCGCTTGTGGCGGAACGCCTCGAATTCTCACTCGAGAATCTCGGCTATGAATTTCCAAAGTACTCGGTGCCACCCGGCGAAACGATGGATTCCTTTTTACGGACTGTCGCCTTCGCCGGCGCACGCGCGCGCTATTCCCATCTCAGCGCAAAAGTGCTCAAGCAATTGAACTTCGAACTCGACTTGATCCGGCGTCTTGGCTTCTCCGGCTACTTTCTCATCGTCTGGGACATCGCAAACTATTGCAGCCAGAACGACATTTTCATGCAAGGACGCGGCAGCGCGGCAAATAGCGTTGTGTGCTACAGCCTCGGCATTACCGCCTGCGATCCCATCGCCAATAATCTCCTCTTCGAACGCTTCCTCAGCGAAGGTCGAAAGACATGGCCCGATATCGATCTGGACCTTCCCAGCGGCGACCGTCGCGAGCGCGTGATCCAGGAGGTCTATCGTCGCTATGGCAAACATGGCGCGGCCATGACCGCCAATGTCATCACCTATCGCGGCCGAAGCGCGATGCGCGAGATCGGCAAAGCGCTGAAATTTTCGCCAGATATCATCGATCGTTTCTCGAGCCTGTACGCCAATGGCGACTTCCCTCACACGCTCGACTTGCAGGACCAACTACGGCAAGCGGGAATTCCCTCCGATCACCCTCGCGCGAAAGCTGCCATCCAACTCTACAGCCAGATCTACGGACTGCCGCGCCATCTCGGACAACACTCCGGCGGCATGATCATCTGCCAGGGCGCGCTTAGTTCGATGGTCCCTCTCGAAAATGCCTCCATGCCCGGTCGAGTCGTAGCGCAGTGGGACAAGGATGATTGCGAAGACCTTGGAATTATCAAAGTGGATCTTCTTGGCCTTGGGATGATGGCTGCCATGCAGGACGCCATAACTCTGTGCGCAGAGCGCCAGCGTCCCGTTGATCTCGCTGCTATCCAGAAAGATGACCCGGCGGTTTACGACCTCATGACCCGAGCCGACACCATCGGGACTTTCCAGGTTGAAAGCCGCGCTCAGATGGCCACGCTCCCCCGCCTGAAGCCAAAGTGCTTTTACGACGTGGTCGTCGAAGTTGCGATTATCCGTCCCGGCCCCATCCAGGGCGGGATGGTGCATCCCTATCTCGCGCGGCGCGAAGGCACCGAGCCGGTCACCTACATTGACGAACGGTTGCGGCCCACTCTTGAACGCACGCTGGGCGTCCCATTGTTCCAGGAACAGCTCTTGAAGATGGCCATGGTGATGGCCGATTTCAGCGGCAGCGAAGCTGAGGAACTGCGCCGCGCACTAAGCTTCCATCGCTCACAAGAAAGAATGGAAAAGGTTTGCGTGAAATTGCGCGCTGCCATGGCGGCGAAAAATGTCAATCTCGAGGTGGCGGAAAAGATTGTCCACTCCGTGCAATCGTTTGCCGTCTATGGTTTCCCAGAAAGCCACGCAATTAGTTTCGCTCTGATCGCCTATGCCAGTTGCTGGCTGAAAGTGCACCGAACCCCGGAATTCTATTGCGCCCTGCTTAACAACCAGCCCATGGGCTTCTACAGCAATGCCACCCTCGTTCGCGACGCCAAGGCCCACGGCGTCGCCGTACGCCCGATCTCTGTGCTGCACTCGGAATGGCTGTGCACAATCGAAGACGATGGAGCAATCCGTTTGGGACTTTCCATGGTCAAGGGAATCGACTCCGCCATCGGCAAACGAATCGCGTCGGAGCGGCCGTTTGCCTCGTTGCAGGATTTTCGAGATCGCGTCACGCCTGACAAGCCGGCGCTTCGCATGCTGGCTCGCATTGGAGCACTCAATGGCCTGGTCGAACATCGCCGGGACGGACTCTGGAAAATTGAAACGCCTCATCGGCCGGGGGATTTGCCGGGGCTCGCTGCCGATACCGCAGCTGCCCTGCCTCTTGCTTCCATGAATGCCTTTGAGCGTCTGGATGCTGATTTTTCCGGCACCGGAGTGACCACAGGCTGCCATCCCATGGCTCTCATACGCGAACGACTTCACGACGTAACGCTGGCGAGCGATCTGCCGAGCTCTCGAAATGGAAAGAATGTTCACATCGCTGGAATGGTCATCTGCCGCCAGCGTCCCGGGACTGCCAAGGGATTCGTCTTTATCAGTCTCGAAGACGAAACCGGCGTCTCCAACGCCATTGTCGAACCTCGACTCTTCGAACAGCGGCGGCTCACCATAACCCAGGAACCCTTCTTATCCATCCATGGCAAAGTGCAAAATACCCGGAACACGACCATGGTTCAGGCTCATCGCATCGACCCTCTCCCCTACGAGACACTCGGCACACCCGATTCTCACGATTTTCGCTAATTGCATCAAAGCCTATCGCTAACCGATTCGATCTACGGCCGATCCATGGCCTTCGCCCGAATTGTCAAGTAGACCACTCTCTGCGCCCAAGTCGTGAGCCGGTAAGTC
>DATDAX010000150.1:0-6562 GCA_036525175.1 Terrimicrobiaceae bacterium | reverse complement strand
GCGCTGAAGCTCAGCACGTCTTTGACGCTGCAGCAATGGAAGGAGAGGAATTTGTCGCGGAATTTGACAGGCCTTCCTGATCCCCTCCGGAATCTTTCCTATTGAATTCAAGAATTACATGCCATTTGCTTGAGACAGTTCAGGCAGAACCGGAGGGGTGGCTCGCTCCAGTCAAGGGAGAGCTAGAGCCAGCCACTATATTTCATCGTGACGATTTCGTTCTCCTGACTGACGAGAGCAAATGTCGGCTTGCGCGGATCAAGAGCATTTCCATTCTCGAGGCTTCCCGGAATGCCACGCTCGTCCATTTCGCCGAGGACAAGCTCCTTATTCGTCGCTCCCTCGGGGAATGCGAGCGCAGGCTGGACAGCTCAATCTTCTTTCGCGCCAGTCGTGATTGCATAGTTAATCTCAGCCAAGTTAAGCAACCACGCCTCCTCAAAGACGGAGGCCTCGCTTTTCTCCTAAAGGATGGAAAAGAGATCGTCTTTTCTCGCAGGCAAGGCGCTCTCTTCCGTGCGACGCGAGGTATTTAGCCTTTGTGGCGAGCAGTAAAAGCGCCGGCCGTTACGGCCAGCATCAAGAGCAAGCCGAAATTGTGATCAGCAGGTTGGCGTCGTAAGGGGACTTCTGTCTTCCCCCACCGAGAAAGCTACCCTCGGAGCCTGCTGACGTATCCTTTCCTGTCCCGGCGTTCGAGCAACTCGATGAATCCTTTGTCGCAAAGCTACTGAATGCGAAAAGAAAAGGGTTACGGTCATCCGCAATTCTGATCGTTAGACGAACGGCGCAGCGGCGCGGCGATTGCGCTGCTTTCAATTGAGATAGGATATTGGACAGAGCGCCCCAGTATTGCAAAAACAGTTCCTGTGGATGAATTCCCTAGCATCGGTCCGGAATTTTTTGATGTCCGTTACGCTGCGGGCAAAATGCCGTGGGACTTCGGAGGAGTCCCAAAATCGCTGAAGGCGTTTCTTGATACACACCATGAGTCAGGGCGTGTCTTGATTCCCGGCTCCGGTTCCGGTTACGAAATCGAGGCGTTTTCTTCAAGTGGCTGGGATGTGATCGGCATCGATTTCAGCAGAGTCGCCGTCGCACGCGCCCGAGGCTTGTTAGGTCCCTTGGGGAGCAAGGTCTATGAGGGAGATTTTTTCACCTATCCGTTACGGGAAGGTTCATTCGACATAATCTATGAGCGAACCTTCCTCTGCACGTTGCTGCCCGATTTCTGGCCTCGTTATGCTCAACGGATTGCAAAGCTAGTTGCCCCCGCAGGTCTCCTTTGCGGATTTTTCTTCCTAGGCCCTGAAGAAGAACCTCCTCCCTGGCCAATCACTCAATACCAACTGGGTGAACTACTCGGCAGTTGGTTTGAAAAGATCGAAGACAACGAAGTGGAAGACTCTTTGCCGCTTTATGCCGGGAAAGAACGTTGGCAAATTTGGAGGAGTAGACAGCAACGAGTCGGAATCGGTGAGAAGTCTTTAGCGCGATCCGTTTGAGCGTGAGGCGGATTGTCGCGAGGTCGACCAATGTTCCCTTGACCAGTGTGCCGATGCCAAGTCCATCATGATTACGGATTGATAACGCTGCAATGATTCGCATCGGTACATCAAGTCGTACAGACCATGGATTCGTAAGAGACTGGTATCCGCCGAAGCTTCCGGCAGCCGCTCGTCTGGGAAGGTATGCGGGGCATTTCGACTTCGTTGAGGGTCAATTCGTCCCGCAGCGCCCGAGTGCGCCTCTCGGCATTCAGCGGGTCCAGCTCTCCGGCGCGCGGTTGACTCCCGTGCCCTTTTGTCACTCTGCGCCCACAGAAACGCACACTTCCGGCTTCAGACTCCCGGCCAACGCTCCGGAGGGCCAAATGCGATTTATCAGTCCACACGCGGGTGAATTGGCGTCTATGCGCGGCGGTCATGAAATTGAAATGCGCTCCTCGTCCTAGCGACGACCGCGAAGTTTTGCCGCCTTCGCCCTGCTTTGCCATAGGCTTCTGACGCGCTCATGCCGAAGCGACAAGTTGCGCGAACTTCTCAGAGCGAACGAGAAGCGACAAAGAAGACTCACTCTCAGAGAGGACCAGCGTAGAAGAAATAGCAGCCATTTATCACTTTTCTTTGGTAGCTCATAGGCTACTTGAGATTAAGGAGAACGTTCCATGTCATTCCCCACGTCATTGCCCGCATCCCGAATCAAACCCGCCAGCGAGGCGCCTGTCATCCGCTGGGGCATTCTCGGCTCTGGCTGGATCGCCGAGCGATTCATTGAGTCGGTTCGTGCCCACACCACGCAGGATATCGTTGCAGTCGGTTCCCGTAACAAAGCCCGTGCTGAGGAATTCGCCTCGCGTATGGGGCTCAAGCAAGCCTATGGCGACTACCAGGAGTTTGTCGCTTCCGACGATCTCGATGTGATCTATGTCGCTACCCCGCACAGTTCGCATCACGAGGGGGTTACGCTGGCACTGAATGCCGGGAAACACGCCTTTGTGGAGAAGCCCATCGCTCTCAATCGCGCCCAAGCCGCGGAAATGGTGGAGCTGGCTCGCCGGAAAAAGCTGTTTTTCGCCGAAGCGCTTTGGACGTTTTTTCTCCCGAAATTTGATGTGCTTCGCCAACTGTTTGAGACCAAGGCGATCGGCCAGATCAAGTCCGTATATACGGATTATGGCGAGTACTTTAGTCGGGATCACCGCATCTTCGATCCCAAACTGGCTGGCGGTCCCCTTCTGGACCTGGGAACTTATCAGGTTTCGTTTCTGGCTGAAATCTTTGGCGTTCCTGAACGCGTCGTTGGTCTAGGGCAGTCCGATCCCAGCGGTGTCAACGGCCAACTTTCGGCCATCCTCACGGACGCAGAGGGAAACCAGGGAACAATGTCGACGACGCTCTACGGCTTCACACCAACCAACGCCGCGATCGTCGGCACCGACGGAACCATTCGATTTGATGGGCCTTTTCACCTTCCTGGCTCATTCGAGGTGATCTCAGCCGACGGGTCAAAAACCCTGCGCTATGAGGAACCCTCCGGGCGGCACTTCGAGGGCTTGTTTTATGAAGCCGCGGAGGTCGCCCGGCGCATCACTGCCGGTGAGCTGGAGACCCCGTTTCGCCCCCTCGATGCATCGCTTGACACCATGGCGACTCTCGACATGATCCGCCGCAGCATCGGCATCGACTTCTCAGCTGTCGGGCTGAGTGAGTAAAAGCTGGCTAGGATTTCCGAAGGAAGGCCCCTTGAGCTTCCGCAAGACTTGGCGGCCTGCCTTTGGCAAGCTAAAGTCGAGTCCTGGTCCCGCCCCGCGAAGGGAAGCCTGCCGCCAATGCGTGGAACACCGGTTCGGCTAATGTGTGCGTGCCGAAAGCGACTTTCTCAGAGTCGCGAAATCCCAATTGCTTTTGCCTGCGACGGCCCGGAGCTCTTCAAGGATTTTACGCTGTGCGGCGGTGAGTCCATCTCTGGCAAGGATCGTCTCGACGCCGTCTTTGATGCCTAGAAAAGCCCCGAGCACGACACCATTTTCAGGGCTCCACATGAAGAGAACTTTAGATTCGTGCCTTCCAAGAATGAGGTTTTTGAAGTCAATCGTCATATACGCCAGCGGGGCTTAGGGTACTCGTTAGGGCCATTTTTGTCAAACTCGTCCCGCCACCACGAGAGGACCGGAACGAGGAGGCCGCTTCCGGTGTCCGGCGAGCCGCTGGCTATTTGCCACCCGTCTTCACGGGGACGATAAGCAAGGGGCATTTGAGGCGGCCGAGCATGCCGGTGAAGGCACTTCCACCCGTCACGAGGTGTTGCGCTGCAGATTTTCCATGCGAGCCCAGGATAATGTAGTCGGCATGATATTTGACCGACTGCTCGAGGATTTCGTCCATGAGAAGTCCGGCCACCACGAGGGATTCGACCTTGAGGCCGCTGGACCTTAAAGGCTCGGCGAGAGAATTCAACCGCGCCTCGAGTTTGGCTTGGCTTCTGGGCGTTCGCAGAGGCCAGGCGGCGGCAACAGCTCGTTTGGTCTTTCCGGCAGGGACGAATGCTGCTTTGGGCTCGACAACGTGCAAGAGCACGATCCTGCCGGAAAGCTCTTGGGCAAGTTCAGCGGCCCTTCCTATGACGATTGCAGAGGCATCGCTGAAGTCGAGGGCGACAAGAAGGGTTTTTATTGCCATTGCGCAAAGGAAATCTGGTCGGTTGAAGGAAGATTATACGTGCGGTCGGTGCCGAAGAAATCATCAATCCGAATCGCAAACGGGTCGGTTGAACCGGGAATCGTCGATGCCGGCCCATTCGTTGGCCATGTTTCCGAACGCGCACAGCCGCCAGAGCCCGAGCCTGCTCTTTTGTTTCACGAACTAGTCAAACCCTATTCGTTTTTTTGTGTGACATCGTGCCGAAGGAACACATTGTTGTTGAATGACTTTGAAGACAACGCCGGACCCGGCATCGATTCCGTTGCCATCGTTCTTCTATGCCTTGCTGTAGACCTCGCTATCGTCGAACGCCTTGCTTTCGCTGACAGCTACAGCATTCGCCTCGCGGTCGAATTCCTGAAAGAAACAGCTGTGGTATCCGGTGTGGCAGGCGCCGCCGGTCTGCTCGACCTCGAAGAGGAGAACGTCGCGGTCGCAGTCCGCAAACCAGCGCTTGATCTTTTGCGTGTGGCCGCTGGTTTCGCCCTTGAGCCACAGCTTTTTTCGTGAGCGGCTCCAATAGTGCATGAGTCCGGTTTCAAGGGACTTTTGTAGCGCTTCGCGGTTCATCCACGCGAGCATCAGGACCCGTCCGGACGGAGCGCTGCCGTCGGAGGCTTGCTGAACAATCGCCGGAATGAGACCATCGGAGGTGAATTTGAAATCGAGTTCCACTGTTGCAGAATAGCAGACTGTCGGATAATCGGAAACGTCGTGTGAAAGAACCAGAGATCTCCCAATCGCTCCCGTCGTCGCCGCGCGTCTTGCGGGGCCCGCGCTATCGCTACTATTCAAACCCTCCCGTGACGGTCTCGCTACAATTGGCAGACCTGGCTCCGCAGATCCCGGAAGCGGCTCGTCTCCCGGGCTTTGAAGCCGAACATAGGGTGGAACTTTCGTGCGAAGAAATCCTCACGGGCCCTGTGCCGAAGCTTTCACTTTCGCGCCTGGCCGAAATCGCCTCCGAACATGTCCGTATCAACGGGCTCGCTGACATTCCTATCAGCCTCCCTCTCGCTCAGTTGGCGCTGGCCTATAAATTCATCAACGGGCGCGAACTCATTGAGGAAGAACCTCTTCCGGACCCGGTCAAGCCCGGGTTGGATAGATCCTCGGAAGAATTCTCTCCAAAGGCTGGCGAGGCGAAGGAGGGTCAACCGGCGGGCGAGGCGGAGAAACCCTTGGCTCCGCCGGATGAGCGGATCGCAGTCGATAAAGGTTCTGTTGTCGCACCGCCTGTCGCAGTTCCTACTGCCGCGCCACCTCAGGCTGATGTTGTCACAAAGCCTGGCGACGCGAATTCCTCGCCAGTCGAAGACGGAAAAACCGATGCGCCCTCGCAGTCGCCAGACGCTTCGCCCGGGAAAGAGCCAACATCTCAAGCGATTTCCGAAGGCGGCGCCAATGAGGAGGCTAAACCCTCTGAGCCCGAGGAGTGGCGGCCGATAACCGTTTTCCCGATTTTCCGGCGCAAGGTGGTTGAGCCTCAGGTGAGACCACCGATCGCCCCGCTTCGGCCAGTGGTCGAAGCCCGAACGCCTCGTGCCCCCTTGGTTCCGCCGGAGTTATCAGCGCGGGAGTCCAAGTCGGAATCTGCGGAAGCTTCCGTGAAGGAACCTGCGGTTCCCGCATCGCAGTCGGAGGCGGTACTTATTGAGGCCGAGCATTTGTCCGAGTCTGAAGCGAAACGTCCAGCTGAGATCGTTGATCAGGATGCGCTGCAGGCCGTTTTCATGACGGAGGAAACGCTTTCGGTCGATCGCGTGGTGGAGCTTTGCGGTGGACTGCCCGGTATCAAGTCCTGTGTGCTCGCGCATGGACCCGCCGTCCTGGCTTCTCACAACGTGCCAGAATCTATCGATCTCGTCTCGTTGAGCGCGCATGCGCTTGAGATGCTTGCGGCGATGAGGCAGTCCGCGGCGCGAATGGGCGTCGGAGCTGTGCCTGCGGTAACCATTCATGCCGAGAAAGGCCCGATCACTTTTTTCCATCAGGATGATCTTTGCCTGTTGGTGATGCACAAGGACCGCGGCTTCATTCCCGGCGTCCGCGAGAAGCTGCAGAAAGTCGTCGAGCATCTCGCGCAATTAAGTCCCGCGCTTTCCGCCGAGAGTTCGCGGCTTGCATGGGCCTCAAAGAAGCCGTCCACTTAAGCTCATTTTTCAGGACTTTGGAAGGCTCGCCCGTACGACGACGAACACACTCTAACCCTGAAGGTTTTCCTGCATGTTGGATCTAGTGCAAAAAGGTGGGCCGCTGATGTGGCTCATAGTTCTCTGCAGCGTCACGGCCGCCGGCATATTTTTTGAGAGGCTTATCTACCTTCACAGAGCGTCGATTCCGGTAGGCGATCTTCTTCG
>DATDAX010000149.1:0-15992 GCA_036525175.1 Terrimicrobiaceae bacterium | reverse complement strand
ACGCGCGCTCTGCTCCTCGACGCCCGGGCTGCGATTGAGGCCGCGCCGGTAACGGCCAGCCTCCTCGCGAAGGAACTTGGCAAGGACAGCGCGTGGGAAGCTCAACAGGTCAAGGAGTTTCAGGCCCTCGCGGCGAACTACGTGGCTGGATAGCTTCTCACCCGCTGACGAAGAACAGCCGGAACTAATACGATCTGCTAATCTTTTCTCTTTGCGGATGTCTCGTGCCGCTCGGGATAATGATCCTCACAGTGAATCTCAAAGATATCGACCGAATCATCCGTTGCGAAAAACAACGAGCCCGTTTGACGTTCGAGCTTGAAGAAGTATTTCGATTCGCCGCCGCCGCTTCCCACAGAATCAGCCTGCGCTCGTAGGATGTCGGCGAGCAACCGGAAACCAGCCGGATTTCCCGAAATGTAAATGGCGCGCTTTCCAGAGTTTGTCTTGCCGGTGAGCACCCTTAGCGCGCCGCGCAGAGCCTGGTTCTCACCCAGAATTTCGTTCACAGTTTTCATCGCAAACTTTCCTCCCTTGTTGACGAATAGCCCGCTGGGTCTGGTCCGGAAAGGTAATTTTTGATCCATGCGTCGCGACCGAACCAAGGGATGCTTCAACCGCTCCGTCTAAAGGTAAACAAATGGCTGTTGAACGGGGTCAAGCCCCACATCGGGCGTACATCGCTCTCGATGTCCAACCCTGTGAAAGGCATCAAGACTTCCTCGCGCTTCGGAAAATTCCAACCCTGCACGGGAATCCAGCGGCTGAAATGCACGAACCATTCTTCCATCCTCGTCGCTGTGAACCGCCAGTTTGATTCGTTCAAAGCAAGGCGGATCAAGGCCACGCCATGCGGGGCAATGCTCGCCGCAATCTTCTTCAGCAGCCGTTGTTGATCCTCATCGTCAAAGTAATGAAGGACATCGAGCATCACCACGTCCCCAAAATGATCGGGAAAATCGATGGCGTCTCCCGCCCGAAACCTCTCCCCGTTCCCGCTCAGCACCTTCTGCGCGACGTCGATCTTTTGCTGATCCACATCAAGACCGAGAATCGGAGCGCAATGTCCGCTGGCACGAAGATACGCCGCAAGCAATCCCATGCCACAACCGAGATCAAGCAATGGGCGTGACGATTCCCGCAAAGCTTTCGCAACGGCGGGGTACGCGGGATCAAGCGCAATCTTGCCCATGGCATAGTAATACAGGTTCGGCCAACTCCGGTAACGGGTTGCAGCTTCGCGAAGTGGTGAACTCATGCCTGGACAACTCTCCTCGCAGCCTGATGATAAGCCGGCAAGAGGGCGAGACCGAAGAGGCCCCAAAGCATGGAGAGCATCGCGCCTCCCAATGAAATAGAAACCGCCTGTGCTGCGGGTACTCCCCATAGGTCGCCCAACAACGTCGCGAACAATTGCTCGCGCACACCAAATCCTCCCAGGCTGATGGGAAGCGCTGAAATAATGTCCACGGCAGGCATGAAAGCGAAGAACTCTGCCATGGGCACATGAAGTCCAAACGCCCGGGCGCTCAAGTAAAACGTCAGGAAATAGGCCAGGAGCATCACCACCGAAAGCAACGAGGCCAGCAGTGTTTGCCTCCAGGCAATCACGAACTGAAGATAGGCCTCGGTGAACTCGATGATCATTCCCCGGAGTGGGAAGCGCTTCGGCAACCGGCTGGTCAATCCTCTCGCGCTCATCAAAAAAGAAATCGCCATCAACACGACGACAAGCAAAAGATAGGCGAAGACGCCTTTGATGAGACCAGCAACCACGGCGCTTTGCATCAGCCAATCCATCCGTAGGGACATAAAGATAAATGAACAGGCGATCAAAGCGCCAAAGCCGCTCATCCGATCCATCAGCACGGAAAGCAACGCAGCCGTCTTGCGCTGTCCCTTCGCCACCAGCCACACGACTTTGACCGCGTCACCCCCGACTGCGCCGACAAGGAATGTGTTAAAGAACAGTCCCACGAAACTCATCCGAAGGACGTCCCATGGGTGAAGCGAGATCCCAAGCACACGTAAAAAAATTCCCCACCGGATAACGCCAACCAAATTGCCCGCGCCCGCTACCAAAAATCCTGCCGCCAACCATCCCGGATGCGCGGAAGTCAGTATCTGCCACGTTTGAGTGCGAAAATCCTCTTTCCAAAAAATCCATACCATCAACGCTATGCTGACAAGCGATTGGAAAAGGAGAGGAGCCCATTTTTTCATGCCGAATGACCTCGAACAGAACGGATCAGCGCGTTCTAACGAAGTCGCCAAGGGATACCCAAGCGGATTGTCGGTCGAAGTGCGAACGTTCCATAGGATTTTTTTTGGGCTATCTCTGCGCTTTTTTCCACCAAAGTTTCCGTTAGGGTACTTTCATGCCTTCCGCGCGAGCCGAATCTCCGCCTCCCCTCGCAGAGCACCTTCCTGCGCAATCCCTCTCGCTGCCGGCATGCTGGGGGTATTTGAAGCAGATCTTTTGCCTGGCATTTTTTTTTGGCGTCGGACTCGTGGTGAGTCCGCTTTGCGCGTTGCTCGCGCGATTTTTCGGCGACCGGATTCCGCCGTCCGCCGGACAGCGCTTGATTCGGAACCTCTTCGGGGTCTGGCTGCGTTTCGCCTGCAGAATCGGCGTATTTGACATACAGTTTCCAGAAGCCGAGAGGCTCCGGAACATGCGTGGAACGGTGCTCGCGCCAAATCATCCGAGTCTCGTCGACGCGGTCATATTGCTTTCGATTGTTCCGAACACGGTTTGCATCATGCGCGCCAAACTGATCGAGAGCCCATTTCTTGGGGGTGCTGCGCGTCTCGCCGGCTTTGTCCCAAACGACAAGGGCCCCGCACTCATCCGCCAGGGCATGCAAAAACTTCAAGCCGGAGAGAATCTTCTAATTTTTCCGGAGGGCACTCGCACGGCGACTCAGGCGATCAACCCTTTCAAGAATGGTTTCGCTTTGATAGCGAAGAAGACGGGCGCATCAATTCAGACTGTGTTCATCGAGCGCGAGGGCCGATACCTCTCGAAGGGCGTCTCGCTCTTTGCCTTCGCACGACCTCCTTTCCGATTTCGACTGCATCTCGGCCGGCTCGTTCATGCCGCTCCGGAAGAAAGCCCCCAGCAACTCTCTGCACGACTCGAACTTTACTTTCGCGAGCACCTGGAAAATACGGGCGAAGATATCCGCCTGCGCAAGCCCTCTTGAACCCCTCGCCTCTGCCGGGCGGCAACTCGCACCTGGTTATCGTGCCCAGTTACAATAGCGGTCCCTTGCTGGCAAAAACGGTCCTCGCAGCTCTCGAACACTGGAAACCCGTGTGGATCGTTCTTGACGGTTGCACAGATTCCAGCGTCGTCGAACTCCGCGACCTCGCGCAAGACCATGCGGATTTGCGTCTGTTCATCCTGGAACAGAATCAGGGCAAGGGCGGTGCGACCCTCGTCGCAATGCAAGCCGCGCTCGAGGCAGGATACTCTCACGCTCTCGTCGTCGACGCCGACGGACAGCACCCTGCAGATCAGATTGTCCGATTCATGCGGATTTCCATCGAACATCCTGAAGCAATGATTCTTGGCGTTCCGATATTCGGAGAGGATGCTCCTCCTGAGCGCGTAAAGGGACGCCTTTTCGGCAACTGGTTTGCCAATCTGGAAACCCTGTGGGGCGGGGTCCGGGACTCACTTTTCGGATTTCGAGTTTATCCCCTCGAACCGGCCGTTCGCATCATGAAGTCTATCAGAACAGCGCGCCGCTTCGACTTTGACACAGAGCTTGTCGTAAGACTCTTTTGGGCGGGCGTTCGCCCGATCAACGAGCCCGTTCGTGTTTACTACCCTCCCCGCGCTGCCGGCGGCGTCACTCATTTCAAATACCTTCGCGATAACTTGCTGCTTGCAGGAACGCACACGCGGTTGTGTCTTCTAATGCTCACGCGCCTTTGGCCGGTTTGGAGACTGAGAGAACGATGGAAACACGACACTTTGTGCTAGCCGGCCGGCTTGGCGCCATCCTGGGCATCCTGATGATGCGCAGAGGGGCCCGCGCGATCTCGTGGGCCGCGCACGACTTTCTGTGGCTGTATCCGACGCTGCGAAGAAACTGCACGTGGCATGGCGAAATCCTCACGCACTTCGAAACGTCGGAACGTGCCGCGTGGCTCACTATCGACGACGGACCGGACGAAAAAGACACTCCAGAAATTCTGGACTTGCTTGCCCGGCACGAGGCGAAGGCAACTTTCTTTGCCGTTGGGAAGAAGGTCGAAGCTAATCCCTCGCTCTGCAGACGGATTGTGGGTGAAGGCCACACGATCGCAAATCACACATATTCCCATCCCTCCGGCTTGTGGTGGGCGATGCCGCGGCCGTTCGTGCAAAAAGAGATCGAACAGGGATATCAGGCGATACTTTCCGCAACGGGACAGGCGCCCCGATTCTTTCGTTCGCCCGTGGGCATGAATAACCTTTCTGTTCATCCGGTTGCGTCACAACTGGGACTTCGAGTGACGGGTTGGTCGGCGGACGGATGCGATGGATGTCCCGCGGCGCCGACGGCCATTGCCACGAGAATCATGCGCGCCGTGCGCCCCGGCGCGATCATCCTGGTGCACGAGAGCGGCGGATCGAGACACCGCGTTCTGACGATGTCGCGCGTTCTGGATAAACTCGACGAAGCAGGATACCGTACTTTGATTCCTCCCGATAACGTCCTTCGCTGATGCACGCTCCATTGTCCGAAGAAAAACCGCACACGGAGCGCTGGGCTTATCGCAGGCTTTACTCCGCCGACATCTTCGCGCTCGCCACGCGAATCTATCCTTTCTTACGCCGGCCCGGCGCTCAGGCTCTCAGCCGGACGGTTGCCTGGACCTACGCAGTAACCCAGCATGCCATCCGCGGGATCGTCCGCGACAATCTTGCTCTGCTGCGAAAGGAGCCCGTTTCCGAGCGTGAGGCCATTTCCGTTTTCGTGAACTTTGGCGCGACCATCGCTGACTACGTGGCGGTGGGCGCCCTCCCCGACAAAAAGGCCGTGGAGCTTTGCGCTGAACACGAGGGAATCGAGCACCTCCAGGCGGCCACCTCTGGAGGCCAGGGCGTCATCCTTGCCACAGGCCACTTCAGCTTCTTTGAATTCGGCGCCGTGTCGCTCGCGCGCATGGGAAAAAAGGTCACCATCGCGACCCTTCGTGAACCCTCCGATGATCTAACGGCATGGAGAGCGTCCTGGAGAGAGCGATGGGGCACCGAGACGATCGCCATCGGCACGGACCCATTTTCTTCGCTTCAGGTTGCTAGAGCCATTGAGGAGGGACGCTGCATGGCGATGCTCGCAGATAGGCCGATCGCCGAACGCGGTGTGCCCTTCGAACTGCCCAATGGCCGCACGATGCTTTCTTCCTCTCCCGCGCTTCTCTCCTGGATGACAGGCTGCAAGATTCTGCCCGTCATCGTCACTCGTCTTTCAAATGGACGCTATCGAATCACCGCGAAACCCGCTGTTGCGGCGCATCGCGTCCCGCATAGACAGCGCGATGCCGAAATCGCTCGATGCACTCGAGAGCTCGGGACTTCGCTTTTCGAGGAAATTCGTCGCGCGCCACTTCAGTGGTACCAATTTGTTCCGGTCGGCCTATGAGGCAGCTGCTCGTTTTCCTTTTTGCGATCTCGGCCGTCCACGCCCAGGAGCTCTCCGCCAAGGAGGTCGACGCCCTTCTGACGCGCTTGGCCGAAATCCGGGGCGGCTCGGCGATGCAGGCGAACTTCCGGGAGGAACGCCGGCTCACTCTCATGGAGAAGCCCGTTGTCGAGGCCGGTACCGTTTCCTTTCTCCCTCCGGATATGTTTCGACGGCAGGTGGACGGCGGCAGCCTGACGGTTTGTGACGGCGACACTCTGTGGTTGTTCTACCCTCAGTTTGGTGAAGCGGAAAAGTACACCTTGTCATCCAATCGCCCGCTTCGTGAATCCGTCTCCGCCATGACCTCCGGCTTCGGGCTCCAGAACCTCGCAAAAAACTACAAAGTCCAGGCATGGAGAACTGCCGATGGCTATAGAATCAAACTCAACCCCAAGACTTCCAGTCTGCGTAAGGCGGTCGCTGAAATCCAGGTGAATATATCCGATCAGCTTCTCGCGAGGCGGCTCGATATTTTCGGCGCCGAAGGGGACCGAACGGCAATCACGTTCTCGAACGAGCGCCGCGTGGATCTTTCGCCGGAGAACTTCCGGTTTCAGCCCCCCGAGGGTGTTCGCGTCTCGGAACCTATGAAGTAGCGGAGACCCGGCCTACGTCTCGATGACTACGTCCCCCTCAAATCGGTCGGTGGCCGAGAAACGCACCGGCCCGCGCACGGTCAGCTTGCGGCAATGCAACAAGGACGGCACGCCACCGGCAAGGGCGGCGTCGAGCTGGTCAACCAACTTGAAATGGTCGCCATCGAGGTCGATTTCGGGCGGAATCCCTTTGCGTTCCGGCGCAAGCATCGCCCTGCCGTCCTCGGTGATGACGTAAGCGTCTGAGCGAAGGGCGAGAAGGTCGGCCGTCGTCTTGACGGGGGCAAAGCGCGTGCGCGGAACAACCACGGCGCCTGCGCCTGCGAAACACTCGATGGCGGCGCCCATCGCCGTTTCCAGCTGATAGACCGCGGGCGATTTCTTATTGCGGGGATCGACGGTCTTCTGATTTCGGATGACCGGCAAGGGGAGCAGGCCGCCATTGCGCTGAAGAGCTTCGGCCAATCGATCGAGCCGCAGCCATAGATTGTTGGTATTAAAGTACCGATGCCTGTCGATATCCTGGAAGGCGTCCATGTCTTCGTCCGCGCACTGAGCAGACTCTCGCAACAGGAGCTGGCCATCGCTCGATCGCTTGGCAATGTGGCCGCCCTTGCGGTCGGCACTCGTGCGAGCCGTAACCTCCATCAGGAAGGGCATATCCGAATTTGCGAACCAGTTGAGGATAGCGGGATCCAGCGTGGCGCCGAGATTGTCGGAATTGCTAACGAAGAGGTAAAGGTATCCCTCCTTGAGCAGGTTATCGAGCATCCCCGAGCCGAGAATGGCGGGATAAAGATCACCATGCCCGGGCGGGCACCATTCGAGATCGGGATCGGCGGGCCACTCAATGGGAGTAAGCGTATCGACCGAGATCTTTGGAACTTTGTTCTGGAGAAGCTCGAGGTCGCGCGGGTCGCCCAGCTCGGGATAGCGCGCAAGATGCGCCCGCGTGTCGTCGCTCGTGCTGAAGCTGTTCATCAAAAGAAAGCGCACGTTGGCGCCGGTCTCCTTGCGCGCGGCCAGCACCTGGCGGGCGATCAAGTCAAGAAACGTGTTCCCATCGCGCACGGGAAGCAGCGATTTCGCTTTTTCCAACCCCATTCCCGTGCCAAGACCGCCATTGAGCTTGAGCATCACAGCCTTGGCGAGCACTCCGGCATCTCCCTTCCCTTGAGAAATTTGTTCGTAATTCGGGAGTTCTTCGACCGGGCTGATGGAGCTTTCGGAAATCAACCCGCTTTCATTGAGAAGGCTGACTGAACGCTCGAAGGCGGCAATTGCCGCTTCGCTTAGGCCCGCTGACTGCATCTTTTCGCGAAAGGGAGTGAAGGAGGAATTCATGATTTTATGGAGAAATTAAGCTTCCGTTGCGGCCCGGCGTTTTGCTTCCGTCGCAATCGCTCGAACGGTCGATTTGGCTTCGTTGAGCGCCTGGTTCTTCAATCCCGCAACCAGGTTGGTGACCGGGACACAAAGATTCGTATAGCACATAAGTGTCTTGCCCTTCCCGTAAGGCTCTATTCGCAGCGAACCGTCACTTGATTTGGCCAAAGGCGAATGAAGCAGAGTCCATTTGACCTGATACGAATTTCCCTTCTGAACGTACGCATTCCTCACCGTGTAAGAAATGCTCTGAAGCACCGGTACCTTGACCTTGTACTGCACATCCTTGGTCCCGTCCGGATTCGTCGCGATCACCTTCGCACCCAGCATACCAGGTATGTAATCGGGAGCCGCGGAATAGTCTGAGAAGAGGTCCGCAACCACCTTGGGCGGCGCGTCCACAACTTGGTACAGTTTGAGTCTGGGCCACGGGACTCCCTGGACAGCGCTGCTCTTGACGACCAACTGACCCGCGGCCAATTCGTCACGGCCGTATTGTGGAATTTCGCTCAGAAGATCGGCATTGAGGTCAGAGAGAATGAGCATTGCGATCGAACAAGACAGCACTACGCGCAAAGCCATGGCGATCTGATTATAGTGCCCGGAAGAAATTTGCAAACTGACAAACACCCCGATGCCGAACGGATCAAGTTTTCCTGACAATCTGCAAGCCGAGGTCGCGTAGTTGCCGCGGCTCGGCGGCACTCGGCGAACTCATCATCAAATCTTCCCCGCGGTTGTTTTTCGGAAAGGCCACGACGTCACGAATATTATCCGTGCCGACTGCAAGCATGACGAGGCGATCGACACCTAGCGCGATGCCGCCGTGCGGAGGCGCACCAAATTTGAAGGCCTTGAGAAGGTGCGGAAAGAGCACGCTCTGCTTCTCGGGCGGGATGCCGAGTACTTCGAACATCCTGGCCTGCAGGTCGCGTTCATGAATCCGGATACTGCCCCCACCAATCTCGACACCGTTCAGGACAACGTCGTACGCCTGAGCCCGTACCCTGCCAAACTCGCCCGCCTCGAGCAACGGGATGTCTTCCCTCCGCGGACGGGTAAATGGATGGTGTACCGCGTTCCACTTCTGTTCTTCGGCGCTGTACGCGAGCAACGGAAAGTCCACCACCCATAAGAATTCGAGAGCCCCGGCATCCTTAATGAGGCCCAGGATCTCGGCGACGCGAAGCCGAATGCGGCCGAGCACGGTACAAACGACTTCCCACTGGTCCGCACCGAAAAGGATGAGATCGCCTTCCTCGATGCCCAAGCGGCTGGAGAGAACGCTCTTCTCCGCATCGGAAAAGAACTTCACGATGGGCGACTTCCATTCCCCGTTTTCAACCTTGATGAAGGCCAATCCGCGGGCGCCGCACTGGCGGGCAATGTCCGTAAGATTCTCAATTTGTCCCGTAGTAACGCCAGCGAATCCCTTGACGTTAATTGCTTTGACGACACCACCAGACTCAATGGAACTGCGAAAAACTTTGAACTGACTCTCCCGAAAGACATCGTCCAGTGCCACAAGTTCAATTCCAAAGCGGCGGTCCGGCTTGTCAGTCCCATAGCGATTCATGGCCTCCTCATAGGTCAACCTGGGAAACGGACGCGGGACTTCAGCCCCGCGCACAGTGAGGAAAATCTGAGCCAGCAAGCCCTCGACGAGAGAGAAAATTTCCTCCTCGGTCACGAAAGAGGCCTCCACGTCGATCTGCGTCAACTCGGTGATCCTATCGGCGCGGGGATCTTCATCGCGGAAGCACTTGGCGATCTGGAAATAGCGCTCTATCCCGCCAACCATCAGCAGCTGTTTGTATTGCTGTGGAGACTGCGAAAGCGCGTAGAATTTTCCCTGGAAAATTCGGCTTGGCACCAGAAATTCACGTGCCCCCTCCGGAGTGCTCTTGGAAAGGACGGGCGTTTCGATCTCGAGGAAGCCGTGCGCATCGAAGTAGTCGCGCGTGGCCTTGTTGACCTTATGGCGCACCGTGAGATTTCGGACCATTTGTTCACGGCGCAGATCGAGATATCGGTATTCGAGACGCAAATCCTCGCCTACGGAATCCCCGCCCAAGGGGAATGGCAAAACGTCCGCCTTGTTCAGAATCGTCAACGCATCGGCGATGACCTCGATCTCCCCGGTCGCCAGCCTGGGGTTCTCGGTTCCGGCAAGCCTTGGCGCCACCGTTCCCGACACTTGAATGACGTCCTCGCTTCGGAGCCCGTGTGCGATCGAAGCCGCATCGGGGTGCTCCTCCGGACGAAAGACAACCTGCGTGATGCCGTTGCGGTCGCGAAGATCAATAAACACGACGCCGCCATGGTCGCGGCGGGAATCCACCCACCCGCAAAGAATGGCACGCTCCCCGGAATCCGACTTCCGAAGAGCGCCGCAATGATTGGTGCGATAACTCATAGATTGAAAAATTAACCACAGGGGACACCAAGCTCGCAGAGGCTGACGGTTTTCCCTCTGTGTTCTCTGTGTTCTCTGTGGTTAGACGCCTTTTTGTCGGTTTCGCAGCCAATCCGCAAGCCCCGTGTGCAGAATCTGGTCCTCCTGACGCGTGGCAAGCGTTTTGATCTTCACCTGAGGCCACTCGTCACCGACAAGCACCGCCAGCCATGCGCCCACCTGTTCGGCTGATTGGAATTGCCTTCCGACTTTCGCTGCCGTGAGCGAAAAATCGACTCGCAGCCCGGCATTGCGGAGTTGCTGCACGAGGTTCAGTGCTTCGGGCCGCCGATCTTCCTTCGCGATCACGACGAAAATATCGGCGGCGTGGCTTTGTGCGATCCACGCATTCATCTTCGCCCTCGCATGCGGCGTGCCATCGATAAGATTCGCGAGCACAACGTCACCCATTCCAAACCCGAGCGCAGGCATCGAAACCTTGCCATCACTCATCAGGCTGAGAAGTTCGTCATACCGGCCGCCGCCGGCGAGAGCGCGTTCCTTCTTCCCGCGATCGAAAACCTCGAAGACAGCCCCCGTGTAGTACGCCAATCCGCGCACAATCGAGAAGTCCACGTCCACGTACTTCAACAACCCCCGTGGCGTAAGGTACGAGTGAAGGAGTTCGTGAAAGCGAGCCAGAGCGGGGCTTCCTGCTACCGAGTCAGGATCGAGAATCTTCCGGCTCCAATCCGCTGCCCAACGCCGAACTTCCGCCAGATCCAGGCTGAGCGGCTCGAGTTGCTTTTGACTCAGCGTCTCATCCTGTCTTTCTGCCTTGTCGATTACGGCAAGAAGCTGGTCGAGTTCGGCCGCGTCGCATTCGGTGGACCCTCTCTTCTCTGTCAGGAAGCTTGACCAGATTTCGCGGCTGCTAAGACGCACGACAAATTCCTGCTCCGTAAAGCCGAGCTCACGCATCGCATCGATGGCAAGCGCAATCAATTCGGCGTCGGCGGCGGGCGAAGACTCCCCGATGATGTCCGCGTTGAACTGGAAGAACTCTCGCAGGCGACCGCGCTGCTGTTTTTCGTAGCGAAAGAACTGCGGACAACAGAACCACTTTAGCGGCTTCTTGAAATCCTTTTCGCGCGCGGCCACCATCCGCGCCAGGGTGGGAGTCATCTCGGGCCGCATGGCGACGTGCCGCCCGCCCTTGTCCATGAAATCAAAGAGCTGACCAAGCAATTCACCTCCACTCTTTTTCTCGTAGAGTTCAATCGGCTCCAGGACAGGCCCGTCATATTCGACAAATCCATAGCGGCGGGCGACTTCACGCCACGCGGCGAGGATGTAGTTCCGCCTCGCGCAGTCGTTGGGATAAAAGTCCCGAAAACCCGGGAGATTCTGCATCATCGAAGAAAAGTCTCGCCTTGAGCGGATGAAACCGATCGCCAGCGCACGCAGCCTGGGTAGTCCCAGGTTTCATTCATTTTAATGTGCGTTTTTGACATACCCTTCATGCACGCAAGTCAAGCACGACCTTGCCGTTACGGCTTTCGCTGGCGGCTTCCTCGACGGCTGCCAGCAGTTCCGTAAGGGGGAAAACACGATGCACCGGCACTCGCAGCTTCCCTTCAATCGAAAGCGCCGCGAGAGAACCCCACATCTCCGTAGCTGCCGCCAGCGGAAGCGACGCCAACCACCGACTTACCCAAAAGCCTTTGAACTCCAGGTTGCGAAAAATGAGGAGCCCGTTGGGAATCTTCAACGGTTGCCGCGCCATCGCCCCATAAGTCACCAGCGTGCCAAGATCGGCCAGAGCGTTTGCCAGATTCAGTGCGCTTGCGCCGCCCACCGCATTGAACCCAAGCCGAGGCCTCGCGCCGTCGCAGAGGTCCCCCGCAACCTGGCGCAAATCACACCCCTCCAAGACCACCGCATCACCACCCAGCGCCTTCAAGTCTTCAACAACATCCTGCCGACGAACAACGTTGAGCGTTCTCCAGCCGCGAGACTGCGCAATCTGAATAATACACCTCCCCACCGCGGAGTTGGCGGCATTCTGCACAATCCACTCACCCTCCCGCAGGCTGACGAAGCCATTCAGCATGCCCCACGCCGACGCGGGATTGACAGTCAGCATCCCGGCCTGAAACGCGTTCATCTCCCGCGGCAATCGGATGGCGCTGGCGGCATCCGCCAGCATGAACTGGCTCCACGTGCCGCGGCGCATGGGAAGAACCAAGTCGTCCACCGAGAAGCCTTTCGCCTTGGATCCCACGGCCGCTACGCGACCGACGCCCTCATTGCCGACCACGGCAGGCAGCTTGGGAAGTTCCCCGTATTTTCCTTCAATCACATTGAGATCTGCGGGATTCACAGGAGCGGCAAGCATCTCGAGCAGAATGTCGCCCTTGCCAGGCCGCGGACGCGCTCGTTCCTTGATCCTCAGAACGTCCGCTGGTTTGCCGAATGCGGTCAAACAGGAGGCGCGCACAGCACAAATCAAAAGACGGTACCCATCCAGCCTGCATCATACCATTCGGCAGGCCATTCATATCCAAATGGAGGAGGCCCCATAAAAAATGGGTCCGCATAAAACGGGTGGTTCTTCCATTTGCCAGCTCCGCCCGTCTGGCTCCGCTCGGTGGCCTCGAAAAAACCGACCGACTTGCCAAGATAGTTCACAAGATCGGCGCTCGCGCCGGCGTCGGTTAGTTGCTCGAGCTGGGCGTCGGTGAACTGGTAGGGGGCGTGGGTGCTTCTCAGATACGTCACGATGACCGGACCAGGCACACCTTTTTTCACAAGGCCGTAGATGTCGTCATAACTCAAAACGCGATGGTTCACGATTTTCGCGTAAGTCCGCTGGTCGATTCCCATCGACGAGAGTTTGTCGAGAACGGGAGGCCGCCCGGATTTCTGAGGCGAGGCGCAACCGCTGAGCCAGGCCAGCGCAAAACAAAGTAAGACAAACCGTATCGCGTTCATGTGAGTGTCTGTCCCGCGCATTCAAACGGTTTAGTTCCGTGTAACAAGATAAATTCCCGCAGAGAAGCGCCAGAGCATTCCGACGACCTGCAAGACAAGCGAGAGCAGAATCACGCCGTGCGTGCTAAGGTACGCCACATCCCCAAACTGGCTGGCCATGCGCCGCCGCAGTTCGAAAGCCAACCAGGTCAGGGCGAAGATACAAGGCATCCACAAGCTGCCCATGAACCGATCTCCGCGGCCGATCGGCCAGTACCAACCGTACAGAAGCAGATAGACGATCGCCAGCGCTACTGCAAACACCAGGCAGGCTAGATTCCCGGGCTGCCCCATGCTCTTGAGCGCCTGAGGTCCCGATACGGCGATCAACAGCGCACACAGTCCTCCAAGCAAAATCAGGTAGATGCCACGGTGAGCCAGCGGTTGTTCCCACTTCTTCGCCGTGGGACGCCAAAAAAATCCCTTGAGCGGGACCTTGGTCTCCGGAAAGAAAAAGCGCACGAAGACTTCGCGCACTCCCGCGTTCAGACGTTTTGCCGCATCGCCGATTCCATGCCTCTTCAAATACCAGGAGAGTGAAGGGGTTTCTTCCTTGGGGAGTTGTTCAAGCTGCACCCGGCCCGGATACTTGTCTTGAAAAGGCCACGCCTCCGTCATGAAGTCGTCCATCCAAATCCAATATTTCGTGTAGTTGAAAAGCGGCGAGCCAAAATGCGTTGCGCTGAATTTCGCAAGCGGAACAAGCATTACAGCCAGGATTCCCAAGGCCATCGCCGTTCCGGCCAGGTTTCGCCAAATGCTCCATTTCGCATCTGCACCGAGCAAGGTCAGCACCGCGCGCAACACGACAACCATGCAGAATACGGCCAAGAATGGCGCCAGCGAAGGCTTTGAGAGATACGCAAGACCGCACACGATGCCAAATACAGAATAAAACCAAAACGGCGCCCCACGCAGAATCCTCACTCCGAGCACGATCGCCAGGAAGAACAAGGCGTAATAGAGTGGCTCCGGCTGAAAATACGTACCTCGTACCAACAGGATTCCCAGACTGCTTAACAAGAGCAGGTTCGCTGTTGCCAGCGGATCCAGCCAGCGCGTGACGGCAATACCGAGGCCGCAAAGAAATGCGATACATAGCAGCGTGTTGAGCCACTTGCCGCGCTCGAAGAACGCTCCCTTGTCTTCTGTGTAGACGTGACGAACGATCCATGACCACAACGGATGCCGAACACCATCCGTGCGCTGCGGAAATACGTCTTCCTGCGCTGTCGCAGCAAGCCACATTTCGGCGCCTTGGTCCGAGGCTACCGGATCCCGGTTCGAATGCCGAATTGTCACGGCCGCCCCGATCAGATGAACGCCAATCACAAAAGGAAGCGTGAACATCAGCGCGCCCCATCGGTGCGATTCAAGCCATTCGAAAGCTAAGGTCACTTGCGACCTTGCGGGACCGGTCATTGATTCGTCTCTTCCTTGCCTCCGATCAATTCGAAGAAGTGCGCACGCTTCGTCAGGTCGGTCTTGGTCCAGGCGAGAATCGCAGAGATGGCTACTACGACCACCGTGCAGGCGATCACAAGCGGGCTTTTCAGAAGATGTTCGGGCTCGAGCTTGGCCCCTTCCTCGCTCATTGCCCGGTGGAGGTAAACGCAGATCGCTACGACAACGAGGGGGAACACGAAAACCAGATTCGGACGATACACCGCAATGGCAACCCCCATGCAAAAGCAAAAGAAATTTGCGTGCGTCACCATGGAGAGAATCAGCGAACGCTCCGTGTAAACGCGAAACGACTTTCTGTACTCGCCGCTGCGCCGCGCGTCCCCGATAAAGCGAAACTCCGCGTAACGCTTGCCCGCCATGAGCAACGCGCCGAAGAACCACCAGGCCAATACAATGGATAGCGGCGGATAGTAAGTGGCCGGAAGCAATGCGTACCAGCCGAGCCAAAGCCGAATGGGATTGTTGAATGACTCCGCAATCACGTCGAGATAAGCGCGATCCTTCAGCCGGACAGGTTCAACATTGTACGCGATGCCGCTGAGCAAAAGCAGAGCAAGCGCCACGACGTAGCCGGCGTTAAACCAACGCGCTGCCAGTACAAAGGCCACCAAAATGAGCAGCGCCATGATCGCCCAAAGAACCGGAATCTTCACCGTTCCCGCCGGAACGGGACGAAACCGCTTGGTCGGATGCGTGCGGTCAAACGGAGCATCAAGAATTTCGTTGATGATGTAGTTCGCAGACGCAACCAGGCAGGCCGGAATCAAGGACAATACGATGCGCGAAGCAATTTCCAGCGTGCTCTGGGGTACCTCGGCCGGGAGTAGCGCGATCGCCACCAAATGCCCGAAGAAAATAAAGACATTCTTCAGCCAATGATCAGGCCGGAGTACCTTGACATATTCGATCATCGCGGGAGTCTTACCTCCCGCGACCGCAAATCAAGCAACAGTTTCCCCTGACGCAGATTGCCTTGTCTGAAATCGCAAAATCGGCCACCGATCTAAAACATGCCACCGAATTTCGCAGACCAAGCCTCTTCGACGGCGATTGTCGGCTTCGCTGGCTGGAGGCTTTTTCTGCACGACGAGGTTGCCTCAACGAATGATCTCGCCCGCAAGATGGTACCGTGGAGCGCCGTGCGCGCCGTCGCGCAAACTGCGGGGCGCGGGCGCTTCGGACGATCGTTCGTTTCTGATCGGGGCGGACTCTGGCTCTCCGCCACGCTTCCGGCTGATGGCGGCGCAAACCGATGGAGTGGGTTCTCGCTTATGGTCGGTCATCACTTGCTCCTGGTCCTCAGAAACCTTGACGTCCCCGACGCGCGACTTCGCTGGCCCAACGATCTCATGAGCGGCAGGAAAAAGCTCGCCGGACTACTCATTGAGCAGGGAGCTCGCGAAACACTCACTGTCGGCATTGGCATGAACGTCC
>DATDAX010000148.1:0-3352 GCA_036525175.1 Terrimicrobiaceae bacterium | reverse complement strand
AAAGTCTGCGAGTTCATGTTCGAGCAGCGCGGAAATTGTCTCCGCCTCGGCGGATGTGGTCTTCGCTGTGGCAATTCCGGAATCCCACGCTTTGACCAATGTCGCGCATTTTGGGTCCTCGTCGGGCCGCAACGTTTTGAGTTCTTGCAAGGCGGCCTTCGCTTCTGGCAATGAAGTGCCGGGTCTGCCGAGCTTGATCATGAGATCACCACGCTTCTCGGTGCGAACGAGTCCTTCGAATTGCGCTGAAACTTCTGTTGCTAGCCGTTTCGCGTCCGCGTTGGACTTCGCAAGTTCTTGCAGCCCGATGAATTTTGGATCGTCATCGAGGTTCATGCTGCTGGGTGGTCTGGCCCGGGCTATGTCCGCTTTCAACAAGCCTGCAAGCTTGTTTGCCGCGCGTGTCACGTAGGTCTCTCTCGGTATCCAGACACCTTCGGTCTTAACGTTTCCCGAATCATATCGAGCGACTTCCTCGTTGAGTTTGTCGATGGATGGATCGAGGTAGGTGCGCGCGGAGGGATATTTCGCAATGACTCTTCTCAGCTCCTCGATGCCGGAGACCAGGACTTGTCGCTCCTCAGGCCTGATGATGTTCTGGAACTGTTGAACGTCGGGATAGACGACGAGCATGACAATGCGTGCGGTGGGAATCTGGCGGCGTTCGGCGTTCTTGGTGCGAAACTCATAATAGCCTGCGCCCGATCCTCCCTCAGCCGTGCGGTTGATAAATGCCTGAAACTCGAACATCGTCGCCTCGCTGTCCCTCGACCATGGCTGTGGCTTCACGAAAACCACCCCGGGGCGCTCCCGCACGACGAAGCCATCACCTGACTGGCCATGGAGCGAACCAGCCGTCAGGCACAGAAGTAGTGCCGTGCAGGGGCGAGCTATGCTTGGGAGAAACATTAAGACTCCTCCCTACCTTATTGGCATTTGCCCGTCCCTCGCAATGTGATTTCTCGAATCGTCGCTTGCAAAGGGCTTGGCTATAGACATCGACACCGTGCCGCAACGCGGCTTCACGTGCTCCCGAGGCACCGCAATCGTTCTCGTGCGAGCCCGAGATAGTAGTCGTCAATTTCGAATCCAATAAAGCTTCTGACGCCGCAGTTCCGCGCCGCGACGGCCGAACTGCCAAGCCCAAGGAATGGATCAAGTCCGGTGGTTTCCTTCGTGATACCGTGGAGTCTGAAGCAGTTTTCAGCGAGTTCGACCGGAAATGTCGCCGGATGAGGCCGCTGCTTGTCACGACTTTGAATCGTTTTATACGGGATGAACCACGTATTTCCCCGGCATCTTTTGTCACGTCCCTGGGTGTGATTCCACCGTTTGATGTTGGACTTATGCTGATAGGGAACCCCTATGCTCAGTCGGTCGATCTTTACTCCTCCCGTCTTGGTGAAATGGAAAACGAACTCCTGACAATCGTTAAGAAACTTCTGCGACTGTATCGGCTTGAAGTGACCCCGGGAAAGATGGCATCCGTGCTTCAAAGCAATCGAGATGGACTTGATCCAGTGAATCGTATTCTGAAGGACAAAGAAATCGCTGAATCTGAGCACGGTTTGATAAGGGAGTAACGGATTCGACGGGCTGGCACCGATGTTTAGAAAAAGGGATCCGCCGGGCCTGAGTACTCGGCCGAGTTCCCTTCCCCACGAGCAACACCAGTCCAGATATTCGTTTCTGCTGCCGCAGTCTTTGTATGTGCGGTACTTGGTGTCGATGTTGTACGGCGGAGACGTAACGATGACATCGATGGATTCAGCTTCCAGCGATTTCAGACCGCCGACGCAGTCTTCGTTCCTAAAATCGAAGTTTGTGACGCTGTTCTCGGCGAGGGTCAGCGCGCTCTGCGTTTCTCTGTTCACGGCGGGGCCTGCTGGGCAGCAGCGCGTGTCATGGGATGCGGAATGTCTGCTATCACCGTATCGAAGGCGATTTCTACCTCGCGTTCCATGCCCAGAACCTCGAGCAGGACGGCGACCCGCTCGCGCGCCGGCATCACGCGGCTAACGATCGCCCGCAAACCGCGAAACGGACCCGAAATCACGTTGACCTCCTCGCCGACCTCAATTCCGGGCTGAATGACGATCGTCTCTTGATCTTTCACGGCATTGCGCAGCTCGTTGATGATCGCGGGATCCACGCGCGCGGGGAACTCCCCGAAGGTGACGATCTTCACCACTCCGCGTGCCGCCCGAATTTGCCGGGACTGGGAAACATACGGAAACCGCGCGAAAACGTAGCCGGGAAACATGGCTTCGGTCACCCAAAGCTTGCCCGAGCGCCGAGCACGCTCGAAGCGCACGAAGGGACAAAAAACCTCAACGCCATTTTCGACCCTTAGCAGGTTGCTGGTGAGCCTCTCGTTTCGCGGCTTTGTCCTTAGGCAGTACCATTCTAAATCGTCTGTCATGTCGTCTCTTGCACTCTATGCCTTTTCACCGTCCGATTCGAGTGGAATCGGGCAGGTTATCATCCCATGTGGCGGAATTGTCACAAAAAGCGGTTTGAATGCCAATCGCGCTGTGAACACTTTGTGAATAACCGACACCCTGATGAAGTACTACCGAACCGGTTGGATTTCCGACGTGCATCTGGGGACGCGAGGGAGTAAGGCGGCGGCCCTCCTGAATTTCTTGCGTGAGACGGAGTTCGAAACGCTCTATGTCGTCGGGGACTTGATCGACATCTGGGCCCTGCGGCGGGCAATCTATTGGCCACAGGAACACAATGATGTGGTTCAAAAGCTGTTGCGCAAAGGGAGAAAAGGCACAGAAATCATCTATATCATCGGAAACCACGACGATTTCCTGCACGGCTTTCAAGGCAACTACGGGAGCATGACGCTCCAACGGAATGCCGTTCACCTCACTGCGGACGGCCGCCGGTTGCTTGTGATGCATGGGGATGAACTGGACACGGTCGTCCAAAACCTTGGCTGGCTTGCACATCTTGGAGACGTCGGATATCAAGTGCTCCTGCGCTGCAACGGTGCGGTCAATTTCTTTCGGCGCGGCTTGGGGCTCGGTTACTGGTCGCTTAGCGGTTACGTAAAGGCTGAAGTCAAGAATGTCGTCAGCTTTATCGGCCAGTTTGAGGAGGCTATCGTGCGTTATGCGCGCGACTTCGAGGTCGATGGGGTTCTTTGCGGTCACATCCACACCGCCGCGATCCGGGAAATCGATGGCGTCACCTACTACAATACCGGGGATTGGGTGGAGAGCTGCACAGCTGTCGTCGAGAATTATGACGGGTCAATGGAACTGCTTCGTCTTGGAGAGGATGGCGCTGCGGAGGCGCCGGCGATGGAAGTTCCGGGCACGACCGTTTCGTTGGGCAACGG
>DATDAX010000147.1:0-4376 GCA_036525175.1 Terrimicrobiaceae bacterium | reverse complement strand
CGACAGTCTCACTTCCCCTGATGTGCGGATGAGCAAGTCCGGATCAGGAAAGTTCGCAGTATATAGTCTCTTACTGAAGAGGTCTTGGGTAATATCTTCGTCGCTCAGTCTTCCGGCACGCGAATCCTGGGCGATGCTCCTAACGGCGTCGACGATTTCAGTCCGGCCGCTATAGCTCAGCGCCAGTATCAACGTCAGCCGGTTGTTGACTGAGGTGGCGGCAATCGCTTCGGCCAACTTTCTCTGGCAGATCCCTGGCAACTCGCTCAGTCGACCGATGGCCTGCAGCCGTACTCCCGCTTCGTTCATCTCTCTCAGCTTGTCTTGCAGAAAGCGCTCCAACAGTCTCATCAGCCCCTCGACCTCGGCTGCGGGACGTTTCCAGTTCTCAGAAGAAAATGCGTAGAGCGTCAGATATTCCACTCCGCTCTCGATCGCGGCGTCGATGCATTCGCGAATGGATTTTGCGCCCTGTTCGTGGCCTATCAGCCGCGGGAGTCCGCGGCGCTGCGCCCAGCGGCCGTTTCCGTCCATGATGATCGCTACGTGGCGGGGGACAGCTTTCACGGGACGCGCAAGCGGCTAGAGACGAATCGTTTGCTCCCGATCGGCCCCGACACTTACCAGGGAGAGCTTCGGGCCGGTCAGTGAGGCGATTTTATTGAGGTATTCTCTTGCTTTGGGCGGAAGCTCGTTGAAGGTCCTCGCGTCTCCGGTGGATTTCTTCCAGCCCGGCAATTCGACAAGCACAGGCACACATTTCTCAAGTTGTCGCAGGTCGGACGGCGGGACTGTCAGGGTCTTCCCGCTGAGCTTGTAGGCGACACAGATCTTGATTTTTTCAACATGGTCGAGCCCATCCAAGTTGGTAATGGCCAGTTCATCTATGCCATTAATCATTGATGAATAACGTGTTGCAACGGAATCGAACCATCCGCATCGTCGCGGGCGACCAGTCGTCGAACCAAACTCTCTACCCATCGCGTGCAGCATATCGGAGATTTCCTTGTTTTCTGTCGGGAAAGGGCCCTCACCCACGCGTGTGGTATACGCCTTCATTACACCTATAACGCGATCGATTCGATTTGGTGGCACTCCGGTACCTGTGCATGCGCCTCCAGCTGTCGTGTTCGACGATGTGACATACGGATAGGTGCCGTGATCGAGATCCAGAAAAGTTCCTTGTGCACCTTCAAAGAGAATTCCTTTGCCCGCCTGTATCGCTTTGTGCAGATAAACAACCGTGTTCGTAATGAATGGAGCAAGTTTTCTGGATGCCGAAAGGTAGGCCTTTTTGACCTCGTCGAAGTCGATGGGCTTCTCGCCGAAGGCCAAAAGGATCTTGTTATTCTCCTCGATCTTGGCACCAAGCCTTTCCGAAAACACCTTGGGCTGCACGAGATCTCCCATTCGCAGGCCCGTCCGCTCGACCTTGTCCCCGTAACATGGCCCGATGCCACGCTTCGTGGTCCCGATTTTCTTGTCTCCCTTGGCGCGCTCACGGCATTCGTCAAGCAGGCGATGGTAGGGAAAGACGACATGCGCACAGTCGCTGATAAAGAGGTTATCATCGACCTTTATGCTCTGCTTGCGCAAGACATCCAGTTCGCGAACCAGATCGACCGGGTCAACCACCACGCCATTCCCTATGACACAAGCTTTTCCGGGGCGGAGGATCCCAGAGGGAATCAAATGGAGAACGTATTTTTTGCCACCGATGATCACCGTATGACCGGCATTGTTTCCGCCTTGGCTGCGGACGACAATATCGGCCTCATCGGTAAGGAAATCGATGATCTTTCCCTTGCCTTCATCTCCCCATTGAGCTCCAACCAGGATCGTATTTGGCATAACGCGAAAACTGACCAGTATTGTCGTTCGCTTCCACCTCGCTCAAGACAAATAATCCTAGCTTTGCGTGTCGAACCCGACGCCGTATCCTGAGTTTGTGAAAGAGCCGCGCACAACGGCCTCTGCCTGGCGCTACTTCTGTCGCGCAATGCGGCTGCGGTGTCCAGCATGCGGAGTCACGCCGATCTTTGTTCCTTGGAAGAAGATGCGATCGGTTCGGGATTGGTTTACGCCCCTCGACGGTTGCCCGCGCTGCGGGTATCCTTATGAGCGCGAACCCGGCTATTACCTGATGTCCATTTGGGCGATCAACTACGGCTTTGGCAGCATCATCGGACTTGCCATTTACGGTTTCCTGGAGTGGAAATTTCATTTGCCGGTTTGGCAGTTGCTCGCGGCGGTGCTTGTGCCGGTGTTCCTCTTCAGTCTGCTTTTCGCGCGACACTCGAAAGCCCTCTTCCTTGCGCTTGATCTCTTTTTCGATCCGCATGAGAAGGAGGGTGGAAACGACGGCGGGAATGTGCCCGTCACACCGCCGGTGCCTTCGGGAGACTCGCCATCGCAAAAGCCTGTCGCGCCTTGCGATCCTGCGGACGTGGTGCGATAAGGCTCGCCCCGACATGCGAATCACCCGCCACCTTGCCTTTCTCCTTTTCTGCTGCGCAACACTTCAAGCCGATTCCGTCGATGAGATTGGAAGACCCGTTGACGACTCAGTAGTGCCGGGCTC
The DNA here is from genome assembly GCA_036525175.1 of Terrimicrobiaceae bacterium. Lineage (GTDB taxonomy): Bacteria > Verrucomicrobiota > Verrucomicrobiia > Chthoniobacterales > Terrimicrobiaceae > DASTFP01. Next base: position 1,795 of record DATDAX010000147.1, on the reverse strand, counting down.
GGAAGTTCGATTCAAGGTTTCGCTGGCGGGCGCGAAGGATAACGTGAAGGTGGCCAGACTGAAGGACGGATCGCTCGTCTATATCGTCAAGCGGCTGGGTAGTGGAACCGATCGGCTACTCACGCCAGACGAGTTTTCGCGTTTGTACTATGGCCAGGAGACGACCCGAGGTTGGCTCTCCGTTGTGTTCAATGTGACGAGTCCTATCGGATTGGTATGGGTCGCTATTGGCTTGTCGGGTCAGCTGCTCTTTACAAGCCGAATGCTCGTTCAGTGGTTCACGAGCGAGAAAAGCAAGCGGTCGGTCGTTCCCGTCTCGTTTTGGTGGATGAGTCTCGCCGGCGCGACGATGCTGCTCGTCTATTTTATTTGGCGCCGCGATATCGTCGGTATCCTTGGCCAGGCGACCGGCTGGATCATCTATATCCGAAACCTGGTTCTCATTAGGCGATCAAGAGGATGAAAAAGGCACTCGGGAAGATCAGTTCCTTTCGATCATCCTTTTCTCAGCCTCGGATACTTGCTATGGGTGCTCTATGCAACCGGGTTGGCAGCCAATCCCCCGCAACCAGGTCACCATCCAGGAGGGATTCTGGAAACGCTGGCGCGATCGCATCGGCGAGGCGACGCTTGCCCACCAGTTCGAAGAGATGCAAGCGGATGGTCACATGGATGCGATGCTCCTGGATCGAAAGATGCATCGCGGCCGAGAACTGGCGGACCCCTGGGCCGACGCGGGCTACTGGGGGGGCAGCGTATTTTGGGATTCCGATCTTGCCAAGTGGTTGGAGGCAGCCTCAGCGCGTCTTGAGCAAACGCCCGATGCGATCCTTGAGGCGCGTGTCAATCAAGTCATCTCCCTCTTCGAGAAGGCGCAACTGCCGGATGGCTACGTCAATAGCCACATTCTCACGTGGCGTCCACGGCACCGATTTAAGAACCTCAGAGACCTGCATGAACTGTATTGTGCAGGCCATCTGATCGAAGCGGCAGTCGTCAATTTTGAGGCGACCGGTAAGGACCGGCTCCTGCAGGTCGCACGGCGCTTTGCGGACCATATCGCGGCAAGGTTTGGTCGCGGACCCGGTCAAATTCGGGGCTATCCGGGGCATCCCGAGATCGAGCTCGCTCTTCTACGCCTCTATCACCTCACCAACGAACGCCGCTACCTCGACCTGTGCCGGTATTTCATCGATGAACGCGGACAATCGCCGCACTATTTCGATCAGGAAGCCGTTGCGCGCCTGGATTCGCGTCCGTTTCGCGCAAACCATCCCGGTTCGCCCTACGCCTATATGCAGGCGCACGAACCGATTCGCGATCAGACTAAGGTGGTAGGCCATGCGGTTCGCGCCATGTACCTGTTCGCTGCTGCTGCCTGGCTGGCGTTGGAGGACGCTGATGCGGACCTCCTCGCGACCTGCGAACGCCTCTGGCAAGATGTCGTTACTTCAAAGCTCTATGTCACCGGCGGAATTGGTTCAGCGTCGGAGAATGAGGGGTTCACGCGCGCATATGATCTTCCCAATGAAAATTCATACGCCGAGACTTGCGCATCGATTGGTCTTTTCCTGTTTGGGCACCGCCTCCTACAGACCCGGCTCGATGGCCAATACGGCGATGTCATGGAACAGGCGCTCTACAACAATATCTTGTCTGGTATCGGCATCGACGGCAGGTGCTTCTTCTATGATAATCCCATGGCCAGTTCCGGATCGCACAAGCGTGTCAATTGGCCATGGTGGACCCCCTGTTGTCCTCCGAATCTGGCGCGGCTTGTCAGCTCGCTCTCCGG
>DATDAX010000146.1:0-5576 GCA_036525175.1 Terrimicrobiaceae bacterium | reverse complement strand
GTTGCCGATATAGCCAATACGGCCAGCTTCGCGGGCAATTCGCTGTTGACGTTCTTTTTGCACACGCCAAAGGCGGCTATCGTTCTGCTCCTGGAACACGCGCTGGACGGCAACGGCGGCTCGTGACGGATAGGAATTTGTGTAGCATCCGAGAACCATCAAGGAGATCGCGACTGCGAGTCCGGCAGAGCGAAAACTCATGAAACATTATACCTCATTCACTTTGCGCCTCAAAGAGAAAGCTCGAGCAACGAACCACACGACCGGGGCTTTGTGCGACTCATCGGTCTGGGATGCAAGCAGGCGACGAGTTGCGCGCCTACGACTTCGACCGCGACCTTCAAAGGAAGAACTCGTGTATTCTGCCCTCGTTGGCAGCATCGCGTGCCTCGCCGAAGTCAATCCTTGCTTTAATGTTTTCAGAGGTCATCCCCGTGGGAATCTCTGGAATCCAATATCGTAACCTCCGATAAGTATCTGATAATCAATATGGAGCGGGTAGCGGGAATCGAACCCGCATGGCCTGCTTGGAAGCGAGTCCGGCCGTCTTTTTCCAAACGTATCCGCGCAGGCAAAGCCAGGTATGCGGGGCGGAAGTGCCGCGGTGTAAGGTCGGTGGATGGTGGAGATCCTAGCCGGAGGATTTCCAGTGTAACGGGGAGAGTGCGGCGACGTTGTTAATGGACCAGGAGGGGAGCTTAGGCAGGACGTCGTTGAGGTATTTGCGCAGATTAATCTGGAGGCGTTTGCAGGTCTCCATGATCGAGAGGATGGCCGCGATTTTGGGTCCGGCTTCTTGGCTTCCGATATGTAGCCAGTTTTTGCGACCAAGTGCCAGGGCACGCATCGCATTCTCGCAGAGGTTCTGATCGATCTCGACGCGGCCGTTTTGGAGGTAAAGCTTCAGCCGTGCCCATTGATTGAGGGCGTATTGGCAGGCTTCTGCGAGTTTGCTTGATGGCAAAGCATGCGGAGCAATCTGGGTGATTTTCACTTTGAGTTCTTCAAAGAGCGCAAGGCTTCTTTGCTGACGCATCGCCAGACGCTGCTCCTCGGTAGCTCCAGCCTCGCGGGCTTCGTTTTCTACGGCATAGAGCTTGCCCATGAGCTGCAGGACGGCGGCGGCCTCGCGGTCTTGGGGATCGAGCTTCAGAGCGTCGCTAAATTTTCTGCGCACATGAGCGAGGCATCCGGTGCGCACCATCCCGGGAGCGCCGATCTTTTCGTAGCCCTGGTAGCCGTCGCATTGGAGGATGCCCCCGTAATCTCGGAGGAACTCGGCGGGACCTTTCCGCGCCCGGCTCATGCAAAAGTCGAAGACGACCGGCCCACCGGGCCTGCTGTATTGGAACTCGTAGGCCTGGTGGTTGCGCCCCTTGGTTTCCTGGCTTTGCACCCCGATCGGAGTCTCATCGGCCTGGATGTATCCGCCTTCGAGCAGGTCGCGCTTAAGGACGGCCGCCACGGGAAGCAGCAATTCGCCTGCGGCCATGACGGCCGCATTGAGCGTGCTGCGAGAGATTTCGATCTCGCAATCTCTCTGCAAATCGGCGGCCTGCCGGTAGAGCGGCAGATGGGAGAGGTATTTTTTGATGAGCACATCGACGACCATCGCGTCGGAGAGCTTACCCTTTTCCACGATCTTGGGGCCTCCAGTCGCAGCCGTGACAACTCCGCCTTCAGGGCATTTGCGACAGGCTAGTTTCTCGCGCTTGATCACTCGCACGAAGTAGCGGGCCGGTTCCATGTCGAGGACTTCCTTTTCCTCGTAGCCGATGCGGCAGCGCTCCTCGCCACAGCACACGCAGAGCCGCTCCTCGCCGTCCACGGCGATGATTTCCTCGCGCCGTGGCAAATGGTCCGGCAGGGCGTTGCGCCCGGCATGCTCGCGCTTTGTGAGTCTTTTGCGCCCGGACGACACCTCGCATTCCTTCTCGACTTCCTGCGCGTGGACTCCGGGTTCGAGCTCCAGGAGCTCGACCTGTTCCTCGCTGAACTTCTCGCTCTTAGACCCATACTTCTTGAGCCTCTCCAGCCGGAGCATTTCTCGCAACAGGCGAACCTCCTGTTCGAGCCGGTCGGCTTCTTGCGCCCGCTCTGCGAGCGTCTCGATGAGCGATCGCGCCTCCCCAGGCAAACTCTCAAGATCGATGCTGGGAACCGGTGTTAACGCCATTGCTAATATCGTGCTTAGTGCTTTAACAATAAGCATTAGACTTAGCAATCAAATCATATGGTTTGCTCCACTCTTTTGCGCCACCACAGCTTCGCACGCGTTCGCGTCAGCTCCAGCCCATCCATCAGCGCCGCGAACTCTGTCGCGCTAACGGCCACCTTCGCGACCCCCTCTATCTCCTCGGGCCAGTCAAAACGACCCCGGCCCAACCGCTTTGCACAAAGCCATAAACCGCTCCCGTCGAAATAGAGCGCCTTTACCCGCGTGCGTCCCGCGTTGCAGAACACGAAGAGCTGCCCGCTCATCGGATCCTCCTCCAGCCGGCTGCGAACCAATCCATAGAGTCCGTCGAAGCCCTTACGGAGATCGGTCGCCCCAACTGCCAGATACACTCTCCGGGCTCCAGCGCCCACGCTCAGCATCGAGCCGCTTCCCTCACAATGCTCGCCAGCACGCGAACTTCCCGCTCATCAAATCCTCCTTCGACTTCCAGCCACGCTCCCCCTCCAAATCCAAACCGATAACTACCCTGCTCCGCAATAGCTCGAGCCTCAACTTCCACAAAGCGCGCTTCTCCGGCACGGCTGCCCTTCCCCAGCCAATGCTGAAGATTAAACAGGCTCACTCCCTCGCGACGGCAAAACTCCACACGCGTCAATCCGCTCTGCTTATACTGCCCGATAACTCGTGCCTTCTCTTCCGCGCTAAAGCGCCGACGCGGCCTCCTAGTCATTTCATTCTCAGTTTCCATCTGCGGGACTATCCCAGATCCCGCCCTCCCTCGAATAGTTGGCTTTGCCTGCGCGGATACGACGCAAAGATGGCAAGGAACATGTTTATTATTGTCTGGCGGAGAGCACGCGGGTTGACCGAGATCGGGTAGTGCAGCGGCGGCTGCTCAGATCCTGCTCTACGATTTAACGAGCACCTATTTTGAAGGAGAAGCTGCGGGGGTGGAATCCGCTGCGCGGGGCTACTCCCGTGACCATCGTCCGGACACTTTGCAAGTCATCGTGGCTTTGGTAGTCACCGCGGAGGGCTTTCCCGTGGCCTACGAGGTTTTCGACGGAGACACCGCGGACGTGACAACCCTCGAAGAGATCGTCGATAAGATCGAGAACAATTACGGAATGAAGGGTCGAGTGTGGGTGTTTGATCGTGGCATTGTCAGCGAGGACAATCTACAGCAACTCCGGCAGCGCGGAGCCTATTATCTGGTGGGCACCCCCGCGGCGCAAGCTCGCCGAGTTCGAGCGCGAGTTGCTTAAGGGTGACTGACAGGAGATTGCCGGCAAACCCGGGGTGCGTGTTCAGCTTCTTTCAGAGGGGCGCAGAGACCTTCGTCTTGGCTCGCACAGCGAGCAAGGAAGGAGTCTGCCATGCTGCGAGTTCAACTCACTCGCCTGCACCGCTCTTTGCGCGCTCTAAGCCGCCTTGTCGCTCGCGGAGGCCTCAAGGACGCGGCCAAAATCGAGCGCCGACTTGGCCGACTCGAAGAGCGTTATTCCCAAGGCTGGTCCATGCTTGGCGCGGTCGAACATCGGCGTGGCTGGCTGTCGTGGACTTGGAACAAAGCGCGCTTGCGGGGAGCCAAGCTGCGCCAAGGCGCCTATCTCTTGCGCACCAATCTCGATCCCATGGACCCCGACGCCCTCTGGCGTCAATACGTGCAACTTACCGAAGTGGAAGCCGCCTTCCGCGCCCTCAAAAGCGAACTGGCCATCCGTCCGATCTGGCACCACATCCAGCGCCGCGTCCAGGCTCATATCTTAGTGGCCTTCCTGGGCTATTGCTTGTGGGTCTGCCTCAAGCAGAAGCTTAAAGTGGTGGCCGAATCCATCACTGCGGCTCGCGCTCTCGAGAGCCTTCGCTCCATCCTGATTGTCGAGGTTTGGTTCAACCTTCGCGCTGGCGGCCAACTTTGCCTGCCCCGCATCACCGAAGCGCAAAAGGGACAAGCCCTCCTGCTCCATCACTTGGCTTGGCAACTGCCCGCTCAACCCCCTCCGCGAATTTACCGCCATCAAGTCCCCCAACCATGTAGTGCAAACCAAGCCATTTCCCGAAAATCCTTGCCCTGAAAATCAATCACTTCTGCTGACTACTGCCCTCAAACTGCGAAACCCAGGTTAACGTAGTCGCCCCTGAAAAAGTCAGCGGAGCAAGCAAACAAGCTGGTTTGCGGGTGGAGAGGTTGAAAAGATATCGACCGTGAAAGGACGGTTTTGAACCAAAACCCGGTCGAAAACGCGCAGATGTTAAAGAAGCGAAAGCCAAACAGGCAGACCTCGTTTTTGATGCCGACGCTTAATTGAGCAATTCGTATCCGCGCAGGCAAAGCCACTTTGGTTTTATGTCATTCTGCATCTCGAGCGTCCAACATTTGAAAATCGCGTACCGCCGAGCTGTCATGACTGGCGGGTATTGTCAGGAGTGGCACGTTGCGGGTCGATGGGCCTGACTTCGAAGAATAGCCCGTAGTCGAGACAAGGGTTGCCTTTGGCAATCTCCGCGGCCTCGTCGACATCGTTGGCGAGAATGAACCAGTAGCCGCCAATCACTTCCTTGGATTCGCCAAAAGGGCCATCGGTGATGACCTTTTTCCGACCAATCGTTCTTCCTTCATCGGTGAGCCGTTGCCCGCGTTTCATCTTTCCCTCATCAACCAGTCGATCAAGCCAGACATAGAATCGGTCGATCGCATTCTGTATTTCACCCCGAGAAAGGTTTGCGTCCCACTGTCCACGGGAAATTACGAGGTATTCGGCTGAAGGAAGTTTTTCGCTCATGATGGATTTCGCTTTCAGATCATCCTCGCGGCGGCGAGCACGAATTGAAATGTTCACCAAAACCTACCCCGGTCTACACCCTGAAGACCAGAACGACGGTGGCAAAACATACCCATCCGCTCCTCGGCGCCACTAGAGGCGAACTGAGCTCTCAAATGGGAACACTCCGCCGGTCATTCCGGCCTGCTAACGATGTGTTGCAGTCGACGACCGATTCGTCTTCGGCAACGGTGCCGCTGGAAGCTGAAGCTCCTCTGAAGGCGATCTGCTAAACGCCGCGAAGAAAGGATCGTGCGTCTCTACCCATGCGTATTGGGACAATTCCGAAATGAAACCTGCGACGCCCAGAAAAAATACAGGCCGCCGCGACGATTGCCACGACGGCCTGCTGTTCCCCCCAGAACGGAACGAAGATGAACCACGTTTGGAATTACGCAAGAGAAATTTTGGCCGAAATGGGCTTTGAGATCTGCTTTTTGTTTAGCTGGTCTTAATTTCGCGCCTCGCCGAGTCGAGGCACGGCTTGAGAGACGTCAAACCGAGATGAAGACCAGGCCGATCCCCTGACGGGCGCTACTTCGAGGGCGAGGTTCCGGTCAACCGCTCGAATT
>DATDAX010000145.1:0-10173 GCA_036525175.1 Terrimicrobiaceae bacterium | reverse complement strand
GGATCAGCGGCCGCGCAAATAAACGGCTTCATCTGTTTGTACCTGAAGAGAGAACGCGCGCCAGATGGGGGACTATTCATCGGAGAAGCCCTGAGTGAGGTATCGAATTGGTCGTATAGAGTTTCGATACGTAAGGAACGCCCCCTTTCGTCAGGATCTGTATCGTTCCTACGGCGATGGTACTCCTGCCACACGATGACGGCTGGTGTCCTTGGCTGCAATCTCCTCGGCCCAGTTCGAGACTTGCGAGAGCGTATCGGCTGCGAGGACACGCGCCTGAAATTCCTTGCATCGGGAAGGAAGAGTCTTCAATTCGAGCAACTGTGCCAGGGCTGCAGGAAGTTTGCTGGTATTGATCTTGCGGTAAGAGAGAGTCTTCCCAAGGCCCAGCTCGACAATCCGGTTTGCATTGTCGGGTTGGTCGTGCGAACGCGGGATGACAAGATGCGGCACGCCCGCGGCTATGCATTTTGCGGTTGTTCCTATCCCCCCGTGATGTACGACGGCACGGCACCGCGGGAAGAGGTCCTCGAAGCGTGCGTGCTTAACATGGAAGACGTCGCCTGAAATACGTGTGTCGGGAGGATCCAGGCTGACAAGCAAGCACCTCACTTTGAGTTCGCGTGAGACGGCAAGTGCGCGGGACTGGAAATGCTGAATATCGAAATTGGCTGAACCGTGTGTCCATGCCACAGGCGGTGCGCCTGAGGTCAAGAACGTCTCGAGAGAATCCGGCAGGGGATGCGGATGAAGCGTCACCGGAAAGCTGAACTGACGGACCCGTGGCGGCCAATCTGGCTGCCGCGCGGCGAACCAGTCGGGGAACAGGGCAGCCACCCCCTCGGCGCCATGGAACGCTTCATTAAAGAAATTCCTGAGCGGTGGAAGGTTCAGTTCCCTGCGGAAGGCATTCAGCGGCTTTCGCGCCGTTTCCCAAAAGAGTATATCCACCATCGCGAAGAAGATCCGCTTTACCCATCGCGGGGATCGCGTAAGCCATGCGAGTTCTTCCATGAAGACCGGGCATTCGTAGGCGCTGCGAAATAATGCCGGCTGCATGTGGAGTGTCAGTCGCGGGATCCCGACGGCTTCCGCCACCGAAGCAGCCCCGAGAGCCATGCTCGAAAGCACAACGAGGTCAAAGTCGCGACCTGCCCTCCGGGTGGCCTCGCGATACGCTGGCAGCGTTTCGACCATCCCTTGAACGACCATCTTGGTTCCTTGCATGCGGTGCCAGACACGAGGATCGCGCGCGAAGCGAACAAACTCTTCTTCAGTTCCAACCGGAATCCATGGAAAGCCCCGCTGTTCAACAAGGTGTCCGTAGTGCGGCGTGATGATGAAAGTGGGCTTGTGGCCCCGGGCAGCCATCCCTTCCGCAAGCCACAACAGCGGATTTACATCGCCCTCGCTCCCGAATGGGACGAAGAGGATTCGCAACGGCATGCTTGTGTTATGATGGCGCGGGTGCTGCGGAGCTACGTCAACCGATGATCTCCGTGATCTCTTCAGGCGTCAATGTCAGGTCGGCATGAGGGAAAATCTCCTCGACCTGGCGGGCATTTCTGGAGCCGATGATCGCGCCGGTAACAGCCGGATTCTGCAGTGTCCATGCCGCAGCCACGGCACCGGCGGAGACGCCGCGCCGCTCTGCCACCGACTTGACGCGCCCAGCAAGCAGCAAGTTCTGCGAAAGCTTGGGCTCCTGGAATTCCGAATTCTTACTTCGCCAGTCGTCCGACGGAAGCTTGGCGGCGCGCTCGCGCGTCATTGCGCCGGTGAGCAATCCAGAGCCCATCGGAGAATATGCAATCACCCCGATCCCTTGCTCCTTGCAGAATGAAAGCACGCTGCTTTCAATATCGCGCCGGATGAGGGAATACGGGGGCTGAAGCGAGGTGACGGGCGCGATCAGTTGGGCGGCCTGAAGTTCCTCGCGGCTAAAATTCGACGCTCCGATCCAGCGTACTTTTCCTTCCTTTTGAAGCGCGGCCAGAGTAGCCCAGCCTTCCTGGGTCTCAGGCAGGTCGTCCGCGGGCCAGTGAATCTGATAGAGGTCAATGACCTCCGTGTTAAGTCGCTTTAGGCTTTTCTCGCATTCCTGGCGAATGGAGTCGGCTTTGAGCGAATAGTCCACCTCCCGGTTTTCGTTCCATATCATCCCACACTTGGTAAAGACGTAAGGTCTTGATCCTTTCCATGCTGCCAGCGCCTGTGCGACGATTTCCTCGGAATGTCCCAGGCCGTAAACTGCGGCCGTATCGATCCAATTGATGCCCACTTCCAGAGCGCGATGTATGGCGGCGACGGAGTCGGCGTCATCCTGCGTGCTCCAACCGAACTGCCAGCCGCCCCCGCCGGCCGCCCATGCGCCGAATCCGAAGCGCGTAATGCGCATGTCCGAGTTTCCCAAAAGCCTCGTGTTCATAAAAGAGAAGAAATCAGCTGGCCCCCCAATTTTCAACTCCCTCACGGGCGGATTTCGCTTATTGTGGACATATGCCATCCAATGTTCTTGGCGGGAGCTTGCAATGCTGCTGTGCACATCCGGCGACGGGATTTTATCGGGATGGCTTCTGCAAGACGGGGCCGGGGGATTTCGGCCTTCATACCGTATGCGCGGTTATGACCTCCGAATTTCTCGAGTTTTCCCTCTCCCGCGGCAACGATCTCGTCACGCCGCGCCCCGAGATCGGCTTCAAGGGATTGGAGCCGGGCGATCGCTGGTGTCTATGCGTCAGCCGCTGGAAGGAAGCGCTCGATGCGGGAACTGCGCCACCCGTCATTTTGGAGGCGACGCACGCCTCAACCGTCGAATTCGTCTCGCTGGAGGATCTGATGGAAAATGCCGCCGATATTGAGTAGCCACCAGTGAGCAAACGCGTCCTTTGCCTGTTGGCCCCTGGATTCGAAGAGATCGAGACCGTCACGCCGATCGACCTTTTGAGACGGGCCGGTGCGGAAGTTATCGTGGCGTCCGTCAATGGCGAGCCGTCCGTGACCGGTCGAAGCCAAATCACTCTTCGAGCGGACGCCGCGCTTGCGGACGTCGCCAACGAAGACTTTGACCTTCTCATCGTTCCCGGTGGGCCGGGTGTGAAGGCTCTGCGTGCGGACGGCCGCCCAGCCAAACTCGCCGAGGCATTTCATCGGTCTGGGAAGGTGGTTGCCGCGATATGCGCGGGTCCGACCGTTTTGAAGGATGCGCATTTGCTGGAAAACAGAAGGTTTACCGCCCATTTTTCGGTGTATGAGGAGCTTCCCGATGCCTTGGCCGAGGAGCGGGTCGTTCGCGACGGAGAGATTCTCACCTCGCGGGGCGCCGGCACTGCGGTGGATTTCGGCCTTGCTTTGGTGCAGGCACTTTTCGGTGCGGAGAAATCGAGCGAAGTCGCCCAGGCGATCATGGCGTGATCGCCTAGTTCCTGACCAAGAGTCCTTTCGCTTCCGCTCGAATCACTCCAAGCAGAGAGCCGGAGCCCTCATTCCATAACGCGTTTGCGGCGCTTGTTCGTGCTCGCCCGCACTCCGGTCGCATATTTCCACGACTGCCGAAAGCGGGCCGCGGGGTCGCGAGCCCAGTCGCGCAAGGCGGTGGCGTGATGGAAAAGTCCCGCCGTTTCGAGTTGGAGGCCGAGATACTCTGCAACTTGCTTGGGTTCTTCGTAGTCCTGGGTCCATTCGCCGTTGGACAGCGGTGCGAACCCGGCCTCGATGAGCCATTCGCTCAAATGAAATCCCGCCCGGCTGTTCCCGCCGTTTCTTTCCTCCAAGTCCCGATAGGCGTTGATGGCGCGGCCCAGGGCCATCGGCAAGGGGCTGATCTCTATGCAATCCCAGTCCGGAGTGCTCAGCGCGACGAAGCCTCCCGGCCGCGTCACGCGATGGAATTCCCTCAACGCCTTCAGGGGTTCGCTCAAGTGTTCGATAAGATCAAGCGAGAAGACGACGTTGAAGGAGCGATCCGGGAAAGGCATTTTGTAGGCGGAGCCCGCCACGAGTTCGAGGTTCACGATCTCGCGGCCTTCGACGAGACGACGTCCCTGGTCAAGCTCCGAGGTCGAGATGTCAAGCGCAGTCACCTTACCGGGGAAGACTGCGTCAGCAATGTCCGCGCTGATCGTAGCCGGGCCGCAACCTGCATCGAGGACGTCGAACCCGGGCTGCAACAGCGGGACGAGGAAAAACCCGTGGCTTTCGAGGTCCCGCGAAGCCATGAAGCTTAACGCGTTTGCCGTGTGCCCGGGCGTGTAGTTTTCTTTCAATGGAGTGGGATTCATAGTTGGTTTGAATTGAACCCCCGGTCCGACCACAGCCGTGAAAGATTCCCACGACCTTTGGCGGGCCGTGGGTTTGGTGGACGATTCTAAGTCAGCTCAGCAAAGTCACCACGGCTCCAGAGGCCTACGGCCCCGGAAACTACGGCTACCTTTGCAATGACGAGCTGAGACTTCATTCAGCTGGCGTCATTACGACTTTGGACCAAAAAAGGCAAGCCCTTCTTATGAGAAGTTTCCGTGCGCGCTCCCGCTCACACAGTCTGAACATGCTTCGAGCGCGAGTGCCTGAGGCCAAGGCTGTCGAAGATGCGCCGGGTGGCATCAGAACGATTGAGCGTGTAGAAATGAATCCCGCGCACCTTGTGCTCGAGAAGGTCATGGCATTGCTCGGAGGCGTGATGGATGCCGACGCGCGCGACGCTTTCCGGATCGTCCTGGCAGCGCTGCAAGGACCGCAGGAGCCTGGCTGGGAACCGCGCTCCGGCCGCGAGTTCGGCCATGCGCTTCATGCCGCTGATCGAGGTGACCGGCATGATTCCCGCCACGATGGGAACGTTGATGCCCGCCAGCTCGCAGCGGTCGCGAAAATCCAGGAAATCGCGGTTGTCGAAGAAAAGCTGCGTGACAATGTAGTCCGCTCCGGCGTCGACTTTTTGCTTGAGATAATCCATCTCAAGCAGCCGGTTTGGAGTCGCTGGATGGCCTTCAGGAAATCCCGCGACACCAATGCCGAATCCCCGCCGGTCCGGATGAACTCCCGATTCGTTGAAACGTCGGATGAATTTTACAAGGTCAATCGCATGCTGAAAATCATCGTCGGCCTTCCGATATTCCAGACCTTTCGGAGCGTCGCCGCCCAGGGAGAGGATATTGCTGACGCCCGCCCGCGCATAGCGCTCGAGGATCTCGGCGATTTCAGCTTGCTTGTGGCAGACGCAGGTCAGATGCGGAACCGCATCCAGAGAGGTTGTTTGCTTGATGCGCACCACAAGGTCATGAGTGAGCTCGCGCGTCGAGCCTCCCGCGCCGTAAGTGACACTTACAAAATGCGGCTGGAACGCTTCCAGCTCGCGAATGGTTTCGTAAAGGCTTTCCACCGCATCCGGACTCTTTGGCGGGAAAAACTCGAACGAAAAGGTGGTGCGTGCTGATCGGAAAATGTCTTGAGCGTGCATGGGAAAAATGAGCGCGCTTTGGAGGCCAAAGGATGCGCGGTCTAACCGCGCGCGCGCCGCCGCGAGGAAGTTCTCCTTCTGGAAGAATTGCGGGTTGGGGTCTTACGGCGGCTCATGGAAAGTGATCATAGCCGAAATCTTGCGATAGCGCCACAACGACGGTCGCAATGCCGCCCGGACCCCGAAGACGCTCCATCACTACGGCGCGCCCCAAGAACAAGCCTGTCGAAGCGATCGGAGCTTGCAGCTCAGGGTCGCCCAACTTTGGTCGCTAGGTCCGGGACTCGGCGATCTGCTCGCGAATTCGACGGATATCGCGCAGGAAATGCGCTTCATCTCGCGTAAGGCGGGAGCCGGGAAGCGACAGTTCCATCTGGCTGCAAATTGGGGAATGCTTGCGGGTGACCTTCAAAAGGAGGTGACGAATGTTCTTCATAACGCGATTGACCGTGCCACAATGTATGGGACATATAATGTCCTATGCCTGGAAATCGTTTGCAGAAATCTTCGGGTCGCAGCGTTCGAAATTTTGCCGGTTTGCGATCTACCCGCCCGCCTCTTGTGCGGATGCTAAGGATCCATGAGCTGCTTTCGGGCGGGCGCTATCCGAACTGTTCGGGTCTTGCGCGTGAGTTTGAGGTTTCTGCGAAGACCGTTCAGCGCGACGTGGATTTCATGAGAGACCAGCTGGTGCTGCCGATCGAGTATGACCGGAGACGTCACGGTTTCGCTTATTCACGGCCGGTCGGACAGTTTCCATTGATCACCGTCAGCGAGGGGGAACTGGTGGCGCTTCTTGTTGCTCAGAAGGCCGTGGAGCAGTACCGTGGGACCTCGTTCGAGAAGCCCCTGCAGACGGCCTTTCAGAAGCTTGTCTCCAGTCTCACCGACGAGGCAAGCATTTCTTTGCACGAGTTGTCCGAGGCGGTCTCCTTTCACTCGGCGGGAGTTCCCAATGGCCAGATCAAGGTTTTTGAGGTGCTCACGTCGGCGGTCATGGCGAGCCAGTTGGTTGAGTTTTCGTATCTTTCGCTTCGTGCAAGCAAGCCGGAGCTTCGGCGCGCGGCGCCCTATCATCTCGCTTGCATCAATAACCAGTGGTATTTGATCGGCGACGACCATGCCCGTGGACAGCTCCGGACCTTTGCGCTGACACGCATCGAAAGCGTGAGGAACTTGAAGATTCCCTTTAAGCGGCCGGCGGATTTCTCGGTGTCGAAAATGCTTTCGGGAAGCTTTGCGGCGTTCGAGGCCGACAGGACGCAGCGGGTGAGAATTTGGTTTGATGCCTTCGCTGCGCGACTTGTCTCCGAGCGGCAATGGCACAAGTCGCAGCAGATTCGAGCGATCGGGGAGGGAGCGATTGAGTTGACGATGCGGGTCGGCGTTGCGCCCGACCTTGAAAGCTGGATCCTTGGTTGGGGCGACCATGGGGAGGTGATCGAGCCGGCAGATCTCCGAAAACGGATCTCCTCAACGATTCGAAGCATGGCGGCGAGGTATTAAGGAGCATGCGTGCAGATGAATTCCCGAGTGAGAACCCCGCCATTCTTGAGGTCCAAATCTTTTGCGCAGCCTCTCCTTTTGCTTGATGCTGATGTGGGAAAACACGACAACCTTTGAACATGACCGTTAATACTGCCGTCGACCCGGCAGCCGCTGCCGGGAGGCAGGCCGACAAGCTGACTCCGCAGTTCGAGGCTGAGATTGACGAGCTCGTCTCACATTACCCCGTATCCAAGCGCAGCGCTTCCCTGCCTTTGCTTCATTACTGGCAGAACCATTTCGGATACGTCGACGACAGCGGGATCGACTGGATAGCCGCCCGGCTGGAGCTTCAACCGATCAACATTTACGAGCTTGTCACGTTTTATCCATGGTTTCGCCGTGAAGCTGCCGGCAAGACGATCATACGTGTTTGCCGCACGCTGGCATGCGCGATGGCCGGCAGCTACGCGATCAAGGAGAAGTTTTGCGCTCTCGTTGGACTCGACCCGCACACGGAACATCACGGCTATGGCAGTGCGCCGCCGACGACGGCGGATGGAAAATTTAGCGTGGAGTTCGTCGAGTGTCTGGCCAGTTGCGGAAGTGCGCCCGTGGCGCTCATCAATGACGAACTGCACGAAAGAATTTCTCCGGAAGCGGTTTCCGGCATCGTGGAAAAATACAAATGAGCGGGAAACCCTTTGTCATGCCTGAACCGCACCCTAAGGAGCGGCGCATCATCTTTGAGAATATCAGCAAGCCGGGTTACGATGCCGGCATCGAAACATATCTGGCGCACGGCGGCTATGAATCGCTCAGAAAGGCCGTCACGATGAAGCCGTCTGAAATTGTAGACGCCGTGAAGGCTTCGAATCTCCGGGGCCGTGGCGGCGCGGGATTTCCCTGCGGCGCAAAATGGGGCTTCATCAAATACGATGACGGCAAAGAACACTACATCGTCGTCAATGCCGATGAGTCCGAACCCGGAACTTTCAAGGACCGATACATTCTCCATTATGATCCGCATCAGCTTGTCGAGGGGCTTGCGATTTCGGCTTATGCGACAAATACGCACCTTTGTTACATTTATATCCGCTGCGAATTCCCGGAGGCTGCGCGCGTCGTGTGGAACGCGATCCAGGAGGCGCGCGCCAAGGGCTTTGTCGGCAGGAACATTCTCGGTTCGGGTTTCGATGTGGAAATCTATGTCCATCAAGGCGCGGGCGCTTACATCTGTGGCGAGGAAACCAGTCTTCTCGAATCCCTCGAGGGGAAACGGCCGTATCCTCGTATCAAACCACCCTATTTCCCCGCAGTGCTCGGCCTTTACCTGAAACCAACCATTGTCAACAACGTGGAAACGATATGCCACGTAAAGCACATCCTTCGTTTGGGAGCCGCGGAGTACGCAAAGATGGGAACTCCAGGCGATGGCGGAACGCGAACCATGTGCGTCAGCGGAGATGTGATGAGGCCCGGTTTCTACGAACTCCCTGCCGGCGCGGTGACACTCGGAGAACTGATCTTCGACGTTTGCGGAGGGCTGCGGCCGGGTCGCAAGCTGAAGGCCGTGATTCCCGGAGGCAGTTCCGCTAAGGTGATGCGCGCCGAGGAAGCCTATAAGGTCAAGGCGAAGGATGCGGAGGGGAAAATGGTGGAAAAGGAGATCAAGATGCTGGACGTGGTGATGGATGCCTCCAGCTTGGCGGCGGTCGGGACAATGATTGGCAGCGCAGGCGTGATGATCATGGACGATTCGCGCGATATGGTGTGGGCGCTGAACAACCTCAATCAGTTTTACGCCAACGAAAGCTGCGGGCAATGCACACCGTGCCGCGAAGGAAGCCTCTGGATGTCCAAGATCACAACGCGGATGCTGGATGGCGACGGGAGGACAAACGACGCGGGCACGCTCAAGAACGTTGCGGACAACATCGCGGGGCGCACAGTTTGTGCCTTTGGCGAAGCTTGCTCGTGGCCAACGCAAAGTTTCCTCGCGAAATTTCCGGACGAATTCGAGGCGGCGGCATCGGGAAACGGCAGTTCCACTACGAAGTGAAGGCATTTCGGGTTCCAAGGTCGTGATCGGAGTTGGGACGACGTAACTCGCCTTTTATTGAAGCACCTTGCGCAGGGCGGCCACGCGGTTGCGGTCAACAGGGTTCGAGACCTCACCTTCGCGCTTTACCGAGGTGCCGACGATGACTCCGTCCGCAAGTTCAAGGTAGGAGGCTCCATTGGCTAAGGTCACACCGCTGCCGACAAGAATCGGGCTGTCGGGACAGGCTGAACGCACGCGGCGAACATCCTCCAGGTCCGTTGTCTCGCCGGTTCCGGTGCCCGAAATAACGAGGGCATCTGCGAGACCCCGCTCGGCCGTGTCACGTGCCTCAATCTCAAGGGGAACGTTTCCCAAAGGCGCGGCGTGCTTGACATGAACGTCCGCGAGGATCTTTGCATTTGGCGCGAGGTGGCGACGCAGCCGTGTCACCGCGAAAGCGTTTCCTTCGATCACGCCTTGGTCGGTGACCATGGCACCGGCGAGGACATTGACGCGAATGAAGTCTCCGCCACATGAGGCGCAGAGTGCCAGGGCCGCGTGACTATCATTGCGCAAGACGTTAAAGCCTATCGGCAACTGCACTGCCTCCCGCACGGTGGTCCCCACAGCCGCCATGGCAGCGACTGTCTCTGGCGGCACCGCCCCCCGGCTGAAGGGGAGGTCCCCAAAGTTTTCGATGACAATGGCATCGGCACCCGCGTCCTCGCAGGCACGTGCGTCATCAAGCGCAGAGCGGATCACCCTCTCAAAATTCTCGCCCCAACGCGGTGAACCCGGAAGGGGAAGAAGATGAACGACGACGATAAGAATTCGCCGTGTTCGCGATAACGAGATCGTCTTCAGCATATCCCGCTCATAGACCTACTCGAGGGCGACTTCAAGCCACGCCGAATCCGCCAATCGCGTCGTGACGGTCCCGAAAAATGCAATCGGTGGAGAACGGATATATCGAGAGCTTCAACGGGCGACTGCGGGACGAATGCCTGAACGTCGAGTTGTTCTGGTCAGTGGAGGACGCCCGCGCTAAGCTCGAAAAGTGGAGGGTGGACTACAATGTCCATCGCCCGCATAGCTCATTAGCAAACTTGCCTCCTGCTGCGTTTGCCAATGAGCTCAGACAGAGAAAGCCAACAACAAACCGAGAGCTCCTGGCCGTCGGAAACTCAAG
>DATDAX010000144.1:0-3373 GCA_036525175.1 Terrimicrobiaceae bacterium | reverse complement strand
TTCATTCTCACGCCCCTGGCGATCGGAATGCTGCTGCAGAGCTTGGTGCCGGTCTTCTGCGCTGCTTATCAGCCAGCTCTTGCGAAGCTGGGAAATATTTCCGCCCTCGTGCTGATCGCATTGCTGGTCGTGCTTCACTTCCACGATCTTCTTGGCGTCGTGGGCAGCGGAGCCCTCGCTGTCGGTGCGGTCTTCATTGCCGGACTCGGTTTGGCGGGATACCTGCTCGGAGGATCTCGGGAGGAGATACGGGGAGTCCTCGGACTCGGGACCGGGGCGCGCAATGTAGGCGCGGCTCTTGTTCCGGCCTCGCAGAGCTTCTCCGATCCGAGGGTCGTCATCATGCTCGTTGCCTGCACCATTGTGATGCTGATCGTGCTCGTCCCTGCTACGCGCTGGCTGCGTCGGAAAGCGCAGTGATTTTAGCGGTCAGGAAGCACTCGATGCGAAGATAAGAGGCCCGAGGAATTCAATCGCGGTCTTTGAAGTCGTGTAGAAGGACATATCTTAGCCGTGCCGGGAGGGGTATTGACTAATGCCTTTTGTCTGGCCCGGGTTCTGTCATGCTCACTTCGCGAAAGAACATGTCATCCCCTCTCAACATCAAGGACATGGAAGGCTTGGCACGTGAAAGGCTTCCCCGGGAAGTCTTCGATTACTATTCCGGAGGCGCATGGGATCTTCAAACGCTGCAGGAGAATCGTAACGCTTATCGGCGCTTGCGAATCCACTATCGCGTGCTCCGCGATGTGAGCCATCGTTCGACAGCTTGCCAGATTTTCGGATCGGACCTGGCAATGCCAATCCTCGCAGCGCCTACGGCGTTTCATCGGCTCGCGCATTGTGATGGCGAACTCGCAACGGCGCGCGGCGTCGGCGCGGCAAAGACCCTGATGGTTCTCAGCAGTCTCTCAACATGCCGGCTCGAGGACGTCGCCGCGGTTGCTTCAGGGCCGCTCTGGTTTCAAGTTTACATCAACAAGGATCGCGGGTTCACGACGGACTTGGTACAGCGGGCTGTCGCCGCAGGCTATAGCGCTATCGTCGTTACGTGCGACGCGCCTTGCATGGGGCGTTCGCGAAGCCGATATCCGGAACGGATTCCATCTCCCAGCCGGAATTGAACCGGTCAACCTGATTGCATCGGATCCCCACGGCAGTTCAACCAGTCATTACGGTGCCGGGATGGGACAGATCATGTCATGGATGTTGGACCCATCGCTTAACTGGAAGGATATTGAATCCATCGCAAGCGAAGTGAACGTGCCGGTGATCGTCAAGGGAATCTGCCGGGCGGACGATGCTCTCCTGGCTGTGGAGCACGGCGCGAGTGCCATCATCGTATCAAACCACGGTGGCCGCCAGCTCGACACCGCACCGGCGACGATCGACGCGCTTCCGGCCGTCGTAGGGGCCATCGGAGGGCGCGTCCCTGTATTGGTAGATGGTGGAATCCGACGGGGAACCGATGTGCTGAAAGCCCTTGCATTTGGCGCCAAAGCCGTTCTCGTCGGGCGCCCGGTCCTTTGGGGACTCGCCACGAATGGTGAACGTGGAGTGAGCGAGGCCTTGGAGAGATGCTTCGCAAGGAATTCGATCTTACTATGGAACTGTCCGGATGCGCTACACTCGACGAGATCACGCCGGATTTGCTTGGGAGAAACTCATGATCAGGAAGACGGTTCCACGGCCCGCTTCGCAGCTGTATTTTGGTCGACAGCTGTCAAAAGTCGCATCTTACGCGACGTCAAGTGACCGATCGAGTACGTCGAGCAGAAAGTCGGCGTCGGACCGTGTGATGCACATGGGTGGCGCAAAGCGAATTGTCTGCCCCCATAAGCCCCCTTTGCCGAGAAGAAGGCCCCTATCGCGAGCATTTTCAAGCACCTGTGCGCATTCAGTCTTGGCCGGCTCTTTCGTTGCGCGGTCCTTGACCAACTCGATGCCGAGCAAGAGACCTTTACCGCGCACGTCGCCGATCAAAGCATGCTTGTGCTTGAGCTTCTCGAGCCCGGAAAGCAGATGGTTGCCAAGCTGCAGGGCGTTTTCCTGAAGGTTTTCCTTCTCAATTACCTCAAGCACGGCTTTGCCAGCGGCGGTCGCCATGGGATTTCCCCCAAACGTATTGAAGTGTATGCGCCGAGCAAGCACGCTTCCAATCTCGGGCGTCGTCACCACCGCTGCGAATGGAAAACCATTGCCGATCCCCTTTGCCATCGTGACGATATCAGGAATGACTCCCTGCGTTTCAAAGCCCCAGAAGTGGCTGCCCGTGCGACCGAAGCCAGCTTGGACCTCGTCGGCAATGCAGACGCCGCCCGAGGCGCGGACGTGTCCATAAACGCTCTCGAGATAGCCATCCGGAAAGACAACGCATCCGCCGACGCCTTGGATGGATTCAGCAATAAAGCCGGCGATCTGACCGGGTGTGGCAAAGTCGATGAGTTGCTTGACGTCCGACGCGAATTTCCTACCTGCTTCGCTGTCGTCGCGGCCGTAAGGGCCTCGATATGGATCGGGCGCGAGGGCGTGATGAACGCCAAAGCTGTGCGGAACGTTGAACTTCCATGTGCTGTGGGCCGTTACAGACAACCCGGCGACGTTCCCGCCATGATAAGCGTTGCGCAGGGAGATGATGTCGTAGTTGCCTGTGTAGGCACGCGCCATCAGTAGTGCGAGATCGTTAGCCTCCGATCCTGAATTGACAAAATAACAAACCTTCAGATCGCCGGGCATCTTCGAGGCAAGGGCTTTTGCATACTCGCTAATGTTGGGATGCAAATAAATCGTGGTGGAGTGCTGGAGGGTTTCGCTCTGCCGCCGCATGGCTTCGACGACGTGCGGATGGCAATGCCCGACGCTGATCGTGACGATTCCTCCCAACCCATCGAGATAGCGCTTGCCAGCCTCGTCCCAGACATACTGCATCCTCCCCGCGACAAGCATGAGAGGCTTCTTGTAGTAGAGAAAAATTCCGGGATTGAGAAATTCCTTTCGAAGCGCGAGCACCTCGTCAGCGGATGGACCATTGTAGGCATTGGGCTCAAAGGCAAACGGAGGCAAAGCGATGTCTTCCATAGGTTGGGGAGTCTTAAGGAAGAGATTGACTGGCCTTCGAACCTAGAGCAAATCGCAAATTTCTTACTCTTGGGGCGCTCCGCGCACCCTGGATTTCGGCTAAAGACGTGCGGATTCGGATTACAAGCGCATCCATGTCACGAAAGCGTCAGCGTCGCCCAAGAACTGAGCATCAACGAAATTCCGGGTCGGCGATCATTGTGGGACTTCAAGGCCATCGCCTTGGTCTCGCCGGGAACGTGCGATTTTGAAACTGAATCCGGTCAATTGAGGATTAGACGCCCTGCTAAATCCG
>DATDAX010000143.1:0-5975 GCA_036525175.1 Terrimicrobiaceae bacterium | reverse complement strand
CTATTGGCGGAGAGCGTGCGGATGGAGCTGATCTTTCCCTCCTTCACAAGTTTGACGAGAAATGGGTTGATCTGATCAAGGTGGTTTTCCACGAGGGAACGGAAAGCCTCCTGCACTTCGCGGTCTGCCCTGTAGAGGGTTTGGCCGAGATCTCCGAGCCAGTTGTCCGCAATCGTACTGCCGCGGTGTGGGACGGAGATCAGAATCGCCCTACGGATGCGCTTCTCGCGCTCGAAAAGGAAGATGGCATGGACTACGCTGCTGGTCTTCGCGTCGCATGCAAACATCTCCGGCCGCGCAGTGATGACGCTATCCCAAAGTCGGTAGCCGGAATCGCAGATCAATGTGTGGGTCATGATTCCACCCATGCTATGCCCGAGCACGACAAGATGGTTGGTCGCAAGGTCCCTGCCTCGCGGATCGAGCGTGCTTAGCGTTTGCTTGAGGACACGGCGCAGGACGGCGGCATTCTGCAGCACTGGCGTGCCGGTGGGATAATGATAGTGCCAAATCTGGTAGCGGGAATAGATCACCGGATCGGCGAAGAGGTCATTGGTGAGATTGGAGAAGGAGACCGGAGTTGATTGCAGGCCATGCACCATGAGGAGCGGAATGCGCTTCGGGTCATACCGCTGCATCAAGTAGAGCTTCTCGCGCCTCGCGATAGCGGAGGAATTGAGCATGCCGCGAAATCCGGTTCGACGCAGCGGTTCAGCCTGTCGCGCAATCCTGGCAGTTGGAGCGGTGAAGTTTGCGGCAAGCGGATAGGCGCGCCCTTCCATGGTGACGGTTTCGCGGCAATACGGGGACAGAAAGCGCAACCTCCATTGGCCACCCGATCCCGTCTCGAGCACGGCGGTCGCCGGCGCGAAAATTCCCTCCGGCGGACGGAGCATGTCCGTATGGTCGGAACCGTCGTTTGGCCGCCACGCGACGACGGGCACACCGATGCCAGAACGCATATGGCAGCGCATCAAGCGATACGCGGGTACTCTTTCCGCAATGGTAAAGCGGTAAAGCCCCAGCTCGTCCATGGTGTCCATCTCGACGACCAACCCCGCGTCGCGACACGCTTCGGCCCGCCGTTCCAGAGGCAAGGCGTCCAGCCACTGCACGAGCCGCGCCACGGAACGATAGCTATTCTGCGAAGCCTTAACATCATCCGGACAAGCGAGCCACCTGGCGTGCGCGGCCTGCGCCAGCGCCAGAGGTGTCGCTCGGCTCTGGCGCAACCGCGTCGCACGACCGAACAGCCCGGTAAGCGCCAAGAGCGCTACGAGGCAGCAAAGAAATTTGAGGGCATACCCGCGAGGGCAGGAAACCACGGAAGAAAAGCCGCGGGTCTTGTTCGCGTGATCGCCGACGTTCGTCATGTCTCCGATCCGAGGATCATGAGCAGGTCTTTCGTGTCGACTGTTTCGCCAACCTGAACCAGCTTCTCGACGACCTTGCCGGAAACCGGAGCGTAGACGGTCGTCTGCATTTTCATTGCTTCGATGACGAGCAACCGGTCGCCTTTCGACACGATATCGCCGGTCTCGACGATGATGCTTGTAACGGCTCCGGGTATGGGCGCACCCACCTGGCCCGCGTTCGCCGGGTCCGCCTTCGCCCGCTCAACCTTCTGCACCTTAAGGGATTTGTCCTGGACGCTGACTTCACGCGGTTGGCCGTTCAGTTCAAAGAAAACAGTGCGTTTGCCTTCTGGATGGGGTTCCCCAACCGTAAGGAATTTGACGACCAAAGTCTTCCCGGGTTCAAGTTCGACAGCGATCTCTTCCCCGGGCTCCATACCGTAATAGAATTGAGGTGTAGGCAGAACGCTTACATCACCGTAAAGCTGCCGTGTCTGATCAAAGGTAAGGAACACCTGCGGGTACATCAGGTAGCTCAACAAGTCCGTGCGGCTTATGTCGTGACCGGTCTTCTCTTTGAGCATCGCGCTCGTTTCCTCGAGATTTACGGGCGCGAGATGCTCACCGGGACGGCCCGGCTTTGGACTTTGGCCACGCAGCACCACTTCCAACATTCCCTGTGGCCAGCCGCCGTCGGGTTCTCCGAGAGCGCCGGAGAACATCTCAACGACAGAGTTGGGAAGCGTCAGATTATGGCTTGCGCCAAGTCGTTCCAGTTCGCGGATCGTGGTGCCGTGGCTCACGAGAAAGATCGCCATGTCGCCGACGACTTTGCTCGATGGGGTCACCTTCACGATGTCGCCAAACGCCACGTTCACCTCGGCGTAAGCTCGAGCGATCTCGGGCCATTTATGTCCCAGTCCCATCGACTCGGCTTGTTCCCTCAGATTGGTATACTGGCCCCCTGGCATTTCATGGAGATAAACTTCGGCGGTGCCAGACTTGGGACTACTGTCGAATGGCAGGTAGTAGTTGCGAACGACCTCCCAATAATCGGCGCATCGATTCATGCTATCGAGGTCCAGGCCGGACTCACGGTCGGTATTGCTCAAAGCGGCGACGAGCGAATTGAGACTTGGCTGACTCGTAGTTCCGCTCATCGATGCGATGGCCGCGTCAACCACATCCACGCCCGCCTCAGCCGCCTTCAGGAGCGTCGCCGCATTGATGCCGCTTGTGTCGTGCGTATGAAAGTGAATGGGCAGTCCAATTTCCTCTCGCAATGCCCTTACCAGCTTCTCTGCGGCATAAGGTCTGCAGACCCCCGCCATATCCTTGATTGCGAGGATGTGAGCGCCCATGCTTTCCAGCTCCTTTGCCTTCTTTACGTAGTAATCAAGAGGGTATTTGTCGCGTTTCGGATCAAGGAGATTGCCGGTATAGCAAATCGCAGCTTCGCAGACTTTGCCGCTCTCGAGGGTCGCCTCGATGGGCACTCTCATGTTGGGTAGCCAGTTCAAGGAATCGAAGATGCGGAAAATATCGATTCCCTGCGCAGCCGCTTCGCGAATAAATTCCTCGACTACGTTATCCGGATAGGCCGTATATCCCACGGCATTGGAGGCGCGAAGCAGCATTTGAAAGCAGATGTTCGGGATCGCTTCGCGCAGGCGCTGCAGGCGCTCCCAGGGATCTTCGCGCAGGAAGCGCAACGCGACATCAAAGGTTGCGCCGCCCCACATTTCCAGGCTGTAAAGGTCAGGCAGCTTGTGGGATACATACCTGGCAATCGCCAGCATGTCGTGGCTGCGCATGCGCGTGGCAAATAGCGATTGGTGTGCGTCCCGTAAGGTCGTGTCCGTTAGCAGCAGCCGCGTTTGCTCCCGAGTCCACCGCCCGAAACCTGCCGGTCCCAGTTGCTCGAGGAGCTGGCGTGTCCCTGGTGGCGGCGCGGACGAGTCCGATTCGGGCACCGGCGCCGACCGCAAGTTCATTGGCTTGGATTTGCCTGCGACCTCTTTGTTTCCATTGACAATCGTTTCGCCGAGATAGCTAAGCAGTTTGGTCGCGCGGTCCTTGCGAGGAACAAACCGGAGGAGTTCCGGCTCGTCGTCGAGAAAGCGGGTCGTAGCGGCTCCGGCCTGGAAGGTGGGATTGTTAACGACGTTTTCCAGGAAGGGGATGTTCGTCATCACGCCGCGGATGCGGAACTCACGGAGCGCGCGATCCATTCGTTGACAGGCCTCCTTGAAATCCCCGCCCCACGCAGTCACCTTCACCAGCAGCGAATCGTAGTATGGGGCAATCGTCGCCCCGCCGTAGGCCGATGCCCCGTCGAGCCTGATCCCAAAGCCCGCGGGAGACCGGTAGGTATGTATCTTCCCATAGTCCGGGACAAACTCATTTGCGGGATCCTCTGTTGTTACGCGGCATTGAAGAGCAAAGCCGTAAAGCGGGACGTCTTGCTGCCTGGGCAGATGCATGGCGGAATCATGAAGAGCATGGCCTTGCGCAATCAGGATCTGCGATCTGACGATGTCGATACCCGTAACGACTTCCGTTACCGTGTGCTCAACTTGAACGCGGGGATTTACCTCGATAAAATACCAATCGCCGCTGTCAACATCGACGAGAAACTCGACCGTTCCAGCGTTGAAATAATTTGCCTCACGCGCTATTCGCACGGCGGCATCACAGAGCTCGTTGCGAATTCGAGGATCGAGCGCAACAGCCGGAGCCACCTCCACGACCTTTTGATGGCGACGCTGCACCGAGCAATCCCGCTCATACAAATGGAGGATGTTCCCATGATGATCACCGAGGATCTGCACCTCAATATGCTTCGAACGCCGGACAAACCGCTCCAGGAAAACCGCGTCATTGCCAAACGCCGCCGCCGCCTCCTGTCTGGCTTCCGCGACCTTGGCCTCGAAATCTGCTTCCGCGACGACGATCCGCATTCCGCGCCCCCCTCCGCCGAACGCTGCCTTGACGATCAAAGGAAAACCAATCTCCGTCGCGATTTTGCGTGCGACTTTCGGGTCCGTCACAGGTCGTTCGGTTCCTGGAATTACCGGCACTCCGGCCTTCTGCGCCAGGCGCCGGGCAGCCGTCTTGTCGCCCAGCAACTCGAGAAGGTCCGCCGACGGCCCCACAAATTCGATACCCGCCGCCTTGCATGCCTTGGGCAGAGCCGGGTTCTCCGCAAGGAATCCATATCCCGGATGGATGGCATCCACACCTTTTTCAACGGCCATCGCGACGATGCCATCCGCGTCAAGATAGGCCTGGACAGGTCCCTTTCCCTTGCCAATGAGATACGCCTCGTCCGCCTTGGAGCGATGCAGGCTAAGCCGGTCCTCCTGCGAGTATACCGCAACCGTCCGCAGCCCGAGTTCGGATGCCGCACGAAGAATGCGGATCGCGATCTCACCACGGTTCAATGCAAGCAGTTTTTTCATGAAGAGCCGGTTCTTCCTAGATTTCGAAGGTCATGCAATGAAACTTCCTCCCGCCCGCTTCTGCTCATGGCCTCGCCGAGTGTTTTCTCCACAGTCGATTGCTTGCGGCGCTTTTCCTTCCGGTGGACCAGTTGTGACATTGCGGGACGATTGGAAGACTTCCCGCGCTGCAAGAAAAGCGTTTTGTGCTGAATCGCTTGTTGGTTTCACCGAGGCACCGCCTCCTCAAGCGCATCAACCCTGCCGCTTGACTTTTCTTGCCCCGTGTCAGCACTATCGACCAGGTGAATCCCCTCCCCTATCGTGGGTCGCCCTCGACGGACCCTCGCAAGCGGTAGCGGAAAGGCGGTTCTCCTCCACCCACGTCTTCTGCCATGTACCAGCATCAGTTGCACCAGCAAATCAACCAATGCGTAAAGGAAAAGGATTTTCCCGAGGGGGATGCCGGCATTCTCTTTCACACGCGCTTTATTGCAAATGGCGCCGCCATAAAGGCCCTTTATGACGAAATCTACGGGTCCCATCCCAAAGCCGCGGAAGGCTTTGGCAGACTGCTGACCATTATCACCCGAGGATTCATCGACCGGCCCGATGCCATGAAGGATAAGGACGATGAAAAGCTGGACCAGGGCCATTGGTTCCTAAGCAACAGCATTACGGGCATGAGCCTCTATGTGGACCGCTTCTGCGGCGAATTGGCCGACATGGAATCGAAACTCGATTACCTGCGCCGGCTGGGCGTCAACCTCCTCCATCTCATGCCGGTTTTCGAGAGCCCTCCCAATGAAAGTGACGGCGGCTACGCGGTATCAGACTATCGCAGCGTCGATCTCCGCTTCGGCACGCTCGAAGACCTTAGACGGCTGCGGCAACACATGAGCGATCGGAACATGTTTCTCATGCTCGATATCGTCGTGAACCATACCTCGCATCATCATGAATGGGCAAGAAAGGCGAAGCAGGGCATCGAAAGCTTTCAGGACTATTATTACATGTACGGTGACCGGGACTTGCCCGACCGTTTCGAACGCGGCATGCCAGAGATCTTTCCGGAATCTTCGCCCGGCAATTTCACCTATTGCAAGGACATCAATAAGTGGGTGATGACTGTCTTTCACAATTACCAGTGGGATCTCAATTATACGAATCCCGCTGTCCT
>DATDAX010000142.1:0-25567 GCA_036525175.1 Terrimicrobiaceae bacterium | reverse complement strand
CTCAACTATCACAATCTGGACGCCGTTCGCCGCGCGGGTGAGATGATCTCGGAGCTTGGGCTCGAAGCCTATTCGTTCCACGCGCCCTTCGCGGATCATATCGACATGTCCTCGCTGGACGCGGGCACGCGCGCGAAGGCGTTGAAGGAAATGTTGGACGCAGCTGAGGCGGCCGCCATTTTGAAAGTGCATTATCTCGTCGTCCATCCTGGTCCGGAGAGCGCCATGATTCCTCCGCGCGACGAGACGCTTCAGCGGATGGAGAATGTTGTTGAGGTTCTCAACCAACTTGCCCGTCGATGTGATGCGCTGGGAATAAATTGCGTGCTCGAGAACAAACTCCCTCATCTGCTTTTTGGAAAGACGAGCGATATCTTGTGGATCCTCGACGCCCTCGACAGTGTCGAAGTCGGCGTGTGCCTGGATACGGGTCACGCGGCCATTTCGGGAGATCTCCACAACCTCGTTTTGAAACTCGTCGGACATCTCAAAATGATCCACGCGAATGACAATCGCGGAGTCCACGATGATCACCTGCCCCCTGGCGACGGTCGTATTGATTGGGAAAGCCTGCTTCGTGAGATGGGGAGAATCGGCTTCGAGGGCGTGTTCATACTCGAGTTGGCGGGCATGACTGAGCCGAATGTCACGATGGCAAACGCCCGGCGTGGGCGCTCGTTCTTGCGACAGATTTCACGCCGTTTGACGTTGTCGAAACAGCTTATGCAATAAACGGAAAGCATCCGACAATTTGCTGGAAGCTGGCGTCGCCCATAGGACGCTAGACTTACCGCATGAGAACGGTTGTCGGCGCGCATTGTGATGCCGGTGACTTCGTTGTCATTGAGCGTGAAGGGTTGGAGGAGTTGTCCACTGTCCTTAGAGCGGATGGTTACAAGCTCGTCGGACCGAGAGTGCGAGATGGGGCGATCGTCTACGATGAAATCACCGGCGCCGGTGACCTTCCCGTGGGCTGGACCGATGAACAGGATGGGGGCAGGTACAGGCTCCATAAACGCAACGACGATGCCTTCTTCGGCTACGCGGTCGGTCCGCATTCGTGGAAGAAGTTCCTGTTTCCTCCCGTTGTGCGCCTGTTGGAAGCTACGCGACGTGGCTCGGACTTCGAAGTCAAGAGGTCGAACGATACGGCGCCAAAACTAGCCTTTGTTGGAGTCCGGGCGTGCGAGTTGCACGCCATCGCGACCCAGGACAAGGTTTTTATGGGTGGCGCATTTGTCGATCCGATTTACGCGGCGCGGCGCAGGAATACGTTTCTCGTCGCGGTGAATTGCGGACATCCGGCGGGCACGTGTTTTTGCGTTTCGATGAACACCGGACCTCAGGCAACCGGTGGCTTTGATCTCGCGCTGACCGAGATCATTGAAAGTTTACGCCATTACTTCGTCGTGGAGATTGGCAGCCCTGCGGGTGCCAGGGTGATGGATCAGGTCGAGCACAGCGTGGTGACGGAAGCGGAGCGTGAGGCGGCCAGAGGTGTCGTCGCTCGAGCCGCAGGCATGATGGGACGGGCAATGGATACCGATGGGATCAAGGAACTGCTTTATCGCAACTACGAACATCCGCGTTGGGACGACGTCGCCGGCCGTTGCCTCACTTGCGCAAACTGCACAATGGTCTGCCCAACGTGCTTTTGTTCGACAGTCGAAGACGTGACCGATCTGCAAGGCGAGCATGCCGAACGGTGGCGGAAGTGGGACTCCTGCTTCACAATGAACTTTTCCCATGTCGTTGGGGGCAGCGCCAGGCATTCCGCAAAGTCGCGGTACCGGCAGTGGATGACTCATAAGCTGGCGACGTGGATCGATCAGTTTGGAACTTCGGGATGTGTGGGTTGCGGGCGGTGCATCACGTGGTGCCCGGTTGGCATCGATATCACGGAGGAGGTCCGCGCGATTCGAGAATCAGAAAATGCGGGCGCGACGCAAAGAGAGGATATGTCCCATGCAAGATCTTGAAACCATTGTTGTCCACCACCCGTTCTGGCAGAACCTTCATCAACGCTATTCGCATTTTCTCGGTGAGTGCGCGGGGACTCAGCACTTTGCGCCCCAGCAGCAGATCTTTCAGACGGGCTGCGAGGCGGATCACTTCTATCTGATTGAGCGAGGCCGGGTGGCTCTCGAGACACCGTTTATCCCCGGCAAAGGCGTCATGACCATTCAAACTCTTGAAGCAGGAGAAGCTCTCGGGTGGTCATGGCTTTTTCCGCCTTTCGTCTGGCATTTTGGGGCGAGAGCGATCCAACCGACTGACCTGGTTGTTCTCGATGCCAGATTTCTTCGTCAGAAAGCAAGCGAAGACCATGAGTTTGGTTACGAACTCGCGATGCGTGTGGGCAACGTCATGCTTCAACGGCTGCAAGCCACGCGGCTTCAGCTTCTCGACTATGGTCAGCCTCGTTGAAAATGAACGCGCCCTGTCGCCGGAGAGCGATCCGATGCTCCCAAGCCGGTACCAGGTCCGACGTGTGCGCAGAGAGAATGCCGACACTTTTACGATGGAGCTCGCAGCGTCGGATCAGAGCGGGAGCGTATTGTTTGCTCCCGGTCAATTCAACATGCTGTATGTGTTTGGAGTCGGCGAGGCACCGATCTCCATCTGCGGAAAGACGCGCAACGGTCTTGAGCATACGACGCGCACGGTGGGCACTGTTACAAGTTCTCTAGGCAGGCTGCGTCGCGGGGATGTTGTCGGCGTAAGGGGCCCTTATGGAAGCTGCTGGCCGCTGGCGGAAGTCGCTGGCCGCGATGTCGTGCTGGTTGCCGGCGGCATCGGGTTGGCACCGCTCCGCTCTGCCCTTCAGACGATCGTCGCGCAGCGGCCACTCCGTCACCGGGTGACGCTCATTTACGGCGTCCGCACGGCGGAAGACATGCTTTATCGGCAGGAACTCGAGCGTCTGCGTGATCGCGGATTGCAACTTTACGTGACAGTGAACCGGGCGACCGGCAGTTGGCGCGGTAACGTTGGCGTTGTGACCTCACTCATACCCCGAGTGCCCTTCGATCCGCTCAACTGCGTCGCGATGGTATGCGGGCCTGAACTGATGATGCGCTTCTCCATGGAGGAGCTGATAAAGCGCGGTGTGCCCGAACAGAGAATTTTCCTTTCGCTGGAGCGCAATATGAAGTGTGCCGTCGGCTTTTGCGGCCATTGTCAGTTCGGGCCTGAGTTTCTCTGCAAGGATGGGCCGATCTTTCGGTGCGATCGCATTAGAAGGTGGCTCAACATCGCGGAGCTTTGAAAATGAAAACCCGGCGCGTCCCGAAACTTGCGGTGTGGAAGTTCGCCTCGTGCGACGGGTGCCAGTTGACGCTCCTGGATTGCGAGGACGAACTGCTTGCGATCGCCGGACGCATGCAGATCGCAAATTTCGCCGAGGCGTCCAGCGAGATCATCGAGGGACCTTACGACCTGTCGCTCGTGGAAGGCTCTATCACTACGCCGCAGGACGCCGACCGTATTCACGACATTCGGCGCGCGTCGAAATATCTTGTGACGATCGGTGCCTGTGCCACAAGCGGCGGCATCCAGGCGCTGCGAAATTTCAAAGATGTGAAGGAGTTTGTGCGCATCGTTTACGCCACGCCGGCTTATATCGAGACGCTCAACAAATCGACGCCGATTTCGGACCACGTCTTCGTGGATTTCGAGTTGCGCGGGTGTCCGATCAACAAGAGCCAACTGGTGGAAGTCATCAGCGCTTTCCTTCACGATCGTCAGCCCAACACGCCGGCCCACAGCGTCTGCGTCGAGTGCAAATTGCGCGGCGCGGTTTGCGTGATGGTCGCCCATGGCACGCCTTGTCTCGGACCGGTTACCCACGCGGGCTGCGGTGCGCTCTGCCCCGCGTATAGCCGCGGATGTTACGGATGCTTCGGTCCGATGGAGACACCGAACACCCGTTCACTTAGCGACTGGTTTGGCCGCCGGCTTGCCGTAAGCGAGTCCGATCTGACGAACAGCTTTCGAAACTTCAACGCCTATGCGGAGGCCTTTCGCAAGGAAAGCGAAGCTCATGAAATCGCGCAGCATCAACGTTGACTATCTGACGCGCGTCGAAGGCGAAGGCGCTCTGCACGTGCGGATCGCGAACGGCCGCGTGGCTGAAGTAAAACTTAGGATCATCGAGCCGCCGCGCTTTTTCGAGGCGCTCCTTCGAGGCCGTCACTCGCGGGAAGCGCCGGATATCACGGCGCGAATCTGCGGAATTTGTCCGATTGCCTATATGATGAGTGCTGTCCATGCGGTGGAAAATGCATGCGGCGTTCGGGTGGGTGGAGAGCTTCGTGCGCTTCGAAGGCTCATTTACTGCGGCGAATGGATTGAAAGCCATGCTTTGCATGTCTACATGCTCCATGCGCCGGACTTCCTCGGCTATGAGAGCGCGCTGCACATGGCGAAGGATCTTCCGCAAGTCGTGCAGCGTGGCCTGCAACTCAAGAAGGCAGGCAATGAGATCCTTCGGGTTCTTGGTGGACGGGAGATTCATCCCATCAACGTTCGCGTCGGGGGATTTTTCAAGCTGCCGGACAAGGAGAGTCTCAAGCCGCTCGCCGAGCGTCTGAAATGGGCTCGCGATGCGGCGATCGAAACCATTCGATGGGTGGCGGAGTTTCCCTTCCCGGATTTTGAGCACGACTACGAGTTCGTCGCACTTCATCATCCCGCCGAGTATCCCTTCAATGAAGGTCGCATCCTCTCGAGCAGGGGAGCTGATATCGATGTCAGCGATTTCGAGGAGCATTTCATCGAGGAGCAGGTTCCGTATTCCAGCGCTCTTCATTGCCTGCATCACGGTCGTGACTCCTATCACGTCGGACCGATGGCGCGCTTCAATCTAAATTTTGATCAACTCGCTCCCATCGCGCGCCAGGCCGCTCGAGAAGCCGGCGTGCCTGGCACCTGCCGAAATCCCTTTAAGAGCATCGTCGTCCGCTCGGTGGAAGTTCTTCACGCTTGTGAAGAGGCCCTGCGAATCATTGCCGAATACGAACCGCCTGGCGCGCCCGCTATTGAAGTTCCTCCGCGCGCCTCGGTCGGCTATGCCTGCACCGAGGCGCCGCGCGGCATCCTTTATCATCGCTACCGTCTCGACGCAGACGGGATGATTCTCGAGGCGAACATCATTCCACCCACCGCGCAGAACCAGAGGAGTGTCGAAAGCGACCTTCGAGAGCTCGTGACGCGATCCATCGATTCACCTCCGGACAAGCTGACCCGCAGCTGTGAACTCGCCATCCGAAATTACGATCCGTGCATCTCGTGCGCGGCACATTTCCTGAAACTCAACATCGAAAGAAACTGACACCATGACAACGCAAACGCTGGAACCGCCGGTCGCCGGAGCCGGCGAAAAGCGGTCCGGCTACATCCTCTGGTTTGACGAGATCGGCATAGATGACATCCCGCTTGTAGGCGGCAAGAATGCTTCGTTGGGCGAGATGTGCCGAGAGCTCGCGGGCAAAGGCATCAAAGTGCCCGATGGGTTTGCCATCGCCGCTGAAGCTTATCGTCATGTTCTGCGCGATGCAGGTCTCGAAAAGAAAATCAAAGAGATTCTGAGCGACCTTGATACGCATGATCTCGAGAACCTCCGCCAGCGCGCAAGTCAGGTGCGGCAGGCGATTCTTGCCGCCGAGCTACCGGAGGATTTGGAGGCCGCAATCATCGATGCGTACGTGAGGTTGCGCGGCGCCGACCTGCATCCACCGGATGTCGCGGTGCGCAGCAGCGCCACAGCCGAGGATCTGCCCGATGCCAGTTTCGCCGGACAGCAGGAAACCTATCTCAACGTTCAGGGCCATCGAGCGCTTCTTCACACCTGCAAGCAATGCCTTGCGTCGCTGTTTACCGATCGGGCGATCTCTTATCGTGCCGACAAGGGATATGACCACGAAAGGATCGCTCTATCCATCGGCGTTCAGCGCATGGTGCGCTCGGACCTCGCGGCGTCCGGGGTGATGTTCACCCTCGATACGGAAAGCGGATTTCGCGACGTCGTCCTCATCAACGCGGCATACGGCCTTGGTGAAAATATCGTCCAGGGTTCGGTGAACCCGGACGAATACTACGTATTCAAGCCGACGCTCAAAAAGGGATTCCGGCCGATCCTTCAAAAGACACTCGGAAGCAAGGAATTCAAGCTGATATACGACACGGGTGGCGGCAAGATGGTCAAGAACGTGCCAGTTCCGCCCGATGAACGCGGACGCTTTGCCATCGGCGACGACGATATTCTGGCGCTTGCGGATTGGGCGTGCCTCATCGAAGACCACTATTCCACCAAGCGCGGCTATTCGGTGCCGATGGATATCGAATGGGCGAAAGACGGAAAGACCGGGGAGTTGTTTATCCTGCAAGCACGCCCGGAAACCGTTCAGTCGCGAAAGGACATCGATACCTTTCAGGTATACCAGCTCAAGCAGCACGGACCCGTCCTCGTAACCGGGCGCAGCGTCGGCGAGAAGATCGCAAGTGGCCCGGTTTGCGTGATCAAGAGCGTGGAATTCCTGCATCAGTTTCGTGAGGGCGACGTGCTTGTTACTGACAAGACCGATCCCGATTGGGAGCCAATCATGAAGAAGGCGGCCGCCATCGTGACGAACCGGGGCGGCAGGACGTGCCATGCAGCGATCGTGAGTCGCGAGCTTGGTGTGCCCGCGATCGTCGGGACCGAGCGCGGGACGGA
Source organism: Terrimicrobiaceae bacterium (assembly GCA_036525175.1). GTDB lineage: Bacteria > Verrucomicrobiota > Verrucomicrobiia > Chthoniobacterales > Terrimicrobiaceae > DASTFP01. Next base: position 18,852 of record DATDAX010000142.1, on the reverse strand, counting down.
TGTGCTTAGGGACGATCAAAGCGTGACCATCTCATGCGCGGAGGGGGATACGGGATTTGTTTACGGGGGCGTTTTGCCGTTCGACGTGCAGCGCGTGAACTTGAAGGACATTGGTCGTCCTCGAACGAAAATCATGATGAACGTGGCAAACCCCGAGGAGGCGTTCGCCCTCTCATTCATCCCGAACGACGGTGTCGGCCTCGCCCGCGAAGAGTTCATCATCACGACCTACATCAAGGCTCACCCGCTTGCGCTTCTCGACTACGACAAGATCCAGGATCCGGCGGTCAAGGCGGAGCTCGATCTGCTGACCAGCGGATATCCGGACAAGCCGCAGTTCTTTGTCGACAAGCTTGCGCAGGGCGTCGGGATGATCGCCGCCGCATTCTACCCGAAGGACGTCATTCTGCGTCTGAGCGACTTTAAGACGAACGAATACGCAAACCTTGTCGGAGGGGCCAAGTATGAACCCAGAGAGGAGAATCCGATGATCGGTTTTCGCGGGGCCTCGCGATATTACAACCCGCGATACCAAGCCGGGTTCATGCTGGAATGCCTCGCCATGAAAAAGGTGCGCGACGAAATGGGGCTGAAGAACCTCAAGCTGATGGTGCCATTTTGCCGGACTGTCGAGGAAGGCCGGCGCGTTCAGGCTGAAATGGAGAAACACGGTCTCAAGAGAGGCGAGGAGGGGCTCGAGATCTACGTCATGTGCGAGATTCCCAGCAATGTGATTCTCGCCAGCGAGTTTGCGGAGATCTTTGATGGTTTCTCGATCGGCTCAAATGATCTTACCCAGCTGATCCTTGGCGTTGACCGCGATTCGGAGATCATCGCTCACATTTTCGATGAGCGAAATCCTGCGGTAAAGACCATGATCGCGCAGGTCATCGCGGCATGCCGGGCAAGTGGACGAAAAATCGGGATCTGCGGCCAGGCGCCCAGCGACTATCCCGAGTTTGCACAGTTCCTCGTCGAGCAGGGCATCGACAGCATTTCACTCAATCCCGATACGGTCCTCAAGACCACGCTCGCAATCCTGCAGAAGGAGGGCTCACTGTCATGAAAATCATCGTTGGAACGGACTTCTCGAAAAACGCCAGAGCAGCTGGAACGGCGGCTGCCGCACTCGTGCGCCGCTGGAACGGCACACTGCTCGTCGCCCATGTATTCGATGATTTGGCGAGCGGCAGATTGCCGAGCGATATTAGGGCGACCCTGGCGGCGTCCACCAATGACCGCCTTCACGATGAGGCTGTGCATCTGGGCTCGGAGGGTCTCAAAGTCGAGGAACACATGCTTTCCGGAGCACCCGAGAAGGAGTTGGCCGACCTCGCGGTCCGATCCGAAGCGCGCTTGGTGGTTGTATCTTCTGTCGGGCGACGCCCAGGTGAGTGGCTTCTTGGGAGCGTCGCCGAACGTACGGCCGAGTTTTGCCCCGTGCCCACATTGGTTGTTCGGGACGCCGGCCCGTTGAGCGTTTGGGCGGCAGGCGATAAGCCGCTCAAGGTCTTCGTTGCCGTCGATTTTAGCAGCGCGTCGGACAAGGCTTTGAAATGGGTGAAGCATCTGATGGACGCAGGACCATGCGAGGTCGTGCTTGGCTATGTTGATTGGCCCTTGGGCGAGCGGTCGCGACTTGGGTTGGGCTGGGATCCACTCGAACACCGCAATCCACCCGAGGTGCAGCATATCCTGAGACGTGAATTGCGCGAGCGAGCCGAAGCGGTTCTGGGTACAGTGAACCTCAACGTTCGGTCTGATCCGAGCCTGGGCCGGCCGGATATTCGTCTGGTCGAGATGGCGTGCGAGGAGAAGGCCGATTTGCTGGTGACCGCGACTCATCAACGACGCGGGGTGAGCCGCCTTTGGCACCCTTCGATCTCGCGAGCGCTTCTGCGCTATGCCCCGATGAGCGTGCTCTGCGTTCCGGTCATCTTCGCCGAGGCGGCCCCGCAACATAGCGCACCGATTCGCCGCGTGCTCGTGGCGGTCGATCTTTCCGAGCACGGCGGCCGCGCGGTGCCCTATGCCTACGGAATCGTCAACTCCGGCGGGGTTGTGCGCCTTCTGCATGTCATGACGCCAATGCCGACGCCAAACCCGCTCATCGGCGGTTATCCGCATCCCGATATCCCCTCAAGGAAAGAGCAGGCTCGAACGCTCGCGGAGGCCAAAAATAGCTTGAATTCCCTGGCCTGCGAGGATGCCGCCTCCCGTGGGATCGTGACAGAGACGACCGTGGTCGAAGCGCAAGACGTCGCAAAGGCGATCCGGCAGGCGGCCGAGCGATTCGGTGCGGACGTCATTTGTGTCGGCGCACACAACCGCTCCGGGTTGTCACAAGCCTTCGTCGGCTCTGTTGCCCAGGCTGTGATGGTCCAAAGCGGACGGCCCGTTCTTGTCGTGCATGAACAACAGCCATGAGTGCGGATGAGACAGTCCACTGGCACGGTCTGCAGCTCGCTGATGCCGTGCGGTTGCTTGACACAAGCCTTCCGAACGGGCTGAGCGAAACGGAAGCAAGAACCCGGCTGGTGAAATATGGACCCAACACGCTGACCCGCCGCTCGGGCAGGCCGGAATGGATGCGCTTTCTGCTGCAGTTTCATCAGCCACTGATCTATATCCTGATCGTGGCCGGCGTGGTCACCGCCTGGCTGGGGGAGATCGTGGATTCCTCGGTGATTCTGGGTGTCGTCCTTCTGAATGCCGTCATAGGCTATGTGCAGGAGAGCAAGGCGGGCAAGGCGATCGAGGCACTCTCCCGGCTTGTTCAATCGGAGGCCTTTGTGCGGCGCGGCGGACGCCGACGCCGTGTGGCGTCCGACCAACTCGTGCCCGGCGACGTGGTGCTCCTTCAGTCGGGCGATCGCGTTCCCGCCGACTTGCGCGTGACCGCCGCGCGAAGCCTGCAGATCGATGAGTCTGCGCTCACCGGCGAGTCGGTTCCTGTTCACAAGCATCCGCGTGCGCTCGCGCAGGACACCATTCTTCCGGATCGCCGGAACATTGCCTTTGCAGGAACGCTTGTGACATTCGGCCAGGGCGAAGGAATCGTGTGGGCCACCGGCGACAGGACGGAGACCGGACGCATCGCGTGGTTGATTGATGAGGCCACAAGCCTTTCCACGCCTCTGACGCGCAAGATTGCGGAGTTTAGCCGTTTGCTTCTCTGGCTCATCATCGGATTGGCAGTGGTGACCTTCGCGGTGGGGCTCTCGAAAGGCGAGGATCCGATCCTCATGTTCATGGCAGCCGTCGCTCTCGCAGTCGGTGCCATCCCGGAGGGGCTTCCGGCCGCTGTCACAGTTGTGCTTGCCATCGGTGTTGGTCGCATGGCCGCGCGGCGCGCCATTATCCGCAATCTCCCCGCGGTGGAGACGCTCGGAAGCACCACTGTAATATGTTCGGACAAAACCGGAACGCTCACTGAAAATGCGATGACGGTGCAGGAGATCTTCGCTGGCGAGGAGTGCTTTGAGGTCACGGGAGGCGGTTATGATCCGTCCGGCGCGGTGTTGTTGAAGCGACAACCCGCCGAGATTGCCGAAAGGCCCGCCCTGGCCGAATGTCTCAAGGCCGGACTTCTCTGCAACGATGCCCAACTGGTCCAAGTCGACGGTCGTTGGCAAGCGGAGGGCGATCCCACGGAGGCTGCGCTGATCGCCGTTGCCCGCAAGGCCGGCCTTCCGGACGCGGCTCTGGCCAACTCACATCCGCGCCTCGACGCCATTCCTTTTGAATCCGAGCATCAGTTCATGGCCACACTGCACGGTGGCAGTCACGGCAGGCAGCGTGTAATTTACAAGAAGGGCTCGACGGAACGAATTATCGACCGATGCGAGAACGCGCTCGGCGGTGATGGCCAATCCACGGTGCTCGACAAGGAGCGCGTGCGAGAGGCCGTCGAACGGATGGCCTCGAAGGGCCTTAGGGTGCTTGCCTTCGCCCGACGCGAGACGCATCCCAATCACGCGCAACTCGAGCACGATCACGTGGCGGGAGGTCTAACCTTTCTCGGCCTGCAGGGGATGATTGACCCTCCGCGGGCCGAAGTGATCGACGCTGTTCGGCGCTGTCGCGGTGCGGGAATCCGCGTGAAAATGATCACCGGGGATCATCTTGCAACAGCACGCGCGATAGCGCGGCAAATCCGGCTCGGCAATGAAAAGGGCGAGATCGTTGCCGTGAGCGGTCGCGAACTTGAGCGCGTGAGCGGGGAGGCGCTGGCCGATGTTGCCGAGGGTGCTGTGGTCTTTGCGCGGGTGGCACCGGAGCAGAAGTTACGGCTCGTCCAAGCTCTTCAATCTCGCGGCCACGTGGTTGCGATGACGGGCGACGGAGTGAATGACGCGCCCGCTTTGAAGCAGGCTGACATTGGCGTCGCGATGGGACTTGGCGGCACCGAAGTCGCCAAGCGCTCAGCGGACATGATTTTGACGGACGACAATTTTGCCTCCATTGAGGCAGCCGTTGAGGAGGGGCGCTGCGTTTTCGACAATCTTACGAAGTTTATCGTCTGGACGCTTCCTACCAATGTTGGGGAGTCCCTCATTATACTCGTCGCAATTTTCCTCGGCATAGTCCTGCCCATCTTGCCGGTGCAGTTGCTCTGGATCAACATGGCCACGGCGATTCTTCTTGGTATGACGCTCGCCTTCGAGGTCAAGGAGCGTGGTTTGATGGAGCGTCCCCCGCGGGATCCGCGCGAGCCCGTGCTTACGTTCCCCTTGCTTATGCGGACGGCTCTGGTGTCCCTCCTGATTCTTGGCGGTGCATTCGGCATGTTCCTTTGGGAGCGCGCCCGGGGGGCTTCGCTCGCTGAAGCGCGCGCGGTCGTTGTCAACGTCATCGTCTTTGTAGAAATCTTCTATCTGATCAACTGCAGGTCGCTGATTCATTCCGCTCGATCCCTGGGTTTTTTCTCCAATCGCTGGCTGCTCGCTGGCATCGCCGCTATGGTTGCTGTGCAAATTGCCTTTACGTACCTGCCCTTCATGAACATGGCGTTCCACACTGGTCCGCTAGATGCTGACGCGTGGCTGCGCATTCTTGCCGTGGCGCTGGCAGCCTCGACGATTGTTGCTTTCGAGAAATGGCTGCGCGCTCGTGTTGAACCTCATCAGGCGTCGACTGTCCCGTGGCAACCGGTGACCCATCGGAGTTAAAGATGCATACGGAAGCACAACTCCATGCTCGCCGCAGCGACGAGCTTTTCAGGCGACCAGCGTTGCCGCTCGCGAGGATGTTTTCTCCCCAAGCGATCGCCCTGGTTGGTGCGAGAGAAAAGGAAGGCAGTGTGGGCCGAACCATTCTCGAGAATCTGCGGTCGGGCGGTTTTAAAGGCGCGATATATCCCGTCAACCCCAAGCGTGATCGGATTCTCGGCGTCAGGGCCTATCCATCGATAGAATCCGTTCCGCAGTCCGTCGACCTCGCAATCATTGCAACGCCTGCGGCGACGGTTCCTGAGGTCATCCGGGAATGCGCCAGGGCGCGCGTGGCGGGAGCGATCGTCATTTCGGCTGGCTTCAAGGAGTGTGGCGAGGGTGGTGCGGCGCTGGAGGAGAAGGTCCAATCTCGCCGTGGAGCCATGCGCATTATTGGCCCGAACTGCCTTGGCATGATGGTTCCCCATGTTGGTCTGAACGCTACGTTCGCAGCGACGATGGCACGTGCGGGCAGTGTAGGTTTTATCAGTCAGAGCGGCGCGCTTTGCACGGCGATTCTGGACTGGAGTCACCGTGAAAACGTAGGCTTCAGCGCGTTCGTCTCGATCGGTTCGATGCTCGATGTCGGCTGGGGAGATTTGATCTACCACCTGGGCGACGACCCTCATACGCGGAGCATTATCATCTACATGGAGTCGATAGGCAATGCGCGCGCATTCCTCTCCGCGGCGCGCGAGGTGGCGTTGACCAAGCCGATCATCGTCATCAAAGTGGGGCGCAGCGAGGCCGCTGCCAAGGCGGCGGCTTCACACACCGGTTCGCTGACGGGCGCCGATGAAGTCCTCGATGCTGCCTTTCGCCGCGCGGGAGTGCTTCGAGTCAACACCATCGCAGAACTTTTCAACATGGCCGAGGTGCTGGGCAAGCAGCCGCGCCCCGCCGGTCCGCGCCTCGCGATCGTAACCAATGGAGGGGGGCCCGGTGCGCTCGCGACGGATGCATTGATTGCCGGCGGCGGTGAAATTGCCAGGCTCTCAGAGGAATCTTTCCAGAAATTCAACGAATTCTTGCCACCGCACTGGAGCCGGGGAAATCCGGTGGACATTCTCGGAGACGCAAGCGCGGAGCGCTATTCCCGGGCGATCGAGATCCTCGCGCGAGATCCGAGCAACGATGGCGTGCTCGTCATCCTTACGCCACAGGCAATGACCGAATGCTCGGAGACGGCCAGGCGTCTGGGGGCGTTCGGCCAGCTCAAAGACAAACCGATTCTGGCGAGCTGGATGGGAGGCAAGGCGACAGCTGAGGGAGTTTCAATTCTCAACGAGATTGACGTTCCTACGTTTGAGTATCCGGACACCGCGGCACGCGCGTTCTCGTTCATGTGGGGCTACAGCCGCGATCTGCGAATGTTGTATGAAACCCCCGCGCTTGCTGCCGGCATGGACGATGTGGCGTCGCGACACGGTGCAGTGAAAGAGGTGATCGCGAGTGCCCGGAAGCACCGGCGTACAATCCTCACCGAAGCAGAGTCGAAGCAGATCTTGAGCGCCTATGGCATACCTGTGGTCGAGACATCCGTCGCGAAGAGTTCCCAGGAAGCTGTCGAGATCGCGGCGAGCATCGGCTATCCTGTCGTCCTCAAGCTCAATTCCCACACGATTACTCATAAGAGCGACGTGGGCGGTGTGAAACTCTTCCTGCGCGGCCGGACAGCCGTCGAGAAGGCCTTTCACGCTATCGAAGAATCGGCGGTTCGCATCGCGGGAGAGGAAGGCTTTGGCGGGGTTACTGTTCAGCGGATGATCGAGCGGCGCGGCTGTGAGTTGATTCTTGGGAGCAGTATCGATCCACAGTTCGGCCCGGTGCTCCTTTTTGGCGCGGGCGGGCTCCTCGTCGAGACGTTCAAAGACCGCACGCTCGCCCTTCCGCCCCTCAATGCCACTCTGGCACGCCGCATGATGGAGCGAACGCGCATTTACGAGGCGCTCCGCGGCATGCGCGGAGAGAGCTCGATCGACCTGAGCGCGCTCGAACAATTGCTCGTCCGTTTCAGTCAGTTTGTTGCGGAGCAGCGATGGATCAAGGAAGTCGATATCAATCCTCTTCTGGTCTCGCCCGAGACGACACTCGCGCTCGACGCGCGGATCATCTTGCACGATCCTGATACTCGGGAAGGCGATCTGCCTCCCCTCGCAATTCGTCCATACCCCGTGCAGTTCGTAACTGTCTGGAAGCTTCGCGATGGCACCCCGGTCACGATTCGTCCGATACGTCCCGAAGACGAACCCCTTATGGTGGCATTCCACGAGACGCTGTCGGAAGAGAGCGTCCATTTCAGATACTTTGGTTCCCTCAAGCTCGAACATCGTGTCGCTCACGATCGCCTTACGCGAATTTGCTTCAATGACTACGATCGCGAGATCGCTCTCGTCGCAGACCACAGGCGCGAGGACGGCGGGCGTGAGATCCTTGGAGTGGGCAGACTAAGCAAGGCCCACGGATTTCAAGAAGCAGAGTTCGCAATCGTTATTGGCGATCGATGGCAGGGCAAGGGGCTTGGCACACAGTTCCTCAAGCTCCTGGTGAAAATCGGGCGCCAGGAAAAACTTAATCGTATCGTCGGGCACATTCTTCCCGACAACACAGCCATGCAGCGCGTCAGCAAAAATGTCGGGTTCGAGCTGCGACACGACCCGGAAGAGGAAAATTGGAGGGCGGAAATCGTCTTGTAAAAATCATGAGTATAAATTCACACCCTTTGGTAATCGGACTTGGCAATGAATATCGAAGCGACGACGCCGTGGGACACGCCATCGCGCGTCAGTTGAAGGCTTCCGAAGCGAACGGCGTCGAAATCAAGGAGGAGAGCGGCGAATGCGGAGCATTGATGGATACCTGGAAGGACGCAGATTACGTCATCCTGATCGATGCCGTGGAGTCCGGCGCTCCTCCGGGAACAATTCAGCGCTTCGACGCGAACGCGCATGGAATCCCAAGCGAGTTTTTTCATTGTTCGACACACGGTTTCGGCGTCTCCGAGTCGATCGAACTCGCCCGAGCAATCGGCCGGCTTCCCACTCACCTCATTGTGTACGGGATCGAGGGAAAAACTTTTGCGTCGGGCACCACGCTCTCGCCGGAAGTGAGGGCGGCCGCGGAAGAGGTTGTTCAACGCGTGCGGCGTGAATTGCAAATGAATTCAGATTCTCAAAGCGGGGGGAACTAAATATGAAAACTCAGGTCAGCACTGTCGATGCAAACGAAGCGGTCGCTCGCGTCGCCTATGCGCTCAACGAAGTTATCGCGCTATATCCCATTACGCCCGCGACGCCGATGGGAGAGTGGGCCGATCAGTGGGCGGCCGACGGAGTGAAGAACTTGTGGGGAACGATACCGTCGGTCATTGAAATGCAAAGCGAAGGAGGCGCCGCAGGGGCCATCCATGGGGCACTGCAAACTGGTGCTTTGAGCACAACCTTTACCGCATCTCAGGGCCTGCTCCTGATGATTCCGAACATGTACAAAATCGCGGGCGAGCTGACGGGATGTGTTTTCCATATCGCCGCGAGGTCAATCGCTTCGCAAGCGCTATCTATCTTTGGCGACCACAGCGACGTGATGGCTGCTCGGGCAACAGGTTGGGCCATGCTTTCCTCAGCGTCCGTCCAGGAGGCGCAGGATTTCGCCGTTATTGCGCATGCTGCAGCGCTGGAATCGCGCATCCCGTTCCTTCATTTCTTTGACGGTTTTCGCACGTCGCATGAAATCTCGAAGATACAGGTTGTTGGTGAGGATGTGCTCCGCGCGATGATCGACGACCGATACGTGCTCGAGCATCGGGCTCGCGCCCTTTCACCGGATCACCCCGTCCTGCGCGGGACCGCGCAGAATCCCGATGTCTTTTTTCAGGCGCGCGAGACGGTGAATCCGTTTTATGCGGCTTGTCCGATGATTGTCCAAGGCGCGATGGAGCGTTTTGCGGAGCTCACGGGCAGGCGCTACGGACTCTTTGAGTACCATGGTGCGGCTGATGCGGAGCGTGTGATCGTCCTGATGGGATCAGGATGCGAGACGGCGTGCGAAACCGTCGATTTTCTCAATGGAAGGGGAGAGAGGGTCGGGGTGGTCAAAGTCAGACTCTATCGGCCGTTCGACTCGCAACGTCTCTTGGAAGCGATTCCGGCAACCACACAGGCAATTGCCGTCCTTGACCGCACCAAGGAACCGGGAAGCGGGGGTGAACCGTTGTATCTCGATTGTGTCAACGCGCTGTACGGCTCGGCGCTCCGGCCCAAAATCGTCGGTGGGCGTTACGGCCTTTCGTCAAAGGAATTCACGCCTGGCATGATCAAAGCCATCTTCGAGAATCTTGCCGCTCCAGTTCCCAGGACGCAATTCACGATTGGCATCCATGACGATGTTTCGGGAACGAGTCTCGACTTTGATCCGGCCTTTTCGATCGAGCCTGACGATATCTTTCGGGCGATCTTTTTTGGGCTGGGTTCGGACGGCACTGTGGGAGCGAACAAGGACTCAATAAAGATCATTGGAGAGAATACCGCCAACCACGTTCAGGCCTACTTCGTCTATGACTCGAAGAAGGCGGGCGCGGTGACCATCTCGCACTTGCGCTTTGGGCCGCGCTTGATCCGGTCGCCCTATTTGATCTCAAAGGCGCAGTTCGTGGGTTGTCATCAACCGCGTTTTCTCGAGCGAATGGATGTGATCGAGCCGCTTATGCCCGGGGGGACGTTCCTGCTCAACACGCCATTCGGCCCGCAGGAAATCTGGGAGCACCTTCCGGAGGAGCTTCAGCGCGGGCTCATCGATCGGCAGGCGCGCTTCTTTGTGATCGACGCGCACAAAGTGGCCCGCGAATGTGGCATGGGTGGCCGCATTAACACGGTCATGCAAGCCTGTTTCTTTTCCGTCTCAGGTGTGCTTCCGCATGACGAAGCAATTGCCGCGATCAAGGCGTCCATTCAGAAGACCCATGGTAAGAAGGGGGAGGAGATTGTGAAGATGAACCTGGACGCGGTCGACAAGACGCTCGCGCGACTTCGTGAAGTGCAGATTCCGAGCTACGTCCGAAGCCGCGTTACAATACAGATGCCTGTCCCGGATATTGCCCCCGTGTTCGTGAGGAACGTTCTTGGAAGGCTGATCGCGGGGCGCGGCGATGAGGTCCCAGTGAGCGCGCTTCCGGTGGACGGAACGTTTCCGACTGGCACAGCACAATGGGAGAAGCGCAATCTGGCTCGCGAGATTCCCGTGTGGGACCAGAACGTTTGCATCCAGTGCGGCAAATGCGTGATCGTCTGCCCGCATGGGGTCATTCGCAGCAAGGCCTACGAACCCTCGTTGGTAGCGAACGCACCAGCGACTTTCAAGTCACAGGAGGCCCGTCTTCCGGAGTGGCACGGTCTCAAGTACACGCTTCAGGTCGCTCCTGAGGACTGCACGGGCTGCGGCATTTGCGTCGATGTTTGTCCGGCGCGAAACAAATCCGAGGCGCGCCTGAAGGCAATCAATATGCAGCCCCAAGCGCCCTTACGAGGCGCGGAGCGGGAGAATTGGGATTTCTTTCTCTCGATACCGGAACTCGATCGCCGCCGACTCGCGCTCGATCGTGTGCGGGAGCAGCAGATCCAGCAGCCGCTCTTTGAATTCTCCGGCGCATGCGCAGGATGCGGCGAGACGCCCTATATCAAGCTGCTCACTCAGTTGTTTGGGGATCGGCTCATCGTCGCCAATGCAACCGGTTGCTCGTCCATTTATGGGGGAAATTTGCCGACCACGCCATGGACGCGAAATTCCGACGGCCGCGGCCCGGCATGGAGCAATTCGCTGTTCGAAGACAATGCGGAATTTGGCATGGGCTTCCGCGTTTCGTTGGACAAGCAGCGGGATTTCGCGGCAGAGCTGCTCCAGGGTCTTGCCGGTGCGGTCGGCGAAGATTTGGCGCAGGCCATTCTGGGCGCAGATCAAAAGGACGAGGCTGGCATTTATGACCAGCGCGAGCGCATCTCCGCTTTGAAACGCAAGCTCGAGGCGCTTTCCTCGCCCGAGTCGCGCCAATTACTTGCAATTGCTGATACGCTCGTGCGCAAGAGTGTATGGATCATCGGGGGCGACGGATGGGGTTACGATATCGGCTATGGGGGCCTTGATCACGTCCTCGCTAGCGGCACGAATGTGAAGGTCCTGCTCCTTGACACCGAAGTCTACTCGAATACCGGCGGGCAGTGCTCCAAGGCGACGCCGCTCGGTGCCGTGGCAAAATTCGCGGCGGGAGGGAAGCGCCTTCCAAAGAAGGACCTTGGCCTGATCGCGATGGGTTATGGCAGCATTTATGTCGCATCTGTGGCAATGGGCGCGAAGGACGAACATACGCTCAAAGCCTTCCTCGAAGCCGAAGCCTACGCAGGCCCCGCGCTCATTATCGCATACAGCCATTGCATCGCCCACGGCATCAACATGACCACAGCCATGCAGAACCAGAAGGCCGCCGTTCAATGCGGTCAATGGCTTCTCTACCGGTATAATCCCGATCGCGTCCTGAAAGGCGAAAATCCCCTTCAGGTCGATTCCTCGCAGCCACGGATGAAAGTGGAAGAGTATATGGGTCTTGAGGGCCGCTTCCAAGTACTCGCGAGGAGTGATCCCGAAAGCGCGAAGCAATTGTTTTCCGACGCCCAACGAGACGTGAATCTGCGCTGGGAACGCTTCCAACATTTGGCTGCCCGCAACGCGGGAGCTCAAAAACAAAATGTGCCATGAATCTCGCCACAGACTATCTCGGAATGAAACTGCGCACGCCGATCGTCCCGGCGGCATCACCACTTAGCGAAGACCTCGACAACATTAAGCGAATGGAAGACGCGGGGGCTGCCGCAGTCGTTTGCTATTCGCTTTTTGAGGAGCAGATTCGCCTCGAACGATACGAATTGGATCGCCGCCTCATGGCAGGCACCGAAAGCTATCCGGAGTCGCTGACTTATTTTCCGGAACCCCGCAGCTTCAAAAGCGGCCCGGCAAGCTATGCAGAGCACATTGCAAGAGCTAAGGCAGTTGTCGATATTCCGGTTATTGCGAGTCTTAATGGGTTCTCGCTCGGCGGTTGGACCGACTACGCGCAGCAGATTGAGCAGGCCGGAGCAGACGCCCTCGAACTAAACATCTATCGCATACCAACCGATATGGATCAGGAGGCGTCCTCTGTGGAACAAGGCTACATCGACATTCTGACCGCTGTGAGAACGCGGGTTACCATTCCCGTCGCGGTAAAGGTGAGTCCGTTCTTCAGCAACTTTGCGAACATGGCTAAGCGACTGGACGAGGCCGGCGCCGACGCGCTTGTGCTCTTTAATCGATTTTACCAACCCGACATCGATCTCGAAACACTAGAGGTTGCGCCCAACGTGCTGCTCAGTACGCCGATGGCGATGCGACTGCCTTTGCGGTGGATTGCCATTCTTCACGGACGGATCAAGGCGAATCTCGCAGCAACGAGTGGAATTCATCGCGCCACAGATGCCCTAAAGATGCTCATGGCTGGCGCCGATGTAACGATGCTCTGCTCTGTGCTGCTGCGTCGAGGCGTCGGGCACATCGCGGTGATCGAACGCGAAATGTGCGAGTGGATGGAACAACACCAGTACGATTCCGTCGAGCAACTGAAAGGAAGCGTAAGCCAGAAGCATTGTCCGGACCCAAGCGCGTTCGAACGGGCTCAGTACATGCGGGCCGTAACAGTCTCGCAGGAAACCCTTACGCAGAATTGAGGGATCAATCATGCGGCCGGGGAAGGCACAGCGTCGACGCGCCCTTCGGTCGCCCGCCGCACGCGCTGCACCCAGCTTTCAAAAATCTCTTTTGCTGCCGGACTAGCTTCCTCGATGTCGACGCGCTCGGTCACTGTCTCCGCGGGTGGGAGCCAGCTCGCGGTCAGCCGTTTGTTGTCCTTGGAGCGTCGAAGGAAGGCATCGAGTTTCACTTCGAGTTGCGACTTCGCTTCGCCATAGTTGGCGTCTGCGCTTGCCCAAACTTCGCAGAAGTCGTTTTCGATTTGCACCGGTCTGACGATTTCACTGATTGATATCACTCTTTTCATGAGAAAATCCGGCGGCCGGCTTTTGCACCGGCCGCCGTGCCCGTGGTTTCAACCGACATTGACGTCGATGGCTTTCGGCTTTGCCTCGGCGCTCTTTGGCAGATGCACTTTGAGCACACCGTCCTTGAACTCGGCATTTACCTTGTCACCCGGAGCGGTGTCGGGAAGGGTGAAGCTCCGCATAAACGAGCCGTATGCACGCTCAATGCGGTGATATTTCTTTTCCTTTTCTTCCTTCTCAAACTTCCGCTCCCCAGTGATCGTCAGAACGCCATTCTCAACCGTGACCTTGACGTCCTCCTTCTTGACCTCCGGAAGTTCGGCCTTGATCAGGTACTCCTTCTCGTCCTCGGTGATGTCCACCAATGGTGTCCATTCGCTGACTGTCATGGATTCCTCTCCAAGGCCTCGCACGGGTGTGCGACCAAAGAATGAACTCAACCGGTTCTGCATGTCTTCCAGTTCCCGGAAGGGGTTCCATTTCATTAACGCACTCATAATTTTTCCTCCTCGGGCAGGCATGTCTACCGTCGCGGTCAGCCTACCCGTTCCTACCGCGTTCGGTTGATCGAGTTTGTCCTCGACCCATTAAACCCTAGCGCTGGGATGGGGGCTTTCCCTTCAGGATCTTGCCGAACGCTGTCCGTTTCTTGGCAAAAAGTGAATTGGATCTGGCAATATGCGAGAGGAAAGAAGCCCGCGCCGTAGTATATTAAAGATGGAGAAGAATACCGATAACCGATAGAAGACTTATGCCCCTCTACGAATATTCCTGCCGCAAATGTGGCAAAAAATTTTCCGAAGTCCTGACCATCAAGGAACATGAAAAAAAGAAAATTCAGTGTCCGAAGTGTCAAAGCAGTGAAGTGCAAAAGATCATAGAGCCATTCTTTGCCAAGACAGCCAGGAAGAGCTGAGTAAAGAGCCATGAAGCCCCCAAGAAGCAAGTCGGCACGGCGCGGCAAGGTGGTCTTCGGCGCCAAAAGCCGGGGAGGAAAGCCGCATCGCACGCTGCGTTCGGACGGCGCCGTCGACACTGAGATTCCGAACCGTTGGGTATGGCATTACGAGACGCTTTCGTCTCTTCGTGAGCGATTGATTCGGGAGCGCAAGGAACGGCTGGGTGAGGTGGCACAGCCCAAAGAAACGCACAGTACGAGTCTGGCGGATTCTGCGACCGACGAATTCGACCATGAAATCGCGCTCAGCCGGCTCTCGGTCGATCAAGATGCACTCTACGAGGTTGAAGCCGCGATGAAACGCATCATGGATGGAAAGTATGGGATTTGCGAGCAAACGGGCAAACCCATTCCCGCAGCGCGACTGAAAGTGCTCCCGTGGACGCGATATCGAAAGGAGGTGGCCGATCAACTGGAGCGGGCGGGAGTGATTGCGCCAACGCAGCTTGGTCGCCTGACGCGTGCGCGCCGCGAGCGTTCGGGTTCCGATGGACAGTGAACTTCGATAAATGCCACCTCAGCGTGCCTTGAGGGAAAGGGCTGGGTGTGCCGAGGGTGGCGGTAAGACATGGACCTTTCAAGGCTAACGCGACGGTCTGAGTTCAGCTGGATCATCGAACCAACCGGTCCGATGCGGGTTCCCGTGATCATTTACGGCAGCGAAGCCCTTGTTTCTGCGATGGATGAGAAGGTTTGGGAACAGGCGTCCAATGTAGCTGCTTTGCCTGGCATCCAAAAGAGCGCGTTCGCAATGCCCGATGCACACTGGGGGTACGGTTTTCCGGTGGGTGGTGTGGCGGCATTTGACGCGAACTTAGGTGGCGTAGTGTCCGCGGGCGGTGTCGGCTTTGACATTTCTTGCGGTGTGCGCACACTGCTGACCGGGCTGAGCGCGGAAGCGATTGAGTCGACGGGCGAGTCGCTCGCCGATGCCCTGGCCCGGCACATTCCAGCGGGACTTGGAGGCACCGGTCACATTCACCTGGGGCCGGATGCGATGGATGCGATGTTGCTCGGTGGTGCGAAATGGGCGGTGGATCGAGGTTACGGCATTCCTGAGGACCTGAATCGCATCGAGGAACATGGCTGCATGGAGGGCGCCGCGCCTGATCACGTCTCCGATCAAGCCAAGCGCCGGCAGCGCGATGAAATGGGCACGTTAGGCTCCGGCAATCACTATCTCGAAGTGCAAAGAATAGCGTCCATTTACGATGAAGGTATTGCCGCCGATTACGGCTTGCGACTGAACGAGGTGGTCGTGACCATTCACTGCGGCTCGCGAGGATTGGGTCATCAGATCGGGACAGATTTTCTTCGTGAGATGGATGCCGAGGCTTCGCGTTTCGGATTGAAATTTCCCGATCGTGAGCTGGCTTCAGCGCCGATTCAATCAGAGATTGGCCAAAGGTATCTTGGCGCCATGAGGGCTGGGATCAACTGCGCGCTGGCGAATCGGCAGATTATTGCTCACCTGGCGCGAGAGGTTTTCCGCCGTTTCTTCCCGCAGGCAAGTCTTACCCTGCTTTATGACGTCTCGCACAATACCTGCAAGATCGAAGAGCACAGAGTTGGCGGTCGGTCATTACCCCTCCACGTCCACAGAAAGGGGGCGACCCGCGCATTCGGACCGGGCCATCGCGAGTTGCCCGCTGAGTTTCGAGATGCAGGCCAGCCGGTGTTGATCGGCGGCAGCATGGGCACATGCTCGTTTATCCTGGCGGGAATCACTGAGAGCGAAGAACAGGCGTTCAGCTCTGCAATTCATGGCGCAGGTCGAGCGATGAGCCGGCATCAAGCCGCGCGCAGGTGGCAAGGACGGCGGGTTGTCGACGATCTTGCTGCGCGGGGCATTCTGATCCGGTGCGAATCGATGCGAGGTATCGCTGAGGAGGCGCCGGGCGCTTACAAGGACGTAACTGCCGTTGTGGAGGCCGCTGTGCAAGCTGGCCTGGCTCGGTTGGTGGCGCGTGTCGAGCCGATATTGTGCGTCAAAGGTTAGGTTCGAATTCCCGGCATGCGCCTGGATCTTGGAATTTCGTGCTTGATGCGGATACCTGCTGGTTGACTTTGTTCCCGGCGACAGTCATCCTATAAACAAGGCCTGAAGAAGCGAACCGGCTTCCAGTAGGTTTGAAGCTGTATCGGTTTTCAAGGTCACAATTGCAATGCCTCAAAAATCCGAAACCGCCGCGGCAACACGAAAGGACCGGCTAATACGCGAACGGGTTCACGATCCGTACCAGGCTTCCTCCAAGCTGCCGGAGCCGACGGTGTGTCCGATCTGCGGTGCAACGTATCACGAAGGACGCTGGCAATGGATGACCTCGCAACCGGCGGGTGCCCATCGCCACACCTGCGAGGCCTGCCGTCGGATTCGGGACCGGTATCCGGCCGGGGTTATCACATTGCGCGGGGGCTTTGTTTCAGGACACAGGAACGACCTGCTTCGCCTCGTGAGAAATAACGAATCTTTCGAGAAACAAGAACATCCCCTTAACCGGATCATTAGAATCGAAGAGCGCCCAGATTCGATAGTCATCACGACCACCGACATCCATCTCCCACACCGCATCGCCGAAGCGCTTCGGAACGCGTACAAAGGCGAACTCGAGATACGCTACGACAAGGAAGGATACTTTGCGCGCGTAGAATGGCAGAGGGAATCTTGAGCCTTCTTGCCGACCTGACTTCCGGTCGTGCCCGCGGCAACGTAGTCGCCGTGGACCAAGCCTTATTACCGTGGACGGTTGTGGATCCTAATGACATCGAATGAGCATGATATTCCGAGTCGGTAGACGATCCCGGAGGGTTGCACGTCAAGGCATCTTTGCAGTTTTCTTGCTAGTTGCCCTTGCTGGTATCAGCGGGTGCGCGAATCTCCGAAAGAACGGCTTGAACCCGGCAGAGACGATCATGTTATCGACGTATCCGTTGGCTTCAGAGAAGGCATTCGGCACGGGATTTCTGGTTGCGATGAAGGACGAGAGGGCTCCCGGCGGGGTGGTGCCGGTGATGGTCACATCGACCCATTTGGTAAGGTCGGCTGGTCGAGGGGCGATTTACATGCCTCTGCGAGGATTCGATTCCTTGGGAAACCTCTCAGTAGCCCTTCTTGAGGTAGTGCCTGGACAAAAAGGCGTCCCGTTTTACGTGAGGCATCCGCAGCTGGACGTTGCGGCATTCAGGGTGAGGTTTCCTGCGGGCTTGCAGGCGCCTCTCCTTCTCACCCTCCTTGAAGAAAACAATCTGGAAGGCAAAGGTGATCCGCGTGCGGGGGAAGACGTCGCCTTTGTGGGCTTCCCGGAGGGTCAAAGTACTTCTCTAGGCATGTTTCCGGTGCTTCGTGCCGGAAAGATTGCGTCGCTTGATCAAAGTCTTTTCGACATTCGAAGCTTCCTTATCAACGGCGATGTGTACCCCGGAGACAGTGGTGGCCCCGTGTTTCGCTTGTCAAAGACTGGCCGGCCGAAAGTTGTGGGAATGGTGGTGGAACGTCTCTCCGTAGAACGCCGGGCGCCGTTTCCGATCGCGCTTGCCGTCGATGCAAATGCGATAAAGGAAACTCTACGGCTGCTGGCGGAACGTGATCGTCGTTAGAAAATCTATCCGGGTTTGCTCCACGCCAATTCTGGATCATCCGGGGACGGACGCCTGGTATGGCGTAAGATCCGTTTGCGGAGTTCTTCCAGGATGAGAAGTCCCGCTGCGAATGGCAGGACAACAAGCCAAGCTTCTTGCGTCAGACGGCGTGTTGTCTTTACACCACTTCGTGAGCGTGCTTTCGGACGACGAAGACAGGACATGGAGCATGGCGCACGACCCGTTCGGCCGTGCTGCCCATGAACACATGTTTAAGGCCGGTGTGGCCGTGAGTTGTAATGACGATAAGATCGGCCTCGCAATCGCGGGCGACGTTCGCGATGACTTCGAATGCTGTTCCTACCTCCACGATTACGTCTTTTAGGAGTTCTGGCTCGAGCATCTTTTTCGCCAGCGCATTGAGCTCTTTCTTCATGGGCCCGACTGGGAATCCCTCGCCCATGGGAACGTAGGTCAGGTCTATCGAGTAAGGCAGGGGTTCGATCGCGTGCAGCAGAGTGATCTTCGCTCCGAACTGCTTCGCCAGGGGCACAGCGTAATCGAGCGCTTTCTCGGAGATTTTCGAGAAATCTAATGGCACCAGGATACTCTTGAGCTTGAGGATAGGCGGATTGAGCTCTGGCTTGACCGTCGTCGCGGATACGCCGTTCTTTCGACTTGGTTGTTTCAGCGTATTCATAATCTTAGTTGAACTGGATATTGAGGCAATTCTAGCTCGTGTGACGCATTCCGACTTTCCGATTATTGCCTTTCCTTCTCCGATAATTGCCATGCGTCGGAACGGGCCGGGCGACCGTTCACGAGGGCCAACTCAGGCTGGAAGATCTGGGCCGGACCGAACTCCAATGCGACGACGATCCAGTTTCCAACTTGCGAAACACTCATCTGAACCTTGAAGCGCTCGAGAGTAATCGATCGAATGCCAGGTCCTCGATCCAGCAATGTGTAGAACTGCTCGGTTTCCTGACGAAGGAAAAACGAGGCTTCAAAAAACTCCCGCATG
>DATDAX010000141.1:0-9996 GCA_036525175.1 Terrimicrobiaceae bacterium | reverse complement strand
GACTGATCGTGCGTCCCGTCGGATCTTTGGAACTCACTCACGCCACTTTCAGGCGAGCGACGCGCGTCGTGGCCGGCGGATGCGAGTCATAGAATGCGGAATGCAGCGGGTCAGGGGTGAGGGTGGCCGCATTGTCCTTGTAGAGCTTCACCAGAGCGCTCCCCAAATCTGCGGAACTTGCGTGCGCGGCGGAATATTCATCGGCCTCGAACTCGTGACGTCGCGAGTAGCGGCTCGAGAGCGGTTGCAGGTAAAAAGTGAAAACCGGCACGACCAAGATAAAAAGGATCAACGCGACCGCAGGGCTCTGGGTGGAGACGCCGAGACCTTCATAAAACCAGGGTTTGCTGATCAATTGGCCAAGTCCCCATAACAGGCCGAGAGACACCGCGAACAAGAGCATCGCCCGTTTCCAGATGTGGAGGAGCTTGTGGTGACCGAGTTCGTGTGCGAGGACGGCTTCGACCTCGGCACCGGTGAGCCGTGCGAGCAACGTGTCGAAGAATACAATGCGCTTGGCGGGACCGAACCCTGTAAAATACGCGTTGCCGTGACTTGAGCGTTTGGAACCGTCCATCACGTAGAGGCCGTGCGATTTGAAGCCACAACGCCTCAGCAGGCTTTCGATTCGATCAGCGAGGTCCGGATCCCGAAGTGGAGTAAAGCTGTTAAAGAGAGGCGCGATGAAGGTGGGAAACAGGAAGAGGATGAGAAGATTGAACGCCATCCAGGCCATCCAGACATAAAGCCACCAGAGATCGCCCATTATCTGCATCAGCCAGAGAACGACAAGCAAGAGCGGGATGCCGAACGCGGCGGCCAGCATGGCCTGTTTAAGAAGGTCTATCGCAAAGAGTTTCGGAGTCATGCGATTGAAGCCGAACCGGGTCTCGAGGACGAACGTGCGATAGACCGAGAGTGGTAAGTCTAGCGCGCCAAGGAGGACCGCGACGCTGGCGCACAGTGCCACGCCATGTGAGAGACTCTGCGGCTCAAAGACCCGCCCCCAGGTTGTGCTAAGCCAATTGATCAAGCCGCCAAGTGTGAGGATGAGCAGGACAAAGGCGCTAACGAAAATTTCCACCATATCGAGCTGTGCCTTGGCGACCGAATAGTCGGCCGCCTTCCGGTGGGATTGCAATGGCACTGCTTCGACGAACATGTTGGGGACCTCATCACGGTGCTGGCGCACGCACGTGATCTGGCGCTTCGCGAGCCACAGTTGGGTGGCTGTGACAGCGACGAGCATCCCAAGGAAGACCCAGGTCAAGACCTCATTCATGCAAAGAAAAATAGAACACGCCTGCGGGACCCGACAACTGCATCCATCGCGTGACTAGAGCGACGTGCGGGGCTTCGAAGAGTTCGCCCGATTTGTTTGCACGAGGGAAAAGACTCGCAGAGTGATCAACAATGATATTTAAGGTATTGGTTCGCAGCGGAGCTCGCCCGCCGCATCTTTCGATCCCCAAAGCAATCTGAACTGGAAAGGCTCGCGATGTCTTATTTGCAATTGACGCAGATCGAGAAGTATTACGATTCATTTCATGCTCTGAAGAACATCGACCCCGCGCCAAAAGATTTTCCGGTTCGTTCGAGCAGCTCCAGGTCTTTCTTGTAAAGTCGAAAGCGGCTGGGAAGTTGTTCGGAAGAAGCCTCGCGCCGTTATTGTAACCGCGCGGCTTGCGCCTGGGCCTTGAGACAGAGTTCCGCGGCTTTGAAGGCGTGGTCCTGCGTCATCGCGTTCTCGGTTCGATGCAGGCAATCGAGGATCAGTTGTCCGAAGAAGGGATAGCCGACCTTTCCTCCGCAGGAGAGGCGATGTTCTCCCGATTCATCGACGAGGTAGAGTTGATCACCTTCTGGGTTTTCGGCGGCGGGTTCGATATATTTACGAAGTTCGATGGTGCCCCTCGTGCCGAAGATGAACGTCCGGCCGTCGCCCCAGCTGCGAAGGCCGTCCGGGGTGAACCAATCGACCCGGTAATAGCCGGAGGCACCGTTGTCCGCCGTGAGCGATGCTTCTCCAAAATCCTCCAACTCGGAATACTGAAGGTTGTTGAAGTTGGCGATTGCGCTGTAGTTCACGTTTGCGTTCCGGGCGCCCGTGTAGAAAAGGAACTGCTCGGTTTGGTGGCTGCCAATGTCGCAGAGAATCCCCCCGTATTTTGCCCTTTCGAAGAACCAGGCCGGCCGCGACGAAGCATTCAGACGATGAGGACCGGAGCCAATCGTCTGGAAGACTCGGCCAATCGCGCCCTGCTCGACGAGTTGACCGGCGAGCACCGCGCATTCGACATGCAGCCGCTCGCTGTAATACACCATGTACTTTTGGCGCGTCCGCGCGGCGATTTGTCTTGCATTCTGCAATTGATCCAGGCTCGTGAAAGGCGATTTGTCGGTGAAGTAATCTTTTCCGGAGCTCATGACGCGGCAGCCGAGCGGACCTCGCTCGTTGGGGACCGCGGCGGCAGCGACGAGCTTGATTGAGGCGTCATCAAGGATCTGGTCGATACTGGCGGCGGGCTTCGCCTGAGGGAACTTCTCGCAGAAGGCTTTGACTCTTGAGGGGTCGGGATCGAACACCCATTTTGGTGTTCCGCCCGCTTCGACCAAGCCATTGCATTGCCCGTAGATATGGCCATGGTCGAGGTGTGTGGCGGCGAATGGAAAATCGCCTGGCCGACATACAGGCTTGGGCTTGCCTTCCGGCGCGTAGTTCATTCCGTTTGTGCGAGGCATCGGGCTTTTTGTCGCAAGTTAATTCTTTGTGTCGGCGGACTTTGATATCTTTCGAAGCTATGGAGCCTGGCTAACGCTTAAAGGACTTGCTGAAGTCGTCAAAAGGAACCGCCGGACGGCGGGCGTCGTTTTCTTTGGCCTTGGATGCGGCAATTTTTTCATTCAAGAGTCGTTCGAAGGCTCTGGCGTCGATGGGAAGTGAAATCGTTTTGTCCGTGAAGGATGAGAGGAGCATTGCGTTTGCAAGCTCAACGGAACGGATTCCTTCCGCAGCCGGGGCGATGAGGGGTTTTCGGTGCAGGATCGCGTCGACAAAATTCTGAAGCACCGCGTTGTGTTGTCCGCCATGTCCCGGTATTGGAATCTCGATCTCTTGCGCCTCGGGTTTGCCAAATCTTTCGGGCGATTCCTTGCTGAACTGCGACATGGGCACTTCGTTTCTCGTGAAATGGAAACGATCGTTCTCGATTATCACGCGTCCTCTCTCTGCAGTGACTTCGAGCCGGTCGGTTCCTGGTGCTTCGCCTGTCGAGGTGATGAGGACACCCGTCGCGCCATTGTCGTACTCGAAATAAGCCGTGACATCGTCCTCAACCTCAATGTCGTGATAGCGCCCCAAATGGCAAAACGCGCGCACTTTGCGCGGCATTCCAAAGAGCCATTGCCAGAGATCGAGTTGATGCGGGCTTTGGTTGAGTAGCACGCCGCCACCTTCTCCGGCCCAGGTCGCTCTCCAACCTCCTGAGGCATAGTAGGCGCCGGTCCGAAACCAGTTTGTTACAATCCAATTGATCCGCCGAACTGTGCCGAGCTCGCCGTTGCAGACAAGCTCCCGCAGCTTTAGATAATAGGGATCCGTGCGCTGGTTGAACATCGCGGCGAACACCTGCTCGCTTGAGCGATGGGCTGCGATCAGGCGCTCGCAGTCAGACTTATGAACGGAGAGGGGCTTTTCGACCAGAACGTGCAATCCGGTTTCGAGTGCTTCGATGCCGATCGTTGTGTGCGAGTAGTGAGGCGTCGCGACGAGAACGGCATCGACCTCGCCGGAGGTGATCAATTCGGAGCTAAGAAGATAAGCGCGTGCCGGCGAATACCTGCTGAGGAGTTCTTGGTCCGGGTCGCAGACGGCCGCCAGTCGGCAGCGGGATATGGCGCCCGTCGCGATTGCATGTGCGTGAACTTGGCCCATATTCCCGAGGCCGATGATACCCAACCGAAGATCTTGCATTGAAGCGCCCTTGACTGCAGGACTGGTAGAACAAGCGGGATATGGTGTCAATCGAAGCTACGTGGCTTTGCCGTTCGGCCGGAACCGGAGATTTTTTCGGGGTCCGCAGTTGATCGCGCTCGCGCCCGGCGGAATTTGACGAACACTTGAGTGCCATCGTAACGTTCGGCCAGGCCAAGTGAACAACGAAGAGACTCAAGTCAGCGCTCAGCCAGCACATGAGGATGTAATGTCTGTGGCAGTTTATCCGGCTTCCGTCGCCTTCGATTCGCCAGGCATCACCGGTTCGGTGCCCATTCGGGGATTGCCTGGTGAGAAGATGTATCGGGAAATTTTGAAGAATTTGCCCTTGCCGTGTTATGCAGTGGATGAAGAGGGATTCCTTGTATTCTACAATGAAGAAGCTGCGCGGCTCTGGGGACGCCGTCCCGAAATCGGAAAAAAGGAACAATGGAGCGGCGCGTTCAGGCTGTTCACGTCGGAGGGCAAGGAACTTCCTCCTTCCCTTTGCGCGGTGGCATGCGCGCTACGGGAGCGCCGTTCTATCCACGGCGTCGAGATGATTGTCGAGCGCCCGGACGGCTCGCGCCGGATTGTTGTTGATCACCCGGATCCCCTGTTTGACACCGACGGAAACTGCCTGGGTGTGGTAAGTGTTCAAATTGACGTCTCCCAGCAGCGCGAGACCCAGGAAGCCTTGCGGCAAAGCGAGGCGCTTTTCCGCGATATGGCGGATCATGCTCCCGTGATGGTTTGGGTCACCGACGCCGATGGGCGCTGCAGGTTCTTGAGCGAGACCTGGTACGAGTTTACTGGCCAGACCGAGGAGACGGGGTTGGGATCCGGATGGCTCAGCGCCATTCATCCCGAGGATCGCGAAGCTACGCTTGTTCCCTGCGCCGCCGCCAAGGCCCGACGCGAAGGATATCGGCTGGAGTATCGTCTTTTGCACGCCAGCGGTGAATATCGAAGGGTCCTCGTGGTGGCGAACCCGCGCTTCGGTCCGAAAGAAGAATTCCTTGGATATATTGGTTCGGTCCTCGACGTTACCGCGCAAAGGAAGGCCGATGAATGGGCGCAGAACGCAGCACAACGATTACGACTTGCCACGGAGGCAAGGGCGCTTGGCACCTGGGACTATTTTCCGACGAGCGGGTCTCTCATCTGGGATAACCGATGCAAGGAACTCTTTGGCCTTCCGGCGGAAGCGGCAGTGGATTATGAGGTCTTCCTTGCCGGACTTCATCCGGATGATCGCGAGCGGACCGATGCGACGGTCAAATTAGCGCTGGATCCCTCGGGCGATGGTGCAATGGACGTCGAATATCGTACGATTGGAATCGCCGACCGGATCGAGCGATGGGTTCATGCGAACGGACGTGTATTCTTCGAGGACGGCGTTGCCAAGCGGTTCGTCGGCACTGTCCAGGATATTACGGACCGCAAGAAGGCGGACGAGGCTGTTCAACGTCTTGCTGCGATTGTCGAGACTTCTGAAGACGCCATCATCAGCAAGGACCTGAACGGAATTATCATGAGTTGGAACGGAGGCGCGGAAAGGCTTTTTGGGTACCGAGCCGAGGAAGTTGTAGGCAAGCCGATTACGATCCTCATTCCCTCCGATCGCCGCGACGAAGAAGGTGGGATTCTCCAGCGGATTCGCCAGGGACAACGGGTGGAACACTATGAGACAGTGCGACAGTGCAAGAACGGCACGCACATTGAAGTTTCTCTGACCATCTCTCCCCTCAGAGACAGGACGGGAATGATCATCGGTGCTTCCAAGATCGCAAGGGACATTAGCGAACGAAAACTGACCGAACGCGAACTCGAGCGTGCCAAGGAGGCTGCTGAGGCTGCCAGCCGGTCCAAGGACAGATTCCTCGCAGTGCTTAGTCACGAGCTGCGCACGCCTCTTACTCCCGTATTAATGACTGCAGCGCTTCGCGAGCGTGACCCGGATCTGCCGCAGTCGCTTCGGGCGGACATGGCGATGATCCGGCGAAACGTCGAATTGGAAACGAAGTTGATCGACGATCTGCTCGATTTGAGTCGAATCACCAGCGGCAAGCTCAGTTTGCGCCTGGAATCGCTGGATTTAAACGCTGCCGTTGAACAAGTGTGTGACATCTGCCACTCGCAGATTCAGGAAAAAGGCATCCAGCTCTTCGTCGTCTTGGATGCCACCGTCGAGATGGTTACCGCGGACTCCTCCCGACTCCAACAGATCCTTTGGAATGTTCTGAAGAATGCGGCCAAATTTACTCCGCAGGGCGGCACCATTCGTGTGACCACCTCACGCGTAGGCGCGGGCCGCATGCAGGTGCAAGTCGAGGATTCCGGCGCGGGGATTTCCGCGCAGATGCTTCCGAAGATTTTTGATGCCTTTGAACAGGGAGACGCAAGGGTTACCAGGCAGTTTGGCGGACTCGGCCTTGGGCTTGCGATTTCGAAGGCACTCGTCGAACTGCATCACGGTTCCATTCGAGTCGAGAGCCCTGGCATTGGCGCGGGCTGCACTGTTACGATCGAAATGCCGGCCGCAGCATCGCACAAGGAACCCTCTTCGGCGGTTGGAGCTTTCAAGGCGGGCAACTCCGAACAACCATTGCGTCTTCTTATCGTGGAGGATCATGCCGACACGGCCTTATTACTCAAGCGACTCCTGGAGACTTCGGGTTATACGGTGAAGACCGCGGGAGGCGTAGCCGAAGCTCTGGAGGCGGCGGCTCGCGAGCCTTTCGACGTGCTGGTGAGCGACCTTGGTCTGCCCGATGGCACCGGTTGCGAGCTCATGAGGCAACTCCGCGAGCGGCAACCCTTGAGAGGCATTGCCATGAGTGGATACGGAATGGAGGAGGATGTTCGCCAAAGTCTTGAAGCGGGCTTCAGCGAGCATCTCGTCAAGCCCGTGGACATTTCGACTCTCGAACGAACGATCCTCAGCTTGGCTTCTCAGGACGCTTTCAGGCCGCGGACGCCCGGTTAGGTTACAATCGTCGCAAAAGGCGAACTTCGAGCATGACCACGCGATCGATTTTGCGTTTTTCCCGGCGGGTTGAGCGTGAGAGTGGTTTGTTGCATGCAATTCCGGACGCAGTTTTCCCAATCATGAAACGAAGTCTTGTTGTCCTTATTTTTTCGATCCTTTGCGGGCATGCGAGCGATGAAATTCCCGAAGACTTCGGAGGCCGGCTTGAGCAGGTCAGGTATCCCTTTCCGGTCCAGCTTTTCCGTTTTGAGTCTCAGGGCGAGGCTCTGGAGATGGCTTACATGGACGTTGCTCCTGAGAAGCCGAATGGGCACAGCGTCCTGCTGCTGCACGGCAAGAACTTTAATGGCTATTATTGGGAATCCACGGCTCGGGCGCTCTCGGCTGCCGGCTATCGGGTCGTCATTCCTGACCAGATCGGTTTTGGCAAGTCCTCGAAGCCGCGCCACTATCAATTTAGCTTCCCGCAGCTCGCAACAAATACGCGCGCGGTTCTTGATCATCTAGGCATCGAGAGGACAAATGTCGTCGGGCACTCCATGGGCGGGATGCTGGCGGTGCGGTTTGCTCTAATGTTCGCTGATCGTGTCGAAAAGCTCGCGTTGATCGACCCGATTGGGCTCGAAGATTGGAAGCGTGTCGTTCCTTACAGAACCATCGACGAGTGGTATGAAAACGAGCTCAGGATCACTCCGGAGCAACAGCGGAAATATCAAATGGAAAGCTACTACCATGGCGAATGGAAGCCGGATTACGAGCGCTGGGTGAAGCTTGCGACAGGTTGGCTGAAAAGTCCGGAGTACCCCACAGTCGCTTGGAACTCCGCTCTTACTTATGACATGATTTTCACGCAGCCGGTGTGTTACGAATTTGCCGATCTGGTGATGCCAACTCTCCTGGTTGTCGGGTCGCTGGATCGCACAGCCATTGGCAAGCAATGGGTTTCCGCGGAAATTCGCGATTCCCTGGGCGACTACCCGAAGCTCGCGAAGAAGGCTGCCTCAGAGATCCCGGAGTGTCAGCTCGAGATTCTTGAAGGGATTGGTCACGTCCCCCAGATAGAAGCGCCGAATCTCCTCTTCCCGATTCTTCTCGAATTCCTTCAAGGTGCTCAAACCGGGTCTTGAGGCAACGTCCGGACCATTGCGGAAAGTGCGGAGGTCAGTCGTGCGCGCGTTCGACCGCCACAAGACAAACATCGTCGTCGAAATCGGATCGCGAAGAGAACGCGAGCGCTTCTTTGAGGACGGCGTCGAAGAGTTCACTGGGAGAAAGGTTTGCATTGCGAAGTAAGGTCGCGTGAAGAGCCTCCTTTCCGAATTCCTTTCCGTCTGGTGAGTAAACCTCAAAGATCCCGTCCGTGAACATCACGATGCAGTCGCCTTCGTCAAAAGGGGCATGCGATGTGGGGAATGACGCCGAGTCGAATATTCCCAAGGCCGGCCCGTTCTGTTGTCGTTCTGTGCTCATCGCCTCGACGGTGCCTGCCTTGCGGCAGATGCGGCACGGGCCGGGGTGACCGGCGTTGGCGAAGGTCACTTCCTTGGCGGCGGTATCGGCGATCAAATAGAAAGCCGTCGCAACAAAAGGCTCTTCCACGCGCTCCAGGACCGCGCGCAAGCCGAGATTCAAGGACTCGAGGAATCGTCCTGCCTGATGCATCATCGGACGAAGCTCTTCGAGCAGTGCGCGGACTATCGCTGTAATCAGCGCCGCACGCAGTCCGTGCCCCATGACGTCGCAAACCAGGATGCCGGCGCGGGTTTTCGAGAGAGGGAAGATATCAAAGAAATCCCCCCCCACCGCTGCCGCGGGAAGGTAGCAATGCGCAAAAGAGAGCGCGTTCTGGCCTGAGACGCCGAATCCCGGAAACGTTGGATAATCGCGTGGAAGAAGAGCCTCCTGAACCTCACGCGCCAGCTGAAGGTCGGCTTGAAGAGCAGCGTTTTTCGCTTCCAGTTCGGCCGTCGTCGCCTTGAGTCGATTGCGTTCCTCCGCCAGCGCATCCTGCATCTCCTTCATCGCGGTGAAATCCTTGTTGATGCCGCAGATTCCAACGACATTCCCATGGGGGTCCAGAAGGGGCATTTTCGTCGTGTAGTCCCAAGTGATCCTGCCATCCGGATGGACGAGCTTTTCGACTTTTCCGATCATCGGTTCCCTGGTTTCCATGATCCTCTGCTCGTCTTTCGCGGCCTCTTTCGCTGTCTCAGGCGACCAAAAGTCAAAGTCGCTCTTTCCGATGATCTCGTCGGGATCCGCGACATTGAGGTAATCGGCAACCGCGCGGCTCGCGCGGAGAAATCGCCCCTGCCGGTCCTTGAAGTAGACCTGATCAGGTATCTTCTCGAGCAGGAAATCGAAGAATTCTTCCGGACGCACGGACGGCTCGGAATCGGGGGACGGCTCAGACGACATAAGTTTCAGTGACCTTAGCGGTTCTTGCGTAAAATTGCGCCCGGAAAATGCGCTCGGGGGTGGCAGACCTGCTGGACACCGGGTGAGGAAAAATTGTAGCGGGGCACCCACCGTCGCCCGCCCAAGGAGGCAAAGACATTGGGAAATTTGTTCGAGTCCTTGTGCAAACCGGTCCTACTCTAGTTCGATGCCGGAAGACAAGAAGCTCCAGATTGTTGAAGGCACCTCAACGGTCCGGAGATCACTGTTTTTCAGTTCGATTGGCGAGGTCGTGGAGTGGTTCCGCTGCGGGCAACAAACTGCCGGAACTTGGCAAGATCCGGATAGTCGTTAGGCTCGAGCCAGCTAACTTCAAACACGTATGAGTGCATTCGACCTCACAAAGCACGGTTTAGCAGTCTCGGAGATTCATCGAAATCTTTCGCCAAGCAAGCTCTATGAGCATGCACTTCGCTACGAGAAAGACGCAAGTATCGCAGAAAATGGAGCGCTCGTCGCCTACTCCGGTTTGAAGACCGGTCGCTCGCCCAAAGACAAGCGTGTCGTCAAGCATCCCGACTCGGAGAAAGACATCTGGTGGGGCGCGGTAAATATCCCGCTCGATCCGCATACC
>DATDAX010000140.1:0-11881 GCA_036525175.1 Terrimicrobiaceae bacterium | reverse complement strand
GTTACCGCGTAGCCTCCACCCGGCGGAATTGCCGCGAGAGCGCGAAGGACATAAGCGTTAAAGCTACTCTGTTTTCTTACCGGTCTCGCCTGGATAGGCTTGGTCTGTTGTGCAGCGGGAGTGACAATGACCTTGGGCACGATGGATGACGCGGCGAGAACGTCTTGAGGGGAAGACGAGCCGAGACCCAAACCAGCCGCGCTCGCCGCCAAGGAACTCCCAGCCAAAATGCAAAAAACACCAAAGTGCTTCATCATCATCATGATCGACGAAAAGGATGGTCTTTTTCCATGGGCCCGACGGGTTGCGCTGAAGGAACTCGTAGCCGGCTTTTCGCCTCTCACAACAAAAACCACAGCAAAGGGCCGGTGGACCGGGAAAATTCCCATCTGGACTTGACCGTAGCCGCAGTCGTCACAGTGCAGGATCAAGAAGCGGCTTGTTTGGACCAGGGGCAGCCGCTCCGCTGCGTCAAGGTCTAGGGAAGGTGTTTTCGACGCCGGGTCGCCGCCGGGACTCAGCGGCGTCGTGCCTGCGGACGGCGCCTCGGACCATGACGTTATCTGGTCCCCCAATCGCCAATTAATTTCGAAACCAAGGCGCTCCTGATGCCGCCTGTTGCTCCGATTACCAATATGGGCGTCGGTCCTGAACGCTCATGGTTGTATCATTTTTCGGAAGTGTTCGGCAAGAGATGGACGGAGATCGTCGCGAACGGACCCAGGCCCATCCCCAGAATCTGAAATCGGATGAAATCGGCTACAGCCTCGACGAGCTGGGCACGTTCGAGTTCGCCGCTATCCACGCTGACGAAGCCCAATTCCTCGGCCAGGCCACCCACCACCGATTTCGCCCGCGTGTCATCGGAACATAGAAAAACGGAGACGCGGTGCGGGAGCAGCTTCTCCCGGTCAAGCTCGATGATTCGGGAGGGTATCGTGTTAAATGCTTTGACGACGCGCGTGCCTGGCGCGTCCGCGGCGAGACGCTCGGCGAGCGAGGGAATCGGAACGGTGAAATGAACGCCGGGGCGCTGCTCCGGATCGGGAAGATCGATCCCCAGTATGGCGGAGTTGTTGCAGTCGATCACAATCTTGCCAGCGAGCGCCTGGGGCTCTCGCAGCAAGCTCGATGGGAAGACATCGCGCACAGTGTAAAGGACCACGTCGCCAAACGCCGCGGCGGCGTCAAAGTCGCCAGCGTGTGCCGATGCGGGGTTGCTGGCCGCGACGGCTTCGGCTTTGCTACGATCTCGTGACCCGAACAACACGTCATGACCGCCGCGCGCCCAGCGTAACCCAAGAGCGCGCCCCATATTGCCTGTGCCGATAATTCCAATTTTCATATCTATAGCTCTATAGCTATCCTCGGAACGGGCTACCGACCAATGCATGGACTCAATCCGACTTTCTGATACAGCCCGCTGCCAGGGGACACTCTCGCGTTTCCTGTTGCGGGCATAGTTAACGCTCCTCTCCGCCGGGGTTTTCCCGTGCTTTCTCCCACCTCTGCAGGAATTCATTCGCCTCGCTAGAGCCGTGCAAGTAAGCGAAGCGCGCCACCTGTCGCCCAACAGCCCTGACGCGTTCCTCCAGCTTCGGGTTTTTCAGGTTCCCGGCATCATCGAATTCCTGCCACGCCTGGGGAATGGAGGCTTGCTCAGGAACCACCCAGGCGTGAAGCGCACGACCGACCTCACGCAAACTGTTCATTGCGCCAAACGCCCCGATCGCTCCTCCGGAAACACCAACCAAGCCGAGCATCTTTCCTTCAAATTCCTCAAAACCCATCAGATCCAATGCGTTCTTTAAGACGCCGCTGTATCCGCCATGATACTCGGGTGTGCCAAGAATGATTCCCTGCGCCTGTTTGACCTCCTCTCGCAAACGGAAAACGTCCTTGGGGAATTCCGATTCATCATCCTTGCCGTCACAGAATGCCAGCTCATAATCCCGCAGGTTGATGAGCCTGGTTTGACACTTCAATTCTTCGGCTCCCTTCAACGCCAGCGCAACGGCCATCGTTGTATAGCTTCCAGAGCGAAGGCTTCCAGAGATGCCAACGATTCTGCATGGATACTCTTCTTTGTCTGACGTGCTCATTTTCGTTGTCTCTACCGATCAGGTTGTATTCGAAAGACTCAGACTTGCTCCAAACGAGAGACGCCAGTGAAATACTTGCTCCAGACGAGGGACGCCGGTGAAATTTGAGGCGGTGCGGCAACGACCTGCGAAACTTCATCCAGATAAGCCGGATACCATTCCCCGGTGAGGAAATCCTTCCTCGCCGCCTCATTGGAATAGAGTTGGAAGACGCAGACCACGTCGGGATCACTATCGTCGAAGCAGTAAAAATAAGCTTCGTGGGCTGGATTCGCCTCGACCCGGGGTCTGACGTGTCGCTGCCAAATTCGCAGTAGATCATCGCGCCGTCCCGGTTGGGCTTTATGTCGAATAAACAGTGCGGTCTTGTTCATTGATCCTGGATCACTGGGAGTAAGTGAAACTTCATTCTAAACGTTTGTTAGACCGTCTCATGGCCCGTATGTGCCTTCTGGCCAGGTCCGCACCTTCTGCATCTCCGTCTCCCGCCCATTAGGGTCACCCACGATCAGCTTCCAGTCGCCATTGGGCTGGCGGCGGAGGACCTCGATCGCCTTGCTACGGATCGGGACCGTGTTTCCCGAGTGATCGACCGTGGTGCCTTCAAAGTTGGTGTACAAGACAGCCGCATTGTCGATCGTAACCGCCTTGAGAACCCGGCATTGCAAATGTGTGTTCGCTGTGATCAAGCCGGCCAGCACCTTGCGAATCGGCCCGCTGCCAACAATGGTTTCACCGGACCGAGCCACGAAACGGGCCTCCGGTTCGTACAGCGCCGTCACCGCATCAAGATCGCCCGCGTTGAGGTATTGCTCGAACAAACGCGGCCAATTCCCGGGCTCGTGTGGTAATTCCGTGGATTTCCTGGTTTCGAGATCAGGCATCGGTGCATCTAAAAACTCTTCAATCATGGTAACGATCAAATCAGCGAGTTTGGCCTCATTCTTCAAAGGCGACCGTGCATCGCCAAACCGAATCTGCGCCCCCTCAAGCCTTGAGGCTGTTTCCTCACCAAAAATAGGCGCCGTGACCGCCTGAAAACACCGATCATAAGCAGCGTAGGTCCCTCGGTGTCGTGAGCGAGCCGCCGTAGGAGTGGGCGTACAGAGCAACACGCCGTCCGCTTGCTTCGGGACATCTACTTTGCGCTCTCGTTCCTCTCCCAGAGGGCGAATGTATTATTCTCGGGGTCCTGACAGATGGCGAAGTAACCCATCTCGGGTATCGCCGTTTTGGGCGTACAAATTTTGCCGCCGAGTTTCTCCGCCTTCGCCGCGGATTCGTCCACGGATTCAACGGCAACGTAATTAGTGATGCCCTGTTGTCCCGGATCCTGGCGTTTCAGCAATCCGCCGTCGGGCGTGTCGTCACTGCCGCCGGTGTCGATGTGCCAGTATTCCATCGCCCCCGGGAACTTCTCGATCTTCCAGCCGAACAACGCGCCATAAAAGGCCTTCGCGCGTTCGACATCGTCGGCCGGGATTTCGAACCATACGATGTTGTGTACTGTGGACTCAGTTTGTGTGCTCATGGCTGCCTTTGTGTTGTTGTTTGTTTCCTTCAATGTGAATCGTTCCCGCCCGTTCTCCGGGCCGCCCCGGAATGAACCAGCGCGGGGACGAGACAGCTGGCGCGGCCAAAGCCAGGAGGGAGCGCCTACTTCCGGCCCTGGGAGAGCGGTTTAGTGCCGCTCCCAACATCAAACATTGAAAGCCACTGATCGACGCCAGTCAGGACTCGTTCCTCCTGATCAGGCCCACGCCGAGGGTAAATATTCCCGCAGCCAGCATGACGGCGCCCACGTAGGCGAGATAGATCAGTCCGTTCGGCTTCTGCGCCTCTGGAGAAAGAACTGACAGGAAGAAGGCCGCCGGCAATAGAATCGCGGAGCACGGAATCAAACCTCGAACGAGCCACTTCCCCGCGTCCGAGAGACGCGCCTCGTCCACATACCGGAGAGCCACCAAGCTCAGCACCAAGAGCACTCCGGCATGGGCGTGGCCGGCGCGCCAGAGGTTCTGGCGCAACGGATTCGCAGCGTACGCTGGATCCCAAACCAGGAGGGACAGCAGACTGACTCCCCCGATCATGACCGTCGGGAGCACGACAAGCAGGATTCCGGCAACTCGGCGCGATTCAGGACTCATAAGGTTGGGCCGTCTCCAAGCTTCGACTCAGGAGCCGTGTTCCGCCGACGTTTTCCTTGTTGTCTGCGGCATAGCAGTCCTCCGTCTTCATGGCTTGCTCTCGAGTTCAGGAAAAAGCCGTGGAAGCCCCTCTATTTTCGTCCAGCCGGTTCCTTCCTGGACACGTGCGACATCGAGTTCATCGAAAAACTCATCCAACGCTGCGGCTCTTTCCTGTGCCAGCGGTGGAGAGCAATAGTCTTCCTCCTCCCAGGTTGCGTAGCCATCTTCTCGAAGCCGGGCATTCTCCAACGAGTAAGTGAGTGCCCGTCCAAACGGGCGCATCGACGCGTAGGCGTTCTGGCGCAGGTTATCCAGAAGGTTCTGTAAACGGGCGGGCTTTGGTTTGGCGGTGACTAAATAGTGAGCCATATCGATTTCTCGTTCATCAGTTCTGAATTCAATCCCCTGTTTCGTTACGGTCCATCCAACCGCTTGAATCCGTCAGCGCCCCACTCTTCGCTGCCGACGCCGTGATGCACAAAGAAGAGACCAGTAGGATCATATTTCTTCTTCACGAGCGCCAATCTCGGATAATTCGCACCCCAGAACGAGTGCTGCCACGAGGATTCGAAGAAATCGCTTTCCGCAACATAGGACCCGGCGTTGCTGACGACCTTCAGCAGTTCGTCCATCGCTTTACCGATCTCGCGCGCACGCCGGCGGGCCGCTGCCACATCCGGTTCGCGGTCGCGAATGCCTGGGAATGCAGGCGGCCCGTTACCGGCAATAATCGCAAGGGCAAACGCATCCAACACAGCAGGATTCGTCGCGGTGTCCCTCGCCGCTTCGAGTTCTTCGGTCGGCGCCCCGGCAAGTCCTTTGTTGAAATGCAACGAAACATTCCAATGGCGGCTGCTCGCGAACAGCGCATCGACGAGCCGAGGTTGGTGTTCACTTTCCAGCAATGAGGCAGGCAGCCAGGCAGATTTGTATCCGTGAACGACCTGTCCCACCTGGCCATGATCCACGGCCCAAAAGAAATTGCCTGCCGCCGCGCCGGGCCGGTCGTCCGACACGATGACAGACGGATAATTTTTCCTGATGTTCCCGGCATCCCAGAAACTTCGCGCTGGCACAGCCAGAATCGCAGGTGGCACTTCGACGGAAAACTCTTGCGGCGAACTGGTTACCCACTCGAGGAATGGCTGCCACACCATTTCCGCCTGCCGCCGATCCAGTCCCTGGAATACCATCGCCATCCGAATGGAATTGTCCGGCGCGAAAACAATCTGTTCGCCCCAGTGACGGTTGAACAAGTGGTCGTGGTAGAAACGAATGATCCAAGCGATCAGGTCACGGAAAGCGGCATCCGACCTGGCTCGGATCGTTCCGAAAACCGCGCCGAAATATTCAGGGAGTTCTCGCGTTTTGAGCGTGACTTTAGTGACAACGCCCAGGCTGCCGCCACCACCGCCCTTTAGTCCCCAGAATAAATCGGGATTCGTGCAGGCATTCGCGATTCTCACCGCGCCATCGGCGGTGACAACTTCCGCTTCCAGAAGGGCCGCCGCCGCAAGGCCATAGTTTTTTGAAAAACTGCTAAATCCGCCGCTTTGAATGAGGCCCGCGACGCCGACGGTCGTGCAGCCGCCTCCTTGAACATAACGGCCGGCCTTGGTCGTTACCGCATCATAAGCGTGCATCCAGATGGCGCCTGCCCCAACCGTGACCGCTGGCTGCGGCGTCTGAATGCCCTCGCAGTTTTGGGCGACAAAAGCGTCGTTCAGAACAATGCGGTCCATTGCCCGCGTCCAAATCAGCAGCGAATCCGTCGAGTTGGAAGTGCCCTGATAACTGTGGCCACCGCCTTTGACGACCAGCCGCAGATTGTTTTCCCGTGCAAAGTTGACGGCTGCGACGACATCCTCCGTTTTTGCAGCGGCAACAGCAAAAATGCTCGGCGCGGACGTCCACGCATCCACCCACCCGGAGGTTTGCGTCAGGCCCAGCTGGTCACCGATGTAGTACGGATTCTTCAGCGCCTTGAAAATCTCACTGCACGCTTCGCTCGTTGGCGCATCCTGACATGCAGCCAGAGGAGTCTGCACCTTGATCAGACGTCCCCAACCTCCCGATGCAACCTTTCCCAACTTGCTGCAGATGGCCAGTCCAGATCACCAGGCCGAACGCGTCGAGCGGGAAGGCGTCGTGCAACGGTTTCGGCAGACGCCCTGGATATGTCCGAGCTGCCAAGGGGAAGAACGGAAACCGCTACGGTGGTCTTTATGAACTGTCTTCGGTTCATTCGATCAGTTGCGGGATCTGTTTTCCACCCCCGCCGGCTTACTTTTTCTCCGCAAACATTGCCTGGACGCGCCTCTGCATCTCCTCCGGAGAGACATCTTCCTTATGCGTCGCCACCCACCAGAGGTGGCCAAATGGATCTTCGAGTTGGCCGGAGCGATCGCCATAAAACTGATCCATGACGGGTTTGCGTTCTTTCGCACCAGCGGCCAGCGCCTTTTTGAAAAACGCATCCACATCCTCCACATACAGATGCATGCTAACAGGCGATCCACCAAGCGTTTCCGGCGCCTTGCCACCGTACTCGGGGAATTCGTCGGAAAGCATAATCACGGAATCGCCCAACCGGATCTCCGCATGGCCGAGGCGTCCGTCGGGCATCATCAATTCGTAGAGCACCACCGCTTCGAACGCTTCCCGATAAAACGCCAGCGCTGCAACGGCATTCTTAATGGCCAGATAAGGCGTCACCGTGTGGTGGCCAAGGGGAATAAATTTTACACTCATCTGTGTTCTCCTTTTCTTCTCTTGATTGTCTCATGCAACGCCCGCCCCAGGGCCTCCATGAGCGCGGGCGCGGCGTGTCGGCTTGTCCACTTGTCACGCTCGACCCGTGCTGAGCCACGATCAAGGAGTAGAAGAAGGTTTGAAAATGTTCTTTTTCTCCTCGTTCTCGTCATCGTCCTTCGTCCTCGAGGCGTCCGTTTACCTCCGTTTACCGAAGGCGGAATTACCTGTGTGCGATGGAGAGTTCGCGATCGAGGTTATATGCGGCGCTGATCAGCGCCAGGTGGGTAAACGCTTGCGGGAAATTCCCTAAATGTTCTCCAGACGGACCAAGCTCCTCCGAGTAAAGACCAAGGTGGTTGGCATAACCGAGCGCCTTCTCAAAAAAGAAACGGGCCTTTTCGACATCACCTGCCCGCGACAGGCATTCCACAAACCAGAACGAGCACATGGAAAATGTTCCTTCTCTCCCCGAGAGACCGTCAGAGCTGGCGTGGCAGACATTATATCGATACACGAGCGAGTCTTCGACCAGCGATTCTTCGATCGCTCTCATCGTCGAGATCCAGCGTGGATCAGTCGGACCCGTAAATCGAACCAATGGCATCAGCAGGCACGATGCATCAACCGTCTGCGCGCCCTTGTACTGGATAAATGCCCGGAGCTTCGGGTCCCAGAAATTCTGATAGATGTCGTTATAGATATCGTCCCGGACGCGATACCAGCGATCGAACGGCGCGGGGAATGAGCGTTTCTGCGCGAGGCGAATCGCGCGGTCGAGCGCGACCCAGCTGAGCACGCGCGAGTAAGCAAACTCCCGCTTGCCGCCGCGCACTTCCCAGATGCCTTCGTCAGGCTGTTGCCAGTTATAGCAGAGCCAATCAACCAGCCGCGTGAGCTGCATCCAGAAGTCGTACGAAATTTCCTCACCATATTTGTTGTAGAGGTAAACGGAGTCCATCAGCTCGCCGTAAATATCCAATTGGAGCTGGTTGTAGGCACCGTTTCCAATCCGGACGGGCGCCGACTTTCGATAGCCTTCAAAGTGTTCCAGAACTTGCTCCGTAAGGTCATGATGTCCGTCGAGGGCATACATGATCTGTAAGGGACGATGAGGTTCCAGTTCGTGACAGCGGTGCTCGATCCAGCGCATGAAGGCCGCCGCTTCGTGGGTATATCCGAGGCGCATGAGGGCATAGAGCGTAAACGACGCGTCGCGAATCCAAGTGAACCGGTAATCCCAGTTGCGCACGCCGCCAAGTTCTTCAGGCAGCCCGAATGTCGGCGCAGCAACCATGGCACCGTGCTTGTGCGAAGTGAGCAGCTTCAGGGTAAGCGCGGAGCGATTGACCATTTCACGCCACCGACCTTTGTAAGTGGACTTCCGGATCCAGGCCCGCCAGAAATTCATCGTCTCTTTGAAGACATCGATCGCGTAATGCCGGGCCGCTGCCGGCGATTCAGGCTCACTCGCATCCTCGAGCACGAATGTCGCTCGAGCGCCAGCGTGGAGTGTGAATTGCGCGGTCGCAGCGCCGTTCTCGAACTGGACGGGCACATCGCTACGCAAGCGCAACACGGTCTTGTCAGTACCCTCACTGATGAAGATGATTTCACCGTCGTGCTTCTCGATGCGGTGACCGGCCCGTCCGTAATCAAACGCGGGCGCACAAATCATCCGGAAACCAATTTCTCCGCGCACGGTTTTGGCCCGCCGAATAAGCTGGTGCGAGTGCCCCGCTTCCGCCACCGGCATGAAGTCCGATACTTCCGCGACCCCTTCATCCGCCAGGAACCGCGTGAGCAGCATATTGGTATCGGGCAGATAGAGCTGCTTATGCTTTGCCTCATCGAGGACAGGCGCGAGTTTGAAATGGCCACCTTTTTCCGCATCAAGCAGTGCAGCGAAAATCGACGGCGAATCGAAGTGCGGGAAGCACATGAAGTCGATCGAGCCATCCGAACCGACCAGCGCCACCGTGTGCAGGTCCCCGATGACACCGTAGTTTTCAATGGACTGGTAACTGGAGCCAAGCCTTGGGTGCGCCTGCTGTATTGAGTGCTGCGTGATTGAGAAACGGTCGTCCGGCTGCGCCTTCATCAAACGCGACGATTCGCTCGTACCAACACGTTGAATTGGTGATACGTCTTGTCTCATGTCACGACCTCCAGCGTCCGCCTGAAGCGCTCAGGATTGCATGATATACGTCAGGCTGACCGTGCGTGATTTCAACGTTTCGCGCGCACATATTTCAGCGCGTGCCGCTGCTTAACGTTTTTGAACAGTGCCTTCCTACCGGCTAAAATCCAGGATTCACTGGATACCCGCGTGGCGCACTGACATTTGCTGTGCTGCGATTATTTTTGTCTCGGACTCCGCTCCCTATCGTAGATGAGCATCACGTTCATCAGTGCGTCTCCACCGTTGATGGCGACGTTGTCCCCGGCCAGTAGGGCTTATTTGCGTCCGCGAAGTCGTCAGTCCCGTAGCGATCGTCGTGGCGGACCCACTCCATTGAGAACGCCAGGTGGTCCTCGTCGCGCCCCTTGCGCATCCTGGCATTCTACTCCACCCGCATGCCGAAGCCGCTCGACGGCGGCGGCGCGTCAAGCGTCGGCAACGCGCACCACGAGCTTGCCGAAGTTGCGCCCCTCAAGCAGGCCGATGAACGCCGCCGGCGCGTTCTCCAGTCCGTCGACCAAGTCCTCGCGCAGCTTCACCTGGCTAGCGGCGATCCACTCGCCCATGTCGCGGCGGAAGGCGTCGAAGCGCTCGGCGTAGTGGTCGAGGATGATGAACCCCTGAATGCGGAGGCGTTTCTGCACAGCGTCGCCCATCAGCAGCGGCAGCCGGTTCGGGCCGGGTGGCAGCGTCTCGTCGTTGTAATGCGCGATCACCCCGCACACCGGCACGCGCGCGCCAATGCTGAGCAGCGGGAGCACCGCGTCGAACACCGGGCCGCCGACGTTCTCGAAATAGACCTCGATGCCGTCCGGACAGGCGGCGGCGAGACGCTCGGCCAGCTGCGGATCACGGCGGTCGAGGCAGACGTCGAAGCCGAGCTCCTCGACTGCATAGCGACACTTGTCGGTGCCGCCCGCGATGCCGACCACGCGTGCGCCCTTGAGTTTGGCGATCTGCCCGACCACCGCGCCGACCGCACCGGTCGCGGCGGCCACGACCACGGTTTCGCCCGGCTTGGGCTGGCCGATATCAAGCAGGCCGACGTAGGCGGTGAACCCGGGCATGCCGAGCCCGCCCAGCGCCAGTGACGGCTGCGCCATCTCGCCGAGCGGGACCAGATCTTGACCATCCGACAGCGCGTAGTCCTGCCAGCCGGCGTTGCCGAGCACCAGGTCGCCGGCGCGGAACTGCGGATGCTTGGAGGTGACGACGCGGTTCACCGTGCCACCCGCCATGGGCTCGCCCAGCCGCACCGACGGCGCGTAGGTCGGTCCGATTTCGTTCATCAGCCCGCGCATGTACGGATCGAGGGAAAGGTACAGCGTGCGCAGCAGCACCTGTCCTTCGTTCGGCGTCGGGACGGCGGTTTCTTCGAGACGGAAGTTCTGCGGCGTCGGCAGGCCGTGCGGGCGCACGGCGAGGACGACGCGGCGATTAATGGTATCGTTTTGTAACATGGGTTTACTCTTGTGGGGTGGGAAAGGTTTGGCTGGATGGCTCCGCGCCCTGGCTTGCGCGAGCGAGCGGGGACGATGCCAGAGAGGCGTGCAACTGCGCATCGACCGGTCGTCTCGAAGACAGGCGCGCAAAAGGCGCGAACTCATCCGCCTCTCCCGCGTCAATCGTCTGCGCCAGACCCAGCAGCTGACGCGTGCCGGCCATGGCCGTATCCAGCGGTGCGCGGTCGCGGGTAATCTTGGCTAGCAGACTGGCGCCGAGCCAGCTCTGGTAGAGCGCAACCGCGACCGTCTGCGCGTCCGGCGCGGTCGGCAACGATCCATCCGCCCTGCCCGCTTCGATGCAGCGCGCTAGGCGTTCGATCACGCCGCGGGTGCCGCGAAGCGTGGTGCCATACATGTTCATGGTTTTGTCCAGGTTGGCGGTCCGGTCGGCACGCCGGGGCATGATCCAGACATCTTGCACGGCGCGGCCTTCGAGCACCCAACCGAAGTGCGCCTCACCCTTGATGCCCTGCGCGGACACATCCTTTCCCCAATAACGGCACACATCCAGTTCCCAACTCCCGATCAACCATCCATAAGCGTCTGCAGTTTCCGGGATTTCGGCTGCTCGACCGTGAGCGGCCAATACAGTGACCCAAGTGGCAGAGGATCGTAAGGTCTGCATCTTCAAGTGAGACTCCTTTCAGGACGATTCAAGATCGCATTGAAAACTGTTTGAGGCACACGCACACGATCATCCTCTTCGTAAAGCCTGCGAAGTTCTTCGAAGGACTGATCCGGCTCACGCGTGATCGCGGCAAGCCGGTCGAAGAACGCAAGCTGTTCATCATTGAGCACCTGGTCGGGTTGAGGCTGAGCACCCCACACATCCCAAGGAAGCATCTCCATTTTGTTGAGTGCCGCCACATCGCGAACCAGACTTCCCGCGATGAACCATAGTCCCCGGAAGCCGGCAAATTCGATGCCGAACTCCGAGGGATCAACCTTACCTTGACGACATTGGTCCCAGGCGTCCGCGGCCACCAGAAATTGGTCACGGGGGACATCAACGATATCATGAACGATGTTGAGCTTCTCCCGCCACACGTCGTCGAACTGGGAATCGACAAGAATCCAGCGCCGTTCACTAGCGTTCCAGTATTCGCAGACCCAATGATCTTCGAACTTGGGAGGGTTGAAATAGGCGCCAAA
>DATDAX010000139.1:0-5011 GCA_036525175.1 Terrimicrobiaceae bacterium | reverse complement strand
GATCTCCCCCATGATCGGGATCACGAGTTTCGCGCGCTTCGCGGGACTGGCCGGCTGGCCCGCGATTTTCCCGGCGTTTGCGAAGGCGGCATGGCTTAGCGTGCTGCCGGAGTTCAATCCGTTCAAATACAATTCGTTTCCCGTCAATGCCGCACGGCAATCGTATCTCCTGACGGATGCCTTGCAGAGGAAAATCGTGCGTTATGCGCGCGAGGGCCGACTGCGTGACTTGCCGCCCATCATCACCTTTCAATCGGTCATGGATTCCACCGTAAGCACGCGCGCAATCCTCTCGGCATTGTTTGTTCATCTTCCTGCAAATGGTAGCGAACTTGTATTGTTCGACTTGAATCGGAACACAAAGTTTGGACCGCTGGTGCGTTCTCATTTGGATACCGTCTTGGCCCGTCTGCTGCCGGAAGCGCCGCGGAATTTCAGGATGGCGATCATCACCAATGCCGGACCGGACAGTAGCGACGTCGTGGAGCGCTCTACGGAGGCAGGCGCGACAATGGAACAGACGCGGAG
This sequence comes from Terrimicrobiaceae bacterium, assembly GCA_036525175.1. Taxonomy (GTDB): domain Bacteria; phylum Verrucomicrobiota; class Verrucomicrobiia; order Chthoniobacterales; family Terrimicrobiaceae; genus DASTFP01. Next base: position 4,483 of record DATDAX010000139.1, on the reverse strand, counting down.
TCTCGGGCTAACATACCCGCCTGACGCATATTCTCTCTCGCATGTTGCCCTGCCGTTTCCGGCAACCGACTCGCTATACGGGTCGCAACCCGATCCCAGCGAGAACTTCGGTGTGAATCTGGGAGCGATTGCCGGGCGGGGAGAACGCGGGACACTAATTGTCAGTTTGGACATGCTGTTTCGCATATCATCGAATCCGTTCTTTCCTTACATGATGGGGCGTATTGAAGAACTCATTGTGCCCGGCGCTCCGCGCGAACCGGAAGGGCCTCTCCGTCGGCAGGAGTCGGCGAATTGATTGATGACGCAGCGAGTAGGTTGACCTTGCTTGCCGTGGGCGACTCCGAAGCACCGAACGCTTGTCGTTGACTATGGTTTCGAAACGGCTCGCTTGCAGCCAGCCTTGAGTTTGCATTTCGCTCCTGAAAAGTGTATCCAATACGTGCATTCAAATGACGACCGTCATTTGGTCGCGAAATCCACGGTATCTCCCATGCGCTATCGAATTTTTGGCCAAACGGGTCTCCGTGTTTCCTCGCTCGCCCTTGGCACAGGCAACTTCGGAAAAGGTTGGGGCTACGGTTCCGACCGCGACGAAGCACAAAAGATATATGCGAGTTATCGGGATACTGGCGGCAACTTTATCGACACGGCGGATCAGTATCAGTTTGGCCAGTCGGAAGAGATGCTCGGAGACTTTATCGCCACCGAGCGAGACGATGTCGTTCTTGCAACGAAGTTTTCGCTTGGCGACAGCGTTGACAGCGGCTTGCAGCGCACAGGCAACAGCCGAAAGGCCATGATCCAATCGGTCGAAGCCAGCCTCAGACGCCTCAAGACCGACCGACTCGACCTGCTCTGGGTTCACATGCCTGACGGCGTCACGCCTATCGAAGAGATCGCGCGTGGCTTGGATGATCTCGTGCGTTCCGGCAAGATACTCTACTCGGGATTGTCTGATTTTCCCGCCTGGCGTGTTGCAACAGCTGCGACTTTAGCGGAGTCGCGCGGCTGGGCACCGATCTCTGCGGTTCAACTGGAATACAGTCTTGTTGAACGCACAGCTGAGCGTGAGCTTCTTCCCATGGCGGCAGCGTTCAACCTCGGAACCGTCGTTTGGTCTCCGCTTGGCGGCGGCCTGTTGACTGGCAAATACCGCAAAGGCGAGACCGGTCGCGCTCAAGGTCTTGGGGCAGTTATTCACAGCGAAAGCGATGATCGGAAGACCGCAACGGTGGACGAAGTTCTGGCGATCTCTAAAGAAACAGGCCTCCCAGCCGGGCAGATAGCTATTGCTTGGGTTCTTGCAAAGGGCATGCTCCCGATCATCGGGCCTCGTACTTTGGAACAGCTTGCCGACAATCTAGCCTCCGCCGATGTTGTCTTGTCTCCTGAGCACGTTCGGAGGCTCAATGATGTCAGCGCTATCACCTTGGGTTTTCCTCATGATGTGGTTGCGGGAAGTTCAGGAAGGTTGTCAGGCGGCAAGGCCGAACTGACAGATTTTCCTGCCCGTGCTGTTCGGTAGAATTAAAAGTTGGGGTTTTCGGCGTTCCTTGCTCTTTGCGCACTCACCGCCAATGGCAGCGTTCAGGAGTTGCTCGAAATCGCCCTGCGGCGACGGACGCGCTGTCGCAGCCGCATCAAGATGGGAGTCCGAACGTGCTCGAACAGCAGCAGAAACAAGAAATACGACGCGAGAATTGCAACGGCGCTGTTGACGGCGGCACCGATGGCGAAGGTCTTTCCCCATAGCAGTGCGTCCATCGTTCTTTCTGTCACATCCTCGAGGTCATCGACGACGATGGGCGGCCTGATAAAGAGGGCCCCGGTCCGAATGTTAAGGTAGAAGACAAGTGGCCAGAAGAATGCGAGGGATGTCCCTCCCACGAAGCCGGCGACGATGCTTCCGCCGCATAAGCGCGCGAGGAAGCCACCAAAGATTCCGCCCAGACCGAAGGTCGGATAAAAAGTGCACGCCAATCCTATTGCGAAACCTCTCGCGGCCTTCTCGCGCGTTCCTCGCAGCCGGAAGAAGCGGATCGCCTGGAAAAGGAAAGCGTCCCGCATCCCCTGAGCGCTCCACGAAAACATGCGGGCGCATCTTCATATTTTCCTTTCGGTCCACAAGGCCAATTTCGCGTGGGCGAATTCGGGAGTCGATGCCAGGATAACGCATGAGACGGCAACCCTTGTGACGCTCGTGAAGATGATCATCGGCGGGAACATCTCTTTGTGGATAGTGCAAGTTGCGCAGATTCGGCGTTAGCCTAATAGTCTCCCGCTATGCCGACCAATCCCTCGCCCGTTTCCACAGGCCATCTACCGGCGTCTGAACGCGTTGCGGCATTGGTGGCCGAGGCGTATGAACGATTCAAGTCCATCGATGAAGGAAAAAACGCCGACTACATCCCGGCGCTAGCCAGGGTCCCCAGCGAACTATTCGGGGTTTGTGTCGTGGGAAGCAACGGCATCGCCCACAGGGTGGGGGATACTCATTATGAGTTCTCGATTCAGAGTGTATCCAAACCGTTCGTGTTTGCTTTGGTTTGTCAGGCAGTAGGAGAAGACGAGGCGCGCGAGAAACTCGGGGTAAACAGCACCGGGCTGCCATTCAATTCGGTGGTCGCCATCGAGCGGACGGACGACGGGACAACGAACCCGATGGTCAACGCCGGGGCGATTGCAGCAGCCAGCCTGGCGCCGGGAGCGACTGCCGAGGCCAAATGGCAATTCATACGCGATGGCTTGTGTGGGTTCGCGGGCAGGGAGCTGACAGTTGACGACGAGGTATATCAATCCGAGGCGGTCGCGAACCAGCGAAACCAGGGCATTGCCAACTTGCTACAGGCATATGGGAGGATCTATTTCGATCCGCTTCAAGCGACAGAAATCTATACGAGGCAATGCTCGCTAAGCGTGACCGCAAAAGACCTCGCTGTAATGGCCGCCACCTTGGCCAACAGCGGCGTGAACCCTCTCACCAAGACCCGGATCATCGACTCTATCCATTGCCAGCACGTCCTGGCTGTAATGGTCACGGCGGGACTTTACGAGAATTCTGGCGACTGGTTGTATGATACCGGATTGCCCGGCAAGAGCGGAGTCAGCGGCGGCATGGTCGCTGTTTCTCCAGGCAAGGGTGGACTCGGCGTTTTCGCTCCTCGCCTCGACGCGGCCGGAAATAGTGTGAAGGGACAACTCGTGAGCAAATTCCTGTCCGAGCGGCTCGGCTTGAATCTTTTTGCATCGCGACCTGTTATTTAGGCTCCTGGGTGCCGCGTCGCTTTTTCCCCTGCTGCCGGAGGCTGGCGCGAGTCTGTTCTTAGGTTCTAAGCTGTCGCCGCGTAGGGTATTGGATCTTTGGAGAGCCTTCGTGACGGAGTTGCGACCGAAAAGCCTCTTGAATTCGTGAAGGTTTCATCACAGGCTGCGGCGGTGGTCGCCCAAACCGCTAACTCGCAGGTTACCGCATGGCATGCCATTGCGCCGAATGAAGTCGTCGAAAAACTAGCAACCAGCCCGGAATCAGGTCTCGATTCCGGCCAGGTTTCTGAGCGGCTCCAGAAATACGGCCCCAACCGCCTCCCGACCGGCGCCAAACGGGGCCCGCTCATGCGCTTCCTCGCGCAGATCAACAACGTCCTCATCTATGTACTGCTCGGCGCGGCACTCGGCAAAGTCTTCCTCGGCGAATGGCTGGATGCCTCGGTGATCCTGGGCGTGGTCATTATCAACGCCCTCCTTGGCTTTATCCAGGAAGGAAAGGCCGAGAAAGCGTTGGATTCGATCCGCAACATGCTTTCCGCCGAAGCCATGGCCCTGCGCGAAGGGAAGACGCGCATGATCCCTGCCGAGGAACTGGTTCCCGGAGATGTGGTCCTCTTGCAATCGGGCGACAAGATTCCCGCCGACATCCGTCTCTGCGAGGTCAAAAACCTCCGCGTCGAGGAAGCACCGCTGACGGGCGAGTCGGTCCCGGTCGATAAAATCGAGGACGCCGTGGACGGAAAAGCCCAGATCGGCGACCGCAAGAGCATGGCCTACTCGGGCACGCTCGTCGTCTCCGGCCGCGCCAAGGGCATCGTTGTAGGCACCGGAGCAGACACCGAGTTGGGCCATATCAATCAGATGCTCTCGGGGGTCAAGGCGATGGAAACCCCGCTGCTTCGGCAGATCGAGAAATTTGGCAAAATCCTCACCGTCATCATCCTGATCGTTTGCGCGATCACTTTCGCTTACGGCCGGCTCTTTCTGGACATCGGCTTTGTGGACATGTTCAAGGCTGTGGTCGGCGTGGCCGTGTCGGCCATCCCGGAGGGGCTTCCCGCCATCGTCACCATTACCCTGGCCATCGGTGTCCAGCGCATGGCCGGGCGCCACGCCATCATCCGCCGACTTCCCGCCGTGGAGACTCTTGGATCGGTGTCGCGGATTTGTTCCGACAAAACCGGTACGCTTACCCGCAATGAGATGGTGGTCG
>DATDAX010000138.1:0-4183 GCA_036525175.1 Terrimicrobiaceae bacterium | reverse complement strand
GGTAAACCAGCTACCGGACGATTGGTTCTTTCTGCGCGGCGGGAAACGCGTGATAGACCATGGTCGCTATCAACTGGACTTCCGCAATCCTGAGGTGCGCGCGCATGCGGACGGGACCATTGAACGCCTCGTCCGCGAGTTCGGCATCGGATACCTCAAGATGGATTACAACATCAATGCGGGTCCTGGAACGGATCTTGCGTCCGATTCGCCGGGCGACGGCTTGCTCGGACACAATCGCGCATATCTCGATTGGATGAAAAGCGTCTTTGATCGGTATCCAGATCTGGTCGTTGAGAATTGTTCGAGCGGCGGCTTGCGGATGGACTACGCGCAGCTATCGATTCATAGCATCCAGTCGGTTTCCGACCAGTCAGACTACCGTCTCAATGCGATCATTGCTGCGGCTTGCGCTTCCGCGGTTACGCCTGAACAGGCGGCCGTTTGGAGCTACCCTTTAAAAGGCGCCGGCGAAGAGGAAACGATCTTCAACATGGTAAGCGTTCTTCTGCTGCGCATTCACCAGAGTGGATGCGTCCAGGAGATGTCTCCGGCGTGCTTGCAATTGGTGAAGGAGGGCATCGCTGTGTACAAGAGGATCCGTCTTGACATTCCGAAAGGGATCCCTTTTTGGCCGCTGGGATTGCCGCGCTTCGACGACGGCTGGGCGGTATTCGCACTGGACTGCGGTCGGACGTGTTACATGGCTGTCTGGCGGTTGGATGGAGAAAGCCGCAAAATAAAGATCCCTTTGCCGGCTGGCACGAAGAAGCAAACGTTCAAATGCATCTACCCGGAGGCACGAACTCCCAAATTTGCGTGGTCGGACGAGAATGTCACTGTCACGTTGCCGCGGGAGTATTGCGCCAGGCTTTTCGAGTTTGAGAAGCGGGAGGATCGAAAACTAAGATCAAGATCCAAGTAGAATGTCGAAACGGCAGGCGTTCTGGCAGGGCCTTCGTCCTTACCGATCCTAAAGCCCGCGCAGACCTATCAGCAGAAGCTCGGCGTTGGATTTTGTGTGTTGAAGATTGTTCGCCAACACCTCCATGGCCTCCGCCGCTGGCAGTTCCGAGAGTTGGCGCCGGAGGACGACGATCCTCTCATATTCCTCGGGATGATAGAGGAGCTCTTCGCGTCTCGTGCCCGATTTTACGATGTGGATAGCGGGGAAGATACGCTGTTCCGCAATTGAGCGGTCGAGGTGCACCTCCATGTTGCCGGTGCCTTTGAACTCCTCGAAAATCAAATCATCCATCCGGCTTTGGGTCTCAACGAGTGCCGTTGCCAGTATGGTGAGGCTTCCGCCTTCCTCTACATTGCGGGCGGATCCAAAGAATTTTCTTGGCCTCGCGAGGGCCTTGGAATCGACGCCTCCGCTCATAATGCGACCCTTGTTTGGCTGGAGGTTGTTGTATCCGCGAGCCATGCGAGTGATCGAATCAAGGAGAATGACAACATCTTTTCGCAATTCCACGAGACGTTTTGCCCGTTCCGAAACGGCCTCGCAGACCTGGACGTGCCGGCTCACTTGTTCGTCAAACGTGGAACTGTAGATCTCGCAATCGAGGTCCCGGCGCAGGTCGGTTACCTCTTCCGGGCGTTCGTCCACCAGCAGCAACATCAGGACGACCTCCGGATGGTTCGCACGGATCGCTGTTGCGAGAGCCTTGAGCATAAGGGTCTTTCCGGCGCGCGGAGGCGCCACAATCAATCCGCGCTGCCCCATGCCGAGAGGCGCGATCAAATCGACCGCGCGGGCGCTGATCGAGGGACTTTGAGCCTCCTCCAAAAAGATGCGTCGATTCGGAAAGAGCGGGGTGAGCTTGTCGAATTCCGGCGGCGTTTCCCATTTAGAGACGGGTACTCCTTCAATCTCCAGGATAGAACCGGCCACCAATCCGCGTTCGCGGTCCTGAGGAAGACGCAGGCTGCACCGGAGCATCAGACCCGGGCGAAGATCCAGCGGGCGAAGCAGGGAGGCAGGGAGGTGCACGTCGTCGGGTCCGGGCTTTAAACTGAACAGTGGCCAGCGAAGGACTCCGTGATCAGCCGCGAGATCAAGAAAACCGGTCGCGAATACTGTCCCTCCCTGGCTGAGATGAAACCGCGCCTGATCGAGCACCATGTGATGACGGGACGTCTCAACGCGAACCCGCATGCCAAGCTCAGCCCCACGACTGGCAAGGTTTTCCAAGCTTAGCCGCTGGAGGTCATTCAAGGAAAGCGGCTGCGCAACTGCGCTTGGCTGATTTTCAACCGTTTCGGTCATGCAAGTAGTGGGAGAAAAGCTCGGTCTGAGCAATGAGGGCATCGAGGGCACCGTCGTTCCAGATTACGTGATGTGACTTGGAGATTTTGACGCCGATCGGCATCTGTGAGGCAATGATTTTTTTCGAGATTTCGTGTGTCATTCCCTCGCGCGCGCGAAGGCGGGCGAGCTGAACATCAACCGAACAGCCAACGGTAACGATCCGGTCAAACTGTGATTCGGCTCTTGTTTCGAAGAGGAGGGGAATATCCACCACGAAGAGATTTCCCGCAAGAGCAGCGTGTTTTGCCTCCGTTGCCCAGCGATCCCGAACCAGCGGGTGAAGGATTTGCTCGAGCGCTCGTTTCTTATCCGCATCTTCATAAATGAGTTCCCGCAGAAGCGCTCTGTTGGGTCTTCCCGCGGTGTATGCGTCCGGGTGAACTCGTTCCTGGATCTGCGTTCTCACCGATTCGTCTCCCTCGAGCAACTCTCCCACACACGCGTCGGCATCGAACGAAATTGCAGGGATCCTCTGCACGAGCAGTTTGCAGAAAGTCGATTTTCCGGATGCGATCCCGCCGGTTATACCGAGAATGGGCATTCAGACAAATGACATCACCTTCCAGGCAGAGTATCGACCCGGGCTAAGGGTCGATGCTTTAGGTCAAACGGTGCCGTCTGGGTTCTGTCTCGTACATGAAGGGAAATCTATTTTCCGAAACTCGGGCTCTCGAAAACCGGCGGCTGGAGTTCTTGAGGAAGCCCCAAAGGTTCAACGATTTCCTCGGTGTCTTCATCGAGGCGCACCGGCCGTCCCTCCGCGTCCATCAAGCGTGCGGTCACGAAGATGATGAGGTTGCGCTTGATCTTCTGATCGACATTCGAACGAAAGAGGCGCCCGGCAAGCGGTATGTCTCCCAGGATGGGAACCTTGTCTTCAACCTTCTGAACGTCCTCACGCACCAAACCCCCGAGCGCTATGGTTTGACCATCCCAAATACTCACGCTTGTGGTAACCTTGCGCGTGGAAAAAATCGGTTGATTGATCACGTTTTGCGTAAGAATCGCCGAATTGATCTGCTGCGTGATCACGTTGAAGATGGGTCCATTGATCGTCGAACCATAGTTGATAAACCCATCAAACTCGACCACCTCTGGCGACAGATTCAGATCGATGGTGTATCCATCGGGACCGATGATCGGCTCGACTTCCAGGGTCACGCCAAGGTTTCTGGTTTCGAAGGCGGTTGGGGTGGAGGGCGTGACGACACCCTGGCTGACGAAGCTTCCTGGTGGCGGACCGACGGTCCCTCCGGTGCCGCTGACGGTACTTGGTGGTGGTGGCTCTGGAGCGTTGAATTCTGTTGGGTACGGGAATTCCCTTGCGACGCGCACGATGGCCTTTCGTCCGCTCTTGGTTGTCACTTTGGGTGCCGACATGAGGTCAACGCCTTTCTTCTGGCTGAGCGCGCGGATGACCACCTGAAATTGAGGATTTGTGAATATGCCGGCCAGGCCGAAAATGCCCGGCGCCACGCCTGTCACAGCAGTGCCTAGCAGCGCGTCGATGCTATTTGCGGTTATCGCAGCGTTCGGGCCGAATCCCGAGCCGGACCGCAATCCTCCTGTGACCGGATTTTGACCGACGGGAACGCCCCCGGCGACAAATGGAAAATTCGCAGGATTCGGGGAAGTCGGATTCAGGTTGGTTCCAAAACCTTGGGTTCCGCCCGCAGCGTAAGCCCCTGTGCTTCCTATGGCGAACGGTCCCAGGAGCCAGTCGAACCCGAGCTCATTGACGTTATTCTGGGTGATCTCGAGGAATTTCGATTCGATTTCCACCTGCGTCGGCTGGACTCCGATGGCAGCATCCACGAGGGAATCGATGAGATCGATCGCATCCGGGGTATTGCGAACGATGAGTTCGCT
>DATDAX010000137.1:0-17747 GCA_036525175.1 Terrimicrobiaceae bacterium | reverse complement strand
CATATGTGACAACGATTCGCGAACCCGGCCGCTTCAAAGCTTGCGAAGGGAAGGTTCTGGGCCTCCAAGGTACGTGTATCCCAGCGCCCGCATCCTTCCTATCGCCGTGCGCAACGACATGCTATCCGCCGCGATCAACTTGATCGCATAGACGTTTTCAGACGGACGACTGGCAGCGGCTGTGACGCGTGTTTTGCTCAGGGCGCCAACAGCTCGTTGGAAACCCTCGTCGGCCGGCTGAGGCGATACGATGAAGGCAGATGCGTAGTATGCATTGGGGAACCTCCTTCGAAGGGATTGAAGGCCCTCGCTCCGCGAATCGAGAAAATACCTTTCGCTCACCGCCAGCCTGCCTGCGGTTATCAAATCCGTAATGAACTCGAGCTTGTCGTAGTTGAATGTCTCGCCCGAAGCCGTCCGTCCCGGCGCAATCATCTCCGTGAAAAACAACTGTCCACCGGCATGAACCTCGATTCGAGTGGTCTGCGCGTAACGCGCTCCTCCGTGTGGGATCAGCAGTTCAGGGAAGACGTCGAGCCTTCCCCCACCTTCGACGACGAAGTTCTGTACGACCTGCGCCGATGACTGGGATTCCCTGGCGCGGAAAACGCGGGCGGCGCTCGGACTTGTCAGCACGGCCCGCGCGCCCGCGCAGACTCGTACGGTCATCTCGATGTGATCACCCGCAAACAACCCGGCCGTTGGGTTGACGACGTTGATGACCAAATGATTCCCATCCCAGTACGGTTTGCTCAGATGAACCGGCGCGCTGAACGACTGTTGTGAGAGAAAGGTTTTCCCGGAGGGGTCCGCACGACACTCGATGTGCAAGTGACCTTGAACTCCGCGGTTGGGCACGACAGAAGACAATACCAAAGCAACCCCAGTCAGACTATACAAAGAGATACTCTCTTCGCAGCCAGCCGAGCAGATCTTCCCTGCCCTGTCCTGATTTGAGATCGGCAAACAATACCGGCTTGTTTCCGCGCATGCGCCTGGCATCGCGATCCATGACATCAAGGTCCGCCCCCACGTAGGGAGCGAGACTGATCTTGTTGATGAGCAGAAGATCGCTGTTCTTGATCGCGGGACCGCCCTTCCGCGGGATCTTGTCCCCCTCAGCGACGTCAATCACATAGATGAAGGCATCCACAAGCTCCGGAGAAAACGTGGCCGAGAGATTGTCGCCCCCGCTTTCGATGAGAATAAGTTCGAGCTCCGGAAAGCGCCGTAGCAACTCAGCAACGGCCGCATCGTTCATGCTTGTATCGTCGCGAATCGCGGTGTGCGGGCAGCCTCCCGTTTCCACTCCCATTACCCGATCCGCGGCAAGCGCCTGATTTCTCACGAGGAACTCGGCGTCTTCACGCGTATAGATGTCGTTGGTCACCACAGCCAGGCTGAGTTCATCGCGCAGCCATTCACAGAGCCGAAGGACGAGCATCGTCTTCCCGGAGCCGACCGGCCCACCAATTCCAAGGCGCACAAGTTTCACCGCACAACTTCAATCACCAGAGGACCATGCCACCAAGAGCGATATTCAGGAAATAAACAGACGCTCATCCGCGATCTCGTGGCGCATCGAGGCGATGTCGATGATCGGGTCAAACCAGCCGATCGCCTCGCGCGGAATAGCGAGCGCCTGCGCAACCCGGCGATCCGCCTCCCTCAGGCACGCGCTCAAGACGCGCTGGGTTCCCTCCTGACCGATACGAATCAGCTTGGGAGCAGCTGTGCACAGGCACGAAACAGTGTGGTAGTAGTAAGCCTCCATCGAAGCTCCAAGAGGAACGGCAGCGCACGAAGCGCCCCAAACGATGGCGTGGTGACAGGCCAACGGATCGTCGCGACTGATCTGATCAAGCAACTCGAGTTCTGGCGTTGGCCGCAAACGAATCAAGATTACAAGGCGCCGGCGACCGGTTTGCAAACTGGCCTCGCGAAGCTCGCGCGGAACCCTCAGCGCACCGGCGAGGCGGTCAAGGGCAATCAGTTCAACGCGATCTCTCGCTAAGGCAGCGGAGCGCGACTCCCGAACGAGTGGAAGATCAACATGCGTCAGCGCGGGAATGACATGCTCACGCAGAAAGTCAGCCAGGCTTGATTCATCGCTCACTTGTCCCTGACGCACGATTTCCTCGAGTCCAAACGAGTGCGCGTACGACCCGGTCGGAAACGCGGCGTCGGAAAGTTGCAGAAGAGACGGCAACCAACCGGCGAACGCCTCAGTGGTGGTGGGCATGCCCTGCGGACGTGATCGGGCGAAAAACTGCTACGGTCGTACGCCAGGCGATTTGTTCTCGTCGCAGCAACTGGCGGATCGCCGGATCGTCCGCACAGCGTATCACAAGATCCGTGACCTCGACGGGAAAATGCAGATTGCCAATGTGCCAGGCGAGAACAGCCGCCCGGCGTGAATCGCTCCCCAGCTCGATCTCAAGAACAGGCTCGGAAGCTTGCGAGATCACGTAGCACTTTCCGCTCTCCCTGTAAAAAACGGCTCCGTCCCGCAAGGCGTGAGTGACATCAAAGCCAAACTCCCGTCCGTCCTGCGCCATTCCCCTCCACCGCCGCTTTGCCAGCGTCATGCGATCCGCGGTCAGTACGATGATCTCTTCATCGGCACCGGGCTGATGCTCAGAAGCTGAACAAATGACATCCAAGGTATCCACTTCTAAAAAAGAAAGTAACGTTGCGACATCGGCAGCTCAACCGCCGGTTCGCAACGCAGTTCCCTGCCATCCGCCTTGACGGTATAGGTTTCAGGGTCGACTTCGATCTTCGGCAGCGAATCGTTCCAAAGGAGATCGCGCTTGGTGACACCGCGCGTGTTTCGAACAGGAACGAGTCTCTTGGCGAGCTGCAAATGATCCAAAAATCCGTTATCCAACGCCACTTGACTGACAAAGGTGACCGTCGTTGAGCCGCGCGCGCGTCCGTGCGAAGCAAACTGCGGCCGGTAAATTGTGGGTTGCGGCGTGGGAATCGAGGCATTCGGATCGCCCATATTCGCGTAGGCAATCAAGCCGCCCTTCAGGATGAGCTCGGGCTTCACCCCGAAGAAGGCGGGCTTCCATACAACGAGGTCAGCAAGCTTTCCCACTTCAATCGAGCCCACCTCATGGGCGACGCCGTGAGTGATCGCCGGATTGATCGTGTATTTTGCGATATACCGCAAGGCGCGAAAGTTGTCCGCCGCCGCGTGATTGGAGGCACCATCGGGAACCAGCTTTCCGAACTGCGTCTTCATCTTGTGCGCCGTTTGCCAGGTGCGGGTAATTACCTCGCCGACGCGACCCATAGCCTGACTGTCGCTGGACATCATCGAAAAGGCACCCAAATCGTGCAACATGTCTTCCGCCGCGATTGTTTCCCCGCGAATGCGAGATTCGGCAAAGGCGACGTCCTCGGGAATGTTGGAATCGAGGTGGTGACATACCATGAGCATGTCGAGATGCTCGTCGATGGTGTTCACCGTGTAGGGACGGGTCGGGTTGGTCGAGGAAGGCAGCACATTGGCTTCGCCGCACACGCGAATGATGTCCGGTGCATGTCCGCCTCCCGCCCCCTCGGAGTGATAGGTGTGAATCGTGCGCCCCTTGAACGCCCGCAGCGTGTCTTCGACGAACCCTGCTTCGTTTAAGGTATCAGTGTGGATCGCGACCTGAACATCGAGTTCGTCGGCAACACCGAGGCACGCATCGATCGCGGCCGGAGTGGTTCCCCAATCCTCGTGAAGTTTCAACCCGATAGCACCCGCACGGACCTGCTCCCGCAGCGGCTCGGGAGTCGAACAATTGCCCTTGCCAAGGAAGCCTAGATTCACAGGGTATTCCTCAGCCGCCTCCAGCATGCGATGTATATTCCAGTGGCCCGGCGTACACGTCGTCGCGTAAGTCCCCGTGGCCGGCCCGGTGCCCCCGCCGATCATCGTCGTGATGCCACTGGCGATCGCATGCTCGATTTGTTGAGGACAGATGAAGTGAATATGGGTGTCCAATCCTCCGGCGGTGACGATGCAGCCTTCGCCCGCGATAACTTCCGTCGCGGCACCGATGATCATGTCGACCCCATCCTGGATGAGAGGGTTTCCCGCGTTCCCGATTCCAACAATCCGGCCGCGCTTGATCCCGATGTCACATTTTATCACGCCCTGAACAGCGTCGAGAATCAGGGCGTTGGTAATAACCAGGTCCAAGGACTCCGCGTCTGTAGCAAGAGGCGACTGGCCCATCCCATCGCGAATCACCTTGCCACCGCCGAATTTCACCTCGCCACCGTATCCGCCGTTTTCAGCAATCAGGTCGCGTTCGACTTCGATGAATAGCTCCGTATCGGCCAACCTGACCTGATCGCCGACGGTCGGCCCGAACATCTCAGCATAGAGGGAACGCGTCAGTTTCATGGCGTGATCAAAGCTTTCCGTTCACAAGCCCATTGAGACCATAGACCTCGCGGCTTCCGGCGAGGGCAACGAGCTCGACCTCGCGGGTGTCTCCGGGCTCAAAGCGCACCGCGGTTCCCGAAGGAATGCGCAGGCGGAACCCGCGCGCCTGCTGGCGGTCAAACTCTAGCGCGCTGTTGGTTTCAAAGAAATGAAAGTGGCTGCCGACCTGGATTGGGCGATCGCCACGATTGGAGACGACGAGCTTTCTCACTTCGAGGCCAACATTGGAATCATGAGGTTCGCCGTGGGCTGCCAGTATGATTTCTCCAGGGATCATCGAATCGGATTGTGAACAGTAACGAGCTTGGTGCCATCAGGAAAAGTCGCTTCGACTTGCACTTCGTGCACCATTTCGGGCACGCCTTCCATCACGTCGCCCTTCTTCAGTATCGTCGTGCCGTAGCTCATGAGATCCGCTACACTACGACCATCCCGAGCACCTTCGAGAATCTCGTAGGTCAAAATGGCGATGCTTTCAGGATAGTTCAGCTTTAGGCCGCGCTGCTGGCGACGTCGGGCAAGATCCGCTGCTACAACAACAATTAGCTTTTCCTGCTCGCGGGGACTAAGATGCATTGAGAAGACCTAGACGGTAAGATGTTCTTTGACAACATCGTCCGTCAAATCGCTGACTGAGCCTCTCGCCACGACACTTCCACGATCAAGGATCGCAAAGTTGTCGGCAAGTTCCTTGCAAAAATCGAGATATTGCTCAACCAGGAGGATCGTCATGGAACTCTCGCCGGTGAGGAGATTGAGGGCTGTCTCAATCTCATCCTTAAGCAAGGTGCCTTCATGCGGCCCTTCCTTGCGCAGAACTGCGAACGTGTCGCTAATTTGCTTAAAGGCCGCGGAATCCGGGTGAGAGCCTTCGCGCCGCAACGCATTAACTTGTTCGCCAAGCGCGTCCAGCAAGTCGGGCTTCGGATGCTTTCCGTCTTCTTTGAGCTTCTTAAGGGACTGAGACGCTTCCGCGAGCAACATCGCTTCGTTGTGATGGCCGCCCCGTCGAAGAAGTTTGATGGCCTCGCCGATCTGGTCGATAATATTCGGCTGTATCCCCTCTGTCGGCTCATCCAATATCAACACCTTCGGTTCCGTGAGAAGGGCTCTGCCTATCGCAAGCTGTTGCTGCTGACCGCCGGAAAGCATGCCCCCTTTTCGAGGCAGGAATTCCTTGAGGATGGGAAAAAGTGCGAAGACGCGGTCGAGCGTGCGCTTCGGCTTCTTCCCCTGGGCAACCGCGCCAACGAACAGGTTCTCCTCGACAGTAAGATGCGGAAAGATGCCACGGCCCTGAGGCACATATCCGATACCGGCGTGCGCCCGCGCCTCCGCCGGCATCCGGGAGATATCCTTTCCGTCGAAGCGGATTGTGCCACTTGTTGCCTTGTGGAGGCCGACGACCGTCTTAAGAGTTGTGGTCTTGCCCACGCCGTTGCGACCCATAAGGCAGAACACTTTGCTATCCGGGAGCTCCAGCGTTACGTCGCGCAGAATGCGCGAACCGCCGATGGAAACGCAGAGATTTTCGATCGCAAGCATGGTGTTCGTCTGGCGCTAATGCTTCTTCTTCCTGCCGAGATAGACCTCGATGACACGCTCGTCACTCTGCACCTCGTCAAGCGTTCCATCACAGAGGACGTGGCCCTGATGAAGAACGGTGACTTTGCTCCCGAGCTGCCGAACGAAAACCATGTCATGTTCAATGACGATGATCGTGTGCTGGCCTGCCAGGCTTAGAAGAAGTTCGCCGGTTTTCGCCGTTTCCTCATCGGTCATGCCAGCTGCCGGTTCGTCAACGAGGAGGAGTTGCGCGTTCTGCGCAAGCAACATCCCGATCTCGAGCCATTGCTTCTGCCCATGCGCCAGATTTCCGGCCTTAACCTCGGCCCGATCTTTAAGGCCAATAATCTCCAGCACCTCGAATATTCGCTCGCGTTGCGCGGAGGTTACGCGTCCAAAAATTGAAGTCCACACGCCGCGGCTGCCTTCCAGACCAAGCAGAATGTTTTCGAAGACAGTATGGTCGGAATAGACACTCGGTGTTTGAAACTTCCGGCCGATTCCCAAGCGGTAGATCTCGTACTCCCGCAGTTTAGTAACCGGTGTGCCGCGATATTCGATGATGCCCCTATCCGGGCGAGTTCGACCTGTGATCAAGTCCAGGAACGTACTCTTTCCGGCGCCATTCGGGCCGATGATGGTCCGAAGCTCACCTTTATCCAGGTAGAAATTGAGATCGTTGATCGCCTTGAACCCGTCGAAGCTCTTGTTGACCCCCTCGGCCGTGAGAATGAATTCGGTCTTCATTCTGCGCTTGGACTTGTTGCGCCCTGGGTGGGCACGGGGACGGGTGACTCCCGTCTTTGGAAGCGCTTTCGCAGGTCGCGAATCTGTCCTGGAATGCCCACAATTCCCTTGGGCATGAAGAGGACAATCAATACAAAGAGTCCGCCCAATATTATGAGCCAGAGGTCCGGATACGCCCGGGTTGCCCAACTCTTGAGCGCATTGACACCGACCGAACCAATGATGGGTCCGATCAGTGTGCCACGTCCCCCGACGGCCACCCAAACCACAGCCTCGAGGGACTTTTCCGGAGACATCTCGCTCGGGTTGATTATCCCCACCTGTGGAGTGTAAAGCGCACCCGCCAGCCCGGAGATCACTGCCGCATAGACAAAGACGAAGAGCTTGAAATTCGACGTCGCATAGCCGGAGAAAAGGACGCGGTTCTCGCTGTCCCGAATGGCCCGCTGAACCTTGCCAAACTTGGTCGTGGTGAGCCAGCGGCTGAAAACGTAGGATCCAAGCAGCAGAAATCCGCTGAGCATATAGAGAGTACGCTGCGTAGCCGCACTGTTTACGTCATAGTTAAGAATGAACTTGAAATCGGTCAGGCCGTTGTTCCCTCCAAAGGTAAAGTCGTTCCTGAAGAACATCAGGCAGGCGCCGTAAGTAAGAGCTTGCGTTAGGATGGAAAAATAGACACCGCGGATGCGCGAGCGGAAGGCAAGATACCCGAACACTAATGCAACAATGCCCGGGACGAGAACGACCGCCGCCAAGGCAAACCAGAAACTGTTGAACGGAACCCAATGCGCAGGAAGCCTATTGTATCCAAGGAAAACCATAAAGTCGGGGAGATCACTCTTGTACTGACCGAGCTTCCCGATCTTGAGCATGAGATACATGCCAAATGCATAGCCGCCGAGCGCAAAGAAAAGGCACTGGCCCAGGCTAAGCAGGCCCGTAAAGCCCCAGAGGACATCTACTCCAATGGCAAGAACTGCGTATGTGAGATACTTGCCATAGAGGTTGATCGTGAAATCCGAAACGTGCAGCGGATTCGTTTCAGGAAGCAGAACATTCAAGGCGGGAAGAACGCCCAGAACGACCACGGCTGCGATGGTGATCCCCCAGACCTCCAACCTGCGAACTTCGGAGCCGGCCATTACCTAGCCCTCCAAACTTCTGCTTCTTGTGGGGAACAATCCCCCAGGTTTCCATTGGAGGAAAAGAATGATGGCGGCGAGGACCGTTATTTTTCCCATGACAGGTCCAAGGAACGGCTGGAGTGCCTGGTCAACGACACCTATCCCCAGCGCGGAATAAATCGTTCCGACAAGGTTGCCGACGCCTCCAACAACGACGGTCATGAAGCAGTCTACGATGTAGCTCTGGCCAAGCCCGGGCCCGACGTTGCCCAACTGCGAAAGGAAGGCTCCTGCCAGGCCCGCAAGCCCACTCCCAAGGCCAAACGTCAGCATATTGACGCGTTCGGTCCGGACCCCCATGCATGATGCCATGTCCCGGTTCTGCATGACAGCACGGATGAGCAAGCCGAGCGGCGTCCTTGTCAGCAGCAGCCAGACAAGCAGGACAATCGCAATTGCGAATCCGATCACAAAAAGACGGTTCCATCCCAGCAGAACGTCACTAATCGTAAAGTTTCCGCTCAACCAACTCGGCGAATAAACTTGAACGTTGTTGGCTCCAAAAATAAGTCGGAAAAGCTGCTGCATCACCAGGGAGACACCCCAGGTTGCAAGCAACGACTCGAGCGGACGGCTGTAAAGAAATCGGATGATTCCCCGTTCAAGCGCAATACCCACCAGGGCCGCCACAAGGAACGAAATCGGAATCGCAAAAAGAAAATAACTCTCATAAAACGCGCCACCGAAATGAAATCCCGGAATATTTAGGTTGAGTCCGAAGAACGGGAGAAACGCTCCGGCACCAAAAATATTCTGGACCAAGTACGTCGTGTAAGCTCCAACGACTATGATCTCGCCGTGGGCCATGTTAATGACGCCCATCAAGCCGAACGTAATCGCCAACCCCAAAGCTGCGACCAAAAGAATCGAGCCCAGACTCAAGCCGCGGAAGAGCGTTCCCCACACCTCAACAACGCGCAGATATCCCTCCATGCTTGATACCGCCTTCGTCGCCGAGGCTGCAACCGCGGCATCCGGGTCGCCTGTGAGTTTCTTAAGGTTATCGTGGCTGCGAATTACGCGGTTCTTAGCCAAGTATTCGATTGCAGCGATCTTTGCGGCAGAGTCGGTCCCTGCGAGACGCGTGATTGCGATTGCCTCATGAAGGGTGGCCAACACCGACGGATCCTTTTCCGCCGCGAGGCGTGCCTCAAATATCGGCAGGTAGGCAGCGTTCTGAGTCATCCCCAGCTTGCTGATTGCAGCGCGACGATCTTGTGGATCGGCTCCCGAAATCGTAAGGACATCGAGCGCGCTTTTCATGGCTCGACGAACCTTCGATGTCGTCTCGACCGGATTTGTCTCCGACGCTTCTATCAAAGTGCCATCGTCGATGCGTCTGGCCTTTCCGTCGATCCTTAGGAACGGAATCTTCTGACCGTCCGGCGCTTCATGAACAAAGACTGATCCTTCCCGCCACGCGTTAATTACCGTAGGAACAAGGTCTGAGTCCGTTTCCGCGAGCTTGCCGATTAGCTCAACCTGCTCGTTGACGTTGGTGGATAGAACAGCCTTCGTCAGCAAGCTCCGCGCCGCAGCGTCATCGGCTCGGACGGACGCCGTGAGGAGAATCGCAAACGCAACTACAAAACTTCCCGCGCGAGGCGGGAGGGGATGCAAAAATCGCTTGCGAACCCGCGGCCCTTCTGGCGAACCCGAACCCTGTCTATTGCACTGAAGAAGCACCGGTATTGCTCGAGACCGTGTTGCTGTCTTTGAACGTGCCCTTCAAGAAGGGCTCGCCGACGACATTGTCGAATGAATCGACAACCTTGAACTGACCATTCGCCTGGGTCTCACCGATGTAGACGTTCTTCGTCAGATGGTGATTCTTTTGAGTGGAAACAGTACCGCCGGGTCCATCAAATGTAATTCCCGATTCAAGCGCTGCGACAACCTTCTCGACATCGAACGAGCCCGCCTTCTCGACCGCCTGCTTCCACAGATAGACACCATCATAAGAAAGCACCATGGGACTGCAGGTCACCCGATTTTCCTTCACAATGCCGGGCGCGTTCGTCTTCTTGAGCCATTTCTGGAAGTCCTCGACGAACTTTTTGTTCTCAGGAGTGTCCAAGGCCATGAAATACGTCCAGCAGCCGAGCTGGCCGACAAGATCTTTTGCAGGAAGTCCTCGAAATTCATCCTCAGATATCGAGAATGACACGACCGGACAATCATCGGCTGTGAGCCCCGCAGCGGCATATTCCTTGAAGAACGGAACGTTCGTGTCCCCGTTAAGTGTATTAATAACGGCAGCATCGCCGCTCGCCGCGAACTGTTTGATTTCGCCAACAATCTGCTGGTAGTCGGTGTGCCCAAAAGGCGTGTATTTGCCTGCGCTAATAACCTTGCCAGACTCATCCTTCCGGAGGCCGCCTCCAATATTCTCAATCGGAACGCCTTTGCTTAGAAGATATTCCAGTAGCACCAGATTGGTCGTCTGCGGATAAACATAGTCCGATCCCAGCAAGTAAAACTTCTTCTTTCCCTCAGCGAGAAGGTAATCAACCGCAGGGATCGCCTGCTGATTCACAGCCTCAGCTGTATAAAAGATATTCGGAGAAAGCTCCTCGCCTTCATATTGGACCGCGTAAAAAAGCAATCCCTTGTACTTTTCAAACACTGGAAGGACTGACTTGCGGCTCACGGAAGTCCAACAGCCAAAAGTTACGGCAACCTTGTCCTGCTCGAGAAGTTGTTTGGCTTTTTCAGCGAAGAGCGGCCAGTTCGAAGCGCCGTCGACCACAATGGGTTCGAGCTTCTTTCCAAGCACGCCGCCACTGGCGTTGATTTCGTCGATTGCAAAAAGCAAGACATCACGCAGGGAGGTCTCGCTAATGGCCATCGTTCCACTTAGAGAATGCAGGATGCCGACCTTGACAGTGTCGTCTGCAGCGCGAACAGAGACTAAAGAAACTGCGAGGAGGCTGCACCACAGTGCGGAGCGGAGGGTTTTAAGAATAAACTTCATAAGGTGCTCTTTTTGATCCTAATTGTTCTTCGGATGTTGCTTTTTGTTCGATCACGTCCTTGAGTTTGAGGCGACAAGGACCCTACTCCCACCAAAAGCAGAAAACGTGCCATGATCAGAATGGCAGGGTCCCCGAACAATCCTCCTGCCGCAAAAAGGGATGCGGCGCCATTGGGGTCGCGCTCCTATTCAGTCAGTGGCAACCGCAGCCCTGCGATCCACACCCGTCCTTATCCTCATCGATCCGGACGATTTCGAACGCTATCAGCTGTAAGGCGAGCTGCTCACGAATGCGGGCAATTAGGTCCAGGGCCCTTGCATCCGGCTCGTGCACGGTACGCAGTTGAATCTCGGCGGGCTTCCCGGCGAGGTGCGGAAATGCTTCCTTCAGTTCTCCGTCGAGGACAAAGGAGACATAGGCGTTGAGTTTCTCTTGAAGCTGAAAGAGCTGGGACTCCTCGCCTGCCCACGGACGTGATTCGTACATCGCAAGCACAAGCTTGTCCGCGCGCGTGTCGTGGGCGAACGCGTCAAGGACACCCGGATTCTCCAAGCCGTTCATCGGTGCGGAAACCACTGGTAGAGGAAAAAATAGACGAGGACCCCAGTCACTGAGACGTAATACCAGAGTGGAAAAGTCCAGCGTGCCCACCTCCGGTGCACCTCGATGCGTCCGACCACAGCGTGTCGCAGCGTCACGAGCACGAGCGGAACGATCACAATCGCGAGGATGATATGTGAGATCAACATCGTGTAGTAGATGGTACGGATAACGCCTTCACCACCAAAGGGAGTGTGAACGCCCCGCATCAAGATCTTGTGAAGCACGTAGGTGACGAGAAAAATGCAGGACACGACGAAGGCTGAAACCATGCACCGCCGATGCGCGGTTACCTGTCGCTGCTTGATGAATACAAAACCCGTTGTCAGAAGAACGGTAGCGAGGGCATTGAGCGAGGCATTGACGGCGGGAAGATCGCTGACGCTCATCCGTCCGAGACCCGAACCGCTGCCTCCCGATCCAAGCGGCGACAAGTTTGCCAGATGTAGAGGGACATCCCGCCTACGATAAGCAACACAAAGAGGAGCATGAAGAGCACGCTCCACGAAAATGCCCAACCCGCCAAAACAGTCGGCGACTCCTTAGAAATCGTCTCAGAGCCTGGCTCCCGACAGCCCACACAGGCCATTCCGTAATCTGCAGTCCAAAGAAGTGCCGCAAGCGCAAGGACTGGAAACGTCCATTTTCTCATGGTCATCCTCAAGAGATCTCAGTTCCTTCCCACACTTGGAGACTCACGCAAGAGATCGCCAATGTCCATAAGAAGCTTTTGCGGGAGCTCCGGATCATTGCCATCCAGGAAACCGCGTATCCATCCATCGCGGTCCACCAGCACAAAACGCGTTGAATGTATGGGCACTCCCGAAGGCTCCCTGGAGAGTGCTTGAAGAAATCCCTTCATGACGACCGTCTCAATTTGGTCCTTGGGACCCGTCAAAAACTTCCACCTGTCCGGCGAGGCGCCAACCTGATCGCCATACTCCTTGAGCACCTCAGGGGTGTCGTACTCAGGATCGACCGTGATGGTGACCAGTTCGACATCCGTGGCTTTCTTCCCAAGCGCTTGATTAACTTCCGCCATGCGGCTTGTCATGAGCGGGCACGGACCCGCGCATCGGGTGAAGATAAAATTCGCGACCCAGATCTTTCCTTTAAAATCCGCGGTCGACACAGTGCTTCCATCCTGCGCGGTGAATGTGAACTGCGGCGCTTGTGCCAGCCGCTCCAGGCGAGACGCTACCTTGCGGGACTGAATCTCGGCGCTGAACTGCATGTAGGCCCACGCGATAAGCGTCGTAACGCAAAGGAACGCGATGACCCAGCCGAGGCGCGGAATGCGCGGCGGAGCCTGCTTCTCGTTCGGATCCGGTTTAGAGGACGTAGAGGATGGTAAAGAGGAAGATCCAGACGACATCTACAAAGTGCCAATAAAGGCCGACGTTATCGAGAGAAGTGGTACGTCCAGGGCGATAATAGCGCGTGAAGAGCTGGCGGAGAAAGCACCACAAGATGAGCATAATGCCGATAAAGACATGCGCGCCGTGAAAACCCGTCATCACGAAAAAGCAGGAACCGTAAATCCCGTGCTTGTCGAACCAGAGGCCTTCGTGGTGGAGATGATTCCACTCCCAGGCTTGAACGGATAGGAAGATTGAACCCGCAACGATCGTCGCAAGAAGCCACAGAAGTCCCGATTTGCCCCTCTTCTT
Organism: Terrimicrobiaceae bacterium; assembly: GCA_036525175.1. Classification (GTDB taxonomy): domain Bacteria; phylum Verrucomicrobiota; class Verrucomicrobiia; order Chthoniobacterales; family Terrimicrobiaceae; genus DASTFP01. The sequence goes on along the minus strand of DATDAX010000137.1, from coordinate 4,555 downwards.
GATGGCGGATTCCGCGCCGTGGAACAAAAAGCTGCTTCCCAGAAGGACGATCGTATTGGCGATCATGACCAGATTCAAACTGGATAGCGGCCACTGGACTCCAATATCGGGCGCCCCCGCGGGCGGCCAGGGTTCGCCGCGCGAAAGACGAAGAACGATGTATCCGCCGATCAAGCCTCCGAAAAGCATCGCCTCGGAGGCCAAAAACGTGATCATTCCGAACCTGCATGTCGCCGGAGGAGCCTTGGTGTGGCCGGCGTGCTCGCCGTGGGATAAGACGGCTGTGCTCATAGTCCCAAGTTCAATTCAGTTGTAGGTGGCAGATTCGAGTTTCTCATGGTCGCCTTGGCAGTCTAAAATTTCCGCATCCCGAGCTGGTAGGTTGGTTCATCGTCAGGGCGCGATCGCCGGGCCACGCAAGAGCATCAGAACCACCACTGTTGTACACAGCGCCAAGGCAAAAAGCCAAAGGAAGAGCATGAGCCGGAAATTGCGTTTGTTGCTCATTCATCGCCGCGCGGCCACCAACAGCCCCAGGAGCAGGGGAAGATAAAGGATCGATGCCAGGAACAGCGTTCGCGCCGATGGGCGATCTCGCCGAAACAGAAATCGGACCGCCGTGCCGCAAAATGCGATTCCAAGTGCCAGCGCGCCAAAGAAATACCACGCATGGACGTAAAAAAACAGAGCCGGTGTCAGGCTGGCAATCAGGAGGCATCCGGAATAGAGCAGCGCCTGCCGGGCGGTTACGAATCCCTCAGGATCGTTGTTGGAGAGCATCACGAAACCCGCTCTCGCATAGTCTTCGCGATACATCCAGGCGATCGCGAGAAAGTGCGGCATCTGCCAGAACCAAAGGATGGCGAAGAGCAAACCGCCTTCGAGCGTATAGTGGCCTACGGCGGCCACCCAGCCAATCAGCGGGGGAAGGGCACCCGGAATCGCGCCGACCAGTGTATTCAGTGAACTGATCCGCTTCATTGGCGTGTAAACCAGCAAATAAATGGCAATCGTAATGAAGGCCAAAAGCGCCGCGCGGATGTTTGTGAAAATCAAGAGCACCGCCAAACCGGAAACCGAAAAAAGCAAACCGAACAGCAGGGCGTCGCCCGGATGCATGCGTCTGGCGGGAAGCGGGCGTTGTTGCGTACGCTTCATTCGCGCGTCGAGATCGCGCTCCCACCATTGGTTGAGCGCGGCTGCGCCGCAGGCGCAAAACGCCGTGCCAACGAGCGTGGCTGTGAGAATCAAATAGCTCATCGGCCCCTGCCACCCCATCAGGAATCCAACAAGCGTCGTAAGGAGCACTAACAAGGAAAGTCGCGCCTTGACCAGCTCGGCAAGGTCACTGACCAGTGTCTCGAAGCGAGAGGTGGAGATTGTGGCGGTCTTCATGCGATGCGCTCAATCAAACGCCGATTTGGGGCATCTGGCAAAATGAAATCCCTGATTCGTGCGCCGCAAAAAAGCCGAAACGCCAACAAGGCTCCCACCAGCAAGGATAGGGCGCCAAGCGCCATGTGCGCAGTCGCAACATCCGCCGCCTTGTTCGACCATATGGTCCAGGCACCAAGCGCGATTTGCGCGAGAATCATAACAACCCAGATCATCGACCAGAATCTGATCGCTTTAGCACCCCGCCTTGCCTTCCAGAAAAACGCAAACACGGCGACCGCAAGCAGCACGGCCACGATCCGATGCGCCATTTGAACCCAGATCTGCAAGGCGCTCGTCTTCATCTGGCCCGCCGCGACCCGTTCCGCGTTGATCCGCTCCATTGCCTCCGCGCTCGTGTCAGGAATCAACGTTCCATAAGCCAGCGGGAAGTCGGGAATCGAAAGACCTATGTGTTCATGGCGCATGGTTGCTCCAATTCCAAGCTGCAGGAAGATGAGAGCCGTAGCGCCGAACGCCCACCATCGCAACGTGGGATGTGGGTCATAGTCGGCCCAGCGCTTCTCCGCAAATGGTCGGCTGGTGACGACGGCGAGGATCGAGATCGCGACGAAGAACGACTGCGCCAGCAAAGCGTGAAACACCCCGATTTCGTCCTTGATGAGAACCACACGCAGCCCGCCAAGGAGCCCCTGCAAGCAAACCGCAACGACCGCGCACACCCCAAAGATCCTGACCCAGCGCCGCGGCTCAAATCTCCATAACGCAATCGAAAGGAGCACTGTCATAAGTCCAATTCCTGAGGCAATCAGACGATGCGTATGCTCGTAAAAGATGCCTCCGACCCAGCGTGACACCGGAAAAAGGAACATGTTGTATCCAAAAGTATTGGGCCAATCCGGAACGGCCATTCCCGCTCCGTGAGACGTCACAAACCCGCCACTGCAGAGCAGCACGAAGGTCAGGATGGCAGTGAGAACCGCCCACCAGTGCACCGCGGAGCGCGAAGTGGACCAGGCGCCGCTCATCGCATCAGTGTGCCTCAAGTTTCACATGCTTGGGAGCCTTTTCGTTCTGGGGAAGGAAATCCTTGCTCAAGCCTGGCACGCTATACTCGTACGGACCATGATAAACGGTAGGCGTGACCGGAAAATTCCCGTGTCCCGGAGGCGACGGAACGGTCCATTCCAGGGTGTTGGAATGCCAGGGATTTGCCGGGGCCTTAGCGCCCCTGCGCAAGCTGATGATGATATTCCAGACAAAGAGAAACGTCGTGAAGCCCAGGGCGATCGCCCCGACCGTCGAGATCTGATTCAATGGCTGGAGCTGCCTGAGATGTTCGTAGATGGGCGGGTCCGAGATCCGGCGCATCATGCCGCCAAGCCCAAGATTGTGCATCGGGAAGAATGCCACGTTGAAAAATATGAAGGTCAGGAAGAAATGCACTTTTCCCAGCCTCTCGTCGAGCATCCGCCCAAACATCTTCGGAAACCAGAAATAGAGCGCCCCGAATAACGCCATGATGCTTCCGCCAAAGAGCACATAGTGGATGTGAGCGACGATGAAGTAGGTGTGATGGATGAAAAGATCCACCGGCGTTGACGCCATGAAAATGCCGCTCAAGCCGCCTATGACGAACATCGAAACGAAAGCCAAAGCGAAACACATCGCTGTAGTGAACTCAATAGAGCCACGCCAGACTGTCCCGAGCCAGTTGAAGGTCTTTATCGCCGACGGCACCGCGATGAACATGGTCGAAACGGAGAATGCCGCGCTCAGCGTAAGATTCATGCCACTGACAAACATGTGGTGACCCCAAACAATAAAGCCGAGGAACGCGATGGCTATGATGGCATATATCATCGCCTTGTAACCGAAGATCGGCTTCCTGGAGAAAACCGAGATGATATCGGAAGTCAGGCCCATGGCAGGAAGAATGAGGATGTAGACTTCCGGATGTCCGAAGAACCAGAAGAGGTGCTGCCAGAGAAGCGGCTGGCCGCCACCCGCGGGCCTGAAGAAGCTTGTGCCTGCATTCAGGTCGCAGAAAAGCATCGCCGCGGCCGCTGAAAGGACCGGCACGGCGAGGACAAGCAGAATTGCTGTAATGAACAATGCCCATACGCTAAGCGGCATTCGAAACATGCTCATTCCCGGGCAACGCATGTTCACGATGGTTGTGATGTAGTTCGTGGCACCGGCAATGGACGACAGTCCGTTCACAAAGATGGCAACGCCCCAAAGGCTTTGCCCCATTTGCGTGCCGTTATAGGCGCCAACCGCGCTCAGCGGCGCGTACGCCGTCCAACCCGTCCCCGGTGCGCCCCCGGGAACAAAAAAAGCACTCAGCAGAAAAATGCCGGAGAGAAAGTACAACCAGTAGCTGATCTCGTTGAGCAGCGGAAAAGCCATGTCCCCCGCCCCAATCTGCAGCGGAATGAGATAATTGCCGAAGGTTCCAATGAGAAGCGGCATGACGACAAAGAAAACCATCACCGTCGCATGCATGGTCACAAGCATGTTGTATCCGCCTGGGATAATGGCGCCGTCAGCGGCCACGGTGGCGGGCAGAAGATGGCCGATCACGGGCACCGGCGTATTGGGCCAGGCAAGTTGATACCGCACAAGGAGAGCAAGCCCGCCTCCAAGGAACAGGAAAAGGAGGGCGGTCCAGAAATACTGGAGGCCGATCATCTTGTGATCGTAGGTCCAGAGATACTTGCGGAAAAAAGACTCCTTGGGATGATGCGCGTCCTTGACGGTTTCTTGAAGGGGTTGCTCTGCGATAATGGCGCTCATTTCGGGTTCGAATTGGAAAAGCCGTTCATCTCGGAAGCCGCAATGGGCGGATCGCCCTCGCAGAGCTCCCAGTGGATTTTGTTTCTTGCATCATTTTGCGGCAACTTGACTCGAAGGCGTTCCCTCGTGAAGACGCGCAGTCGCAGCAGCCTGCACCTTGCCGGCAAACCACTTGTCATACTCTTCCTGCGACACAACGCGGATGGGTGCTTTCATGTTGTAGTGACCGGTCCCACAAAGCTGGCTGCACGCAAGCTCGAAGTTGCCGGGGCGCTCAACTTTGAACCAAACCCAGGAGATCGTGCGCCCAGGCACCGCATCCTGGTAGAGGCGAAAGAATGGGACGTAAAAAGAATGAATG
>DATDAX010000136.1:0-4253 GCA_036525175.1 Terrimicrobiaceae bacterium | reverse complement strand
CGCAGGAGCTTTGAAGTTCGCGACGGAGCATGGACTTCCGCAACGCCGCTCCGATGAGGTGCTTGCGGAACTGCGGGAAAGGGAAAACTAATGGCTTGGGTCGGTTGACGCGCCGGGCCACGCCCGGCAAGCGCCCCGTCGTCGACGTGCTCATCGAAGCCCTTTGCTCAGCGCTTCCCAGGGATAACGCAAAATGTGAAGCTATAATGAGACGACATTCCCTATCGGACACTTTCTCCCAGACAATGGTTTGACCTGGCTTAAGATTCATCTCGCGACGAAGCTCGGCAGGGATGGATACCTGGCCGCGTTCGGTAATCCTTGTCTTCAAGATATTGTTGCGCGCTGGCCTTCGAGAGCGACCATAGCAATCATCGACCCTTTTCGGACAGCAGTTTGTCGAGTACCTCCCAATATGCCGAGGCTCCCTGCTCGTTCGTGTAGGCCACAAACCTGTCCAAAACCGATGCTGGTCCTTGAACGTATAGAGATCGGGTAGGAGTCCTCTGGTGACGACGTAATACCCTCCCCTGCCCTGCTTTAGGCTCTGCTGGCTCACGCGAGGTAAACCCGAGAGCTTCCCCTTTTGCTAGGGCGCGTTTCTCTTTCTCTGGAGGCACCTCGGGCGTCCGCATTGTGAGTCCCGATAGATCCAATTTCCGTTCAGATCGCTCTGCTGGTTTTTTGACTTTATCGAATCCGAAACTCATTGGTTGTTCTCCTTCTGGATTGTTTTCAACGCGTCGACCACGTGCTGCGCGAGTGCGTGAGCGTTTTCGCGAGCGCGATCGAGACCAGAAGTCATTTGGTCCGTCAACTCGTCCAATGTTTTCGCGAACTCGAATATGTCCCGGAAGGCAGCGCGCTCAACGAGACCCTCCGGAAGCGTTGGAAGTCGCTCTGCACGAATCTCTTCATCGATCCGCCGAAAGCTCCGAGTCGCAACAGCTGCTGGGTAGCAGCTATAGACAAGTCGGTAAGGAATCGATCGCTCTAGGGCCTCGCTTTCTTCATGCACGAGCTGCACCGCGGCAGCAGCGAGTCGCGCGTCTATGGGCGACGGGTTAAGAGGAATGAGAATCAAATGCGACCTCGCGAAGGCGCGAGAGAGTAAGCGAGATGCCGTGCCTTCAAGGTCTATGAGGACAAAGTCGTGAATTTGGGAGAGTTCTCCGATTGTAGCGACCATCTCCGCTTCTTTTGGGCGAGCAACGATTGTAAACGGTACGTTTTGGGCGTCTTGCTGACGTCTAGAGGCCCAGTCGGCTATAACGGCGTTTGGGTCAGCATCGATGACGGCTAATCGGGCGCCTTGCTTTGAGAGTTCGAGGGCGAGAACCAGCGCCAAAGTCGTCTTCCCGGATCCTCCTTTTGGATTTGCAAAAGAGATAACAGGCATATCACTATGATGTGCATATGATGTCCATATGATAGTCACATCATATGCAAGTACAAATTGAGCAAAAGCACGTGACCTCCTAAGGATGCTGCGGCTCTACAGGCCCTTAAAGACGAGAGGGGAGGGGGCCACAAGAGCCTTTCCGAATCCAGAAGGATGTGATCGGGCCATCGTTGGTCAACTCAAGGGCCATCATGGCCTGAAAAATGCCGGTCTCCACCCGCACGCCGAGGCCACGCAGATCAGCGCAATATTCTTCGTAAAGGCGGTTGGCTTCGTCGGGCGGTGCGGCCTTGACGAAGCTGGGTCGGCGCTGGCCACGTGCGTCGCCGTACAGCGTGAACTGCGAAACCACAAGTGCAGCTCCGCCAATGTCCACCAGAGAGCAGTTCATTTTGCCGGCGCCGTCGGCGAAGATGCGCAGCGTGGCAGTTTTTTCAGCGAGATATTTGGCCCCAGTGGACGTGTCACCCTGGCCCACGCCGAGCAGCACCACGAGACCCGTGCAGATCTCGCCGGTGACACGGCCGTCCACCAACACTCGCGCCTGGCTGACACGTTGGATGACTGCTCTCACGGTGAGAACATGGGAAAATTGTAGGTACCCTGGCGGAGGGAAATGGGGGGTGGGTTTGAGCCGGCGGCTTCGAATGCAGACCCTATACTTTCGCCTCCCCACGCAACGATTTTCTCAGCTGATCGAACATGGCCCGGCTCTCCTCTCGTATCTTCGCCAATTCTTCATCGCTCATTTCTGGCGGTCGTTCCTCGTGCATCGGTTGAAGCTTCGGTGCGGAAACACGCTTGCGTTTCACGGGCAGCTTCCAATCGTCTTTAAGCGCTGCCAAGAAAGTCCGCGCAGCGTTCGACCGTGGCTCCGAGTTTACGACGGCAATCTTTTCTTCCACGTACGCCATCCCGTTCGTCTCGATGTATTGCTGGATGATTTTAATTTGCGGCGCACTCAGCCCGAAATCCTGTTTGAGCTTACCGAGGAATACCGTCGCTTCTGGTGCAACGCCATTCCTCTCGGGCAACTCCAATTCCAATTGCGGTTGCCGCGGGATCGCCACCGCGTCAAGCCTCGATGCATTGGCGCTCTCGGTGATTGTAAAGGTCAGCGACTCGACGGTCTTGGAGCCCCTTAATTTGTTTTCGACAAAGGAAACGAAAATATCGGTTTTCTCGTTGATCTCGGTGACCGCGGGGAGGAGAGCGCGCTTCTTGAAATCCTTGTAGAGCGCAAGAAGCGTTTTCTTGATGCTTCCCTTCGCTGTGAGCTCCACGGTGCCCATTACGATGCGCAGGTCCTCAATGGTGATCCGGCGCTTGCCGCTATATTGCCAGCGCTTAGCCCATTGATAGAGCCGGATGGCATATCCCGATCGTAGATGGAGCACATAGGCGAGACGATATTTGAAGAACTCCCGCTTGACCTGAAGCAGATACGGTTTGAGCCGTTCGGAGATGCTGACGCCGAAATAGCCGTCGCCGTTAGCCTGAATCACCACATCGGCGAACCAAGAGGTTATCAACTCGCTCGGATTCGGATCGCCCGGTTCAAGATGGCCGGGGATCACCAGAGGCTTGCTCTTGATCTGCAAAGCCACTTCGCGCAGCTCGTTATAAAGAGCGTTGCTATCCAGCCCCGAGAGAGCGGCAAAATGTTTTACATTGATTTTGTAAAGCTTAAAGGACTCATCTTCCGGCTCGATCATCGAGATCACATAGAGCACCAGCTTTTGCTCCCGCGGGGTCAGTTCGTAGCGGGCTTCCGCAAGCCGGTTCTGCTGCCAGACGACCGTCGTTCTGCTGGGCTGGCCATCATGAATTAGCTCGGGCAACACATTCACCGCGCCGGCATCCAAGCGGCTTTGGCGACGTCTGTCAATATAATGTCGCTTTTGCTAGTGCTCAACGAGCTAGACCCAGGAGCATCTTTGAGATGAATTGACCAGGCGAGACCATGGAAAACGTCGCCTTTCGCCTCTCAGAACCACGACAACTGTCGCTTTTGTGCCATGGAAAATGTCGCTCTTGCTGTACATGAACGATGGAAAATGTCGCCTTGGACCATGGAAAATGTCGCTTCCGCTAAACTGGCGACCGACAACCATGAGAAATGTCGCTTTGATTGGCACTCTACTTGCCTGAAAAACAAGGCCAGTAGAGCTTCAGAGGACCATTCGGTGACCGTTTTAAAGCACCATGAGAAATGTCGCGTTGGGCCATGAGAAACGTCGCTTTGCCCGCGTTTTCACTACCCACCAAGAACGACGAAAGAACCTCGTTCAAGAACAATGACGAAGACTCCTCTCTAATAAGTCGTGGCTCCGCCACCCAAACGGCTGATCCCCTTCCGCAAAGCTCCAGGGGGCCGCCTCGACACATTCGACGCTCGCAAAGCTCGCCCACAAAACACAAACGCGCGAAAATCTTCTACACGCCGCGCGTCCAACACCCGCACCAAATCCGGCAGTAGGAAAAGGATCGACTTCGCATACTTGTGGTGATACAATGCATTCATAAAAGCAATGAAGATACTGAAATCAACGCTTACTGACCGGGGACAGACGACTATTCCGGTCGCCATACGAAAGGCACTCAAGCTCAAACCGCGGCAACGGCTCACCTACGAAATTCGTCAGGAAGGCGTCTTGCTCCGCCCGGAAGCTGAGAGTCTGATGGACCTGGCCGGTTGTCTCAAGAGCAGGGTTCCTGCTGCGACCAAGCCAGAAGAACGTGAGAAGGCACGAGAGGCTCGCCTGGGCAGGTATTTGTGAAAAAATATCTGCTCGACACCAATGTGCTGCTGCGTTTCCTGCTCGACGATCATGCCGAGCTCTCGCAAGCG
>DATDAX010000135.1:0-32251 GCA_036525175.1 Terrimicrobiaceae bacterium | reverse complement strand
GTGTCTTTGCAGCGACCGACAATCTTCAAGCAATCGTTGAACGTGACCATCCCAATATCGCCTGTCTTTAGCCATCCATCGTGAAGCACGCGAGAAGTCCCTTCGGGATCCTTATAGTAGCCCTTCATGATCTGGGGACCGCGTGCATGAATTTCGCCCAGACGCCCGCGCCCGTGGTCTTTCCGTGAGCGGTCGGGATACAGAACCCGGCCGCTCTCCAGATCGACAATTCGGATTTCCGTCTCTGGGTAGAAGGGGCCGACTGTTCCAATAACGAGGTTCTTCCAGGTGCGGACGGCCAGGACGGGTGAGGATTCAGTCAGCCCATAGCCCTCGAGCACGGGAATTCCGATAAAATTGAAGAACTCATCCACATGCGGTTGCAAGGCTCCGCCGCCGGATATTGTGCCTCGAAATTCGCTGCATCCCACAGCCTCGCGCAGTTTGGCAAGGACGATTTTGTCCAAGACGCGGTACGGAAGCATGAGGGTAACCCAGCGAGAGAGATGCCCTGTGGCCCGCAGGAAGCTTTCAACCGGCCCGCGTCCGCTGATATCGAGCTCCTGTCCCAGGAAGAAGCGCTCTGCGCGCTTTACTCGGCATGTGCAGAAGCGTGCGGCATGAAAGAGCTTGCGTCGCAACGAAGGAGCTTCATCGATGCGGGCCATGAGTTTCTGGTAGAGGCTTTCCCAGAGTCTCGGGGCGGAAGCCATTACGGTTGGGCGGACGGTTTTGAGGTCTTCGCCGATACTGCGCAAGTTCGTATAGTACGTGCAGGTCCCCATGCTGATGGCGATCATCTCAAAGACCCGTTCATAGCTATGCCACACCGGAAGGATCGTGAGTGCGCGGTCGCCGGGCGCCAGATCGAATGGGAGGTTTCGCGCCTGCGACGTCATATTGGCATGGGTGAGCTGCACGCCCTTCGGAATGCCCGTTGTGCCAGATGTGTAAATGATGGTGAAGAGGTCCTCCGGTTTGATGCTCGCGATTCGCTCTTCGGCCTTTCGATCGCCAGCAGCGCGAAGCTTGCTTCCCGTGGCGAGAAGATCCTGAAGGCGAAGCACACCAGACGGGGCCGGGACTTTGGGATCCATGAGGATGACCTTTTCGACTCCGCGGATCGAATGGCGGATAGGCTCCAATTTTTCGAGGATGCCCGCGTTCTCGACGAAAACGAAGCGCGCGTCGGAGTGTGCAAGAATGTGGGCGATTTCGGTTCCGGTGACATCTGTTCCCCGTGGAACATCCGCACAGCCAGCGAGAAGAACCCCGTAATCGCATAGAATCCATTCCGGACGGTTGTCGGAAAGCAGGCCCACGTGCTCCCGTTGGCGCAGTCCCAGGTCGATCAGCGCGGTGGCGAGCGCGAGGCCATCTTCATAGAGCTGCCTGAAGGAGATCGGCTGGTAGGCGCCCGAGGGATCCTTGGCGGCGAAGGCGGGTAACTCGCCGAAACGTTCGGCGGCTTCGCGGAAAAGGACAGCCAGTGTGCTTGCGGAAATCCGACTCATACTTGGGACCTCGATCAAGGCCTGCCCGGCGGGGGCGTCTCCGGTTCCCGAAAGATGATTCGTGCCTTGGTGAGATCGTAGGGCGAGATTTCCAGGCTTACGCGATCCCCAGGAACGATTCGGATGAAGTTCTTGCGCATCTTACCGGAGATGTGTCCGAGCACGATGTGTCCGTTGGGCAGTTTGAGCCGGAACATGGTTCCGGGCAAAACATCGACCACGACGCCTTCGGTAACAATGGACTCTTCTTTAGCCACGGGAGAAAGCGGCTTTTAGCGAAAATTGGGTTCAAAATCAACCCATCGCACAAGGGGAGCCAAAGTTTGACGACCCTCCTGGTGCCACGAGAAAGGCGGGTTCTGCATGTGCCCGAGCGGACAGATACGTGAGGGCTGAAGAACGGCCGCCCTCTCGGCGTACTCGGGCGTGGCCGGCCAAACCCCGACCGCCGCGACCCAAGACGAGGCCGGGCCGAGTGCGCTCTGGAGGTCGGAAGGCAGTGGTTTGACAAAAACGACGCGGTTTAGACACGAGCTGGCAAACCAGGCGTCCTCCTCGTAGATAACCGTCCAGGCCGTTGAATTTTTGCTCTCCCAAATCGCCACGCGCGAATCATTTGCGGATCGAAAGCGGTAGTTTGCGCGTGTATCAGCAATTTCGGCGGCCTCCAGCGGGGTAATGGTACCGCGCGGATTTTTCAGTTCGTGCTGTGCCAAGGCTTTGGCCAGCCGGGCCGCGTAACTCTTTGCCTCGGTTGCAACATAAAAGTCGTGTGGAGACAGGCATCCCTTCTGGTTGAAACGGGCGACGTCTGCGGCTGCCAGCGGCGCGGAATCGCCGCGTGCGTCGTCGAAGACAATTCCCAGGCTGATGCGATGAGCATGCGCTTCGAACACAATGCCGGAGGGCAGTCGCCGTTGAAAATGGGAAATCGTTTTGTCAGATCCGAAGACGATCCATGCCTTGGATTCTTGCAGCCATCCTTCCGGCAGGTCCGTGCTTGTCACCACCGTTTCCCTGAGCGATGGCGGCAGCAAGCCGACGAACTCTTCGACTTCGGGCAAGCCGCCCGATGGGAGTTTGACAAAATTCCTGGCGCCGACGAGCAGCCCACGAATGAGGCTTTGTAATCCGGCGTGAGGCGTATTCCCGCTGATAACGTGAAGGACCGGATCGATGGGAATCGCACGGCTGAACCCGCCGGCGTAGGGTCGGAATCCATCGAGAATTTCCGCGTGCCCGAGCTCGAGACGGACGACATCGATCAGGTCGTTTGCTGTAACCGTCCCCAACAGGGGAAAGCGATGCGCCGCCCGGGCAAGGATGGCTGCGCGTTCAGCGCTCTTCATTGTCCAAGAAACTCGTCAACGGTCCGAGAGCAGCCGCGCGGGAGTGCAGCTGGGTCGCGACCGATGAGTTCGAAGTGTTCACCTCGCCGGATCGCAAGATCGCGAGTTTGAAGCGCGCAGCACGAGCCCAAGTTTGCCAGATCGAAGATACGGAGAAGTCCAGTCTCGCCGTCCGTGCATTCGCCGCCAGTTTCGGGATCAATAACCAGCGCCCGCACCCAGGGTGCGCCGCAGTGCGGATTGCCGAGGCCTCGCGAATAGAATTGCGAACTGAGTTCTGTCATCCCGTATTCGTTCCAAATATCGCCTGACCCGAATCGCAAGTGTTCCTGGAACAACGCATAGAGCTCCGCCTTGGAGAGGCTGCAGTTCGTTCCCTTGTAGCCGCCGGTTTCAATCGCCAGACTTCCATGCGGAAGACGCATCTTCCGGCGGCCGAGCCACTCAAAGAAATCGAGAAAAGCGAGCGCAGTTCCGAAGAGCGTCACAGCATTCTCTACGCGGGACACGGCTTTCGCCAACCTGTCCCAGTCCCCAAGGAAGAACTGTTCCAAAGGAGCAAGCCATCCCGCCATGCAACTAAGCGACGAGTAGGGGGAATCTTCCGGCGAAGCCATCAGGCAGAAGACATTTCCCGTCGGCAGGCCCGCGCGCAGCCAGCCTTCCAAGGCGGCAGCGCGGTAGAGTTCCAGCGTTCGGAAGTGATGCTCTCCGTGGCCTTCTCCGGTCGTCCCACTCGTTCGGAACGAGCGAATGGTTTCCGCCGCAGGGAACGACCGGATGGCTGTTTGACGGAATGCCCCGAGAGGGATGGCCGGAATTTCGCGCCAGGAGGCAATTTTTCCAAGTGATGCGCAATAGGCGTCGTACTGCGGGCAAGACACGCGCTGCATCGCATGCACAGCGAGAATGAGGTCCTCGAAAGAACCGTCCCCGCACTTGATAAACCGGAGAACGCACTCCTGGAGCATGCCAATGGTTGACAAAGAATCAGAATCAAACACTGGCATGAAATTTACGACAGGATTGTCACTCTTAAAGTTGCATGCTACCACCACGCACATTCTTCGATGCGTTGCCTCCATGTGCGAGTCTGCTTTGCCATCTTTTTTGGCATCTGTGCCAGCTGTTCGCTTGGGGAGGAGGCCGAAGGCGATCAGGACCTGACCGCAGACGAGTTGGTCGTCAACGCAGCGTCCCTTTATGCGAAGGGTAAGTACAACGATGCTGCCAGTCTGTATCGAAAGTTCATCGCAGATTTTGGGGAGGCTGCGGATGCGCAAGCGGCCTTGCGACAGATGCGCTACCCGCTTGCGATCTGCCTCGTGCGATTGCAGAAATTTGAAGAGGCTTCCGACGCCATTGACGACGCCCTCGCTAGCGATCCTCCTATTGATCATGCGCAGACACAAGAGCTGGTTTTCTGGAAGGGCGTATGCGGTATTGAGCAGGAACATGGCGAGGCTGCCAGGAAGACGCTTGAGAAGTTCCTGGAATTGTTCCCAATCGGGACAGAACGAAACCCCGGATATGCCCGGAAGTTTCCGGCGATCCTGAAGGTGCCGGAAGCGCGGCTTCTCGTAGGGACATGCCTTCTTTTGGAGGGCAAGCCTGGCGACGCGGCCGACTATTATGCGCGCGTCAAGACGGAAATGGTTCCGATCAACCGTGGACGTGCGACGGTCCTGCAACTTCATGCCTTGCTTGAAGCAGGCAAGGACGATGAAGCAATGAAAGTGGTCAGGGAGGAATTTCTGCGCCTGGGCGACCTCCTCCAGCTAGTGACCTTTCAGACCCTCACCTTCGAACTTGGGACCCGCTATTTGGAGCGAAGCAAGCCTCGCGAAGCCATTATTTGTTTGCAGCGCATCTGGAGTGCGAGCCGCCTCCTCAAACATCAAACGACGCGCCTCGAAGATCTGGAGTCAAAGCTTCAGGCCGTTGAAGCCGATCCGCGCGGCGATCCCTATAACATGCTGCTTTACGCTCAGATGATCGCTAAAGTCAAACGGGAGATTGAAAACTTTCGGAGGATGGAGAGCTTCGACGCGGCCGTGCGTTTGCGCCTCGCAGCAGCCTATCAAGCGATGCATCGCTATCGCGAATCCGCACTCATCCTGGAAGCCATGGTCGACGAATTGCCGGCCGGACGTGTCGTCGAGTCGGCGTCTGCAAATCTCGTGCAATGCTGGAGCGCGCTTCAATGTTGGCCAAAGGCGATCGAGGCCGCCAAAACCTTCACAAAGAAATTTCCCGAATCCGACCAGGTCCCCCTCATTCGCTATTTGCAGGGCATCGCAGAGCAAAGAAACGGCAGCTATCACGAAGCTGTTGCGGTCTTTGAGACGATTTGCAAGGAACACGCTTCGTCAGACTACGCTCCACGCGCCGGCTTCATGGGCGCATTTTCCCTTCTCCAGGCCTCGGAGAACAAAGCGGCCATCACGAAGTTCGAGCGATTCGAAGAGCAGTATCCGCGGCATGAGCTAAGGCAGGATGCCATGTATTGGCGCGGGGTCGGTTGGTCGCTTGATAAAGAATTCAAGCGCTGTCGGGATGTCATGGACGACTATCTTAGTACGTATCAAGCCGGCCGCCATCACGCAAGCGCCGCTTTCAGAAAAGCCTATTGCGCACAGCATCTGAAAGACTATCAAACGAGCATCAAGGAACTTGGGGCATTCCTTAGCAATTACCCCGCTGCAGAAGAATGCAACGAAGCGCGAATATTGCTTGGCGATGCGTTGATGAGTCAGGGCCGCATGGAAGAGGGAATCGCAGCACTACGAAGTATCACGAAGGAGGACGCTAAGCTTTACGCTGAGGGCGTCTTCAAGGTTGGCAAGGCCTATAAGCTGATGGAAGAGCATGAGAAGCTCCGCAACCATATGGCGGACTTTACGAGGGAGAATCCTCGAAGTCCGCGCGTCGCTGAGGCTGTTTATTGGATGGGATGGACGCATCGACAACAAGGGGCGCCAGATGCTGCTCGCGATGTCTATTGGGCCGCGATCAGCGAGTATGGAGACGATGTAACAATCACGTCGGTGGAAGACTTGTTTCCCGCGCTCTCAAGACTTTACAAAGGCGATGACGAGCAAGCGGAGTTCTGCTCGCGGCTGGGCCGTTTGCGCCTGGAAGCTGAGAGAGCGGGTAAGAAAACATTGGCGACGCGGGCGTTCTGGGCCGAATCCGTCGAATGGAAAAAGCGGGATCCAGTCCGGACGCAGTCGGGCTTGGTCGACCTCTCAAAGCGACTGAACGTGCAGACGGACAATCCCATCCTCTTGGCGGACTGTGCCGATGCGCTGCTAACGGCAGGGATGGAATGGGAGGCGGAAAGCTTGTATAAGGATCTGATCAAGTGGAATCCTCGCGCTCCGCAAAAGGACCGGGCGTTGGCCGCCATCGGCCGGATCGAGATGAAGCGTGGGAATGCGGATGCCGCATTGGAGCAGTTTGAGCGCTTCGAACGCGAAGTGGTTGGGTCGCGACTCTCCGGTGAAGTGACGCTGTCTCGCGCGCAGCTCCTTCAGAATCGCGGGCACATCGCGGACGCGAGAAAGGCCCTCGAAGGACTTCTCGCCAGCGAGTATGCGCTTGGAAGGGAAAAGGCCGAGGCACTCTATCTTACTGGCGACATCTACATGAATGAGTCTCGACCCGATCTCGCTATCCCTTATTTTCAACGCCTGTACGTCATGTACGGGCGCTGGCGCGATTGGGTCGCCAAAGCCTACTATCGCAGTGGGGAAGCTTTCGAGAAACTCAACGACGAGTTTAGCGCGCGCAGGACCTATCAGGAACTCATCGAAAGAGAGGATCTGACAGGCTTCGAAGAAACGATCAAGGCGCGCCGCCGCCTGGATGCCCTTGGCGGCCCGTTCCAGGCGGGTGAAGGCCGATCATCAGAGGGATGAAAACCATGGCCGGTTCCCCTCGAATCGTAGTCCTCGCGTTAGCAGTCGCGGGGATCGTGCATGGCCAAGATCCGCGAAACGGCCAGGACACGATCTTCCTTCGGCATGGCGAAAGAATAGCCGGAAAGATTGCCGGATTCGATGGACAGACCATTCGGATGCAAAGGTTCCTGCCCCCGCTCCCGGACGCCCCTACGGACGCTGCGCCGGTTTTCGCATCAGTGACGATTCAATGCTCGCGTGTCGAACGGGTTGAGTTTTCCTCTGATGAGGCGCGGGATCAGAAGCTTAGGAATGCGACGGTGGAAAATATTTCTGAGATTGAGACGCTTTGGCGCGAGGCTTTTTCCTGGCTCGCGATTCCAAGGTCCTCTGCCGCAGAGATCGGCCTTTGCTATGCCGAGTTGTTGTTGCGTGGCCAGGACTTTGCGAGCGCCTCAAAGGCTCTCCAGATTTTCAGGATCATCGAAACGGATGCTTGGAGTGAGCAGGCAGTGGCGCGCGCCAGGCAAGGGCGACTGCGCGCCATGATTGCGACAGGCAGCGCTCAGGAAGCCATTGTCGAAGCCGAGGAGATCGGGCGCACGGCGCAAGAGCCGGCGATTCTCATCGAGGCCAAGTTTATTCTCGCGCAGGCTGCCGAAAAGTCCTTGCGTAAGTTTTTGACGGACAATCCACGCTGGAAGGAAGACGCTTTCGCCCTCCCTGAGCGTGAGCGACTCTACAATGAGACCCTTGAGCTGTATCTGTACCCGGCTCTGTTTTTCGGATCCGATACCGACGCGGCCGCACGCGGACTTTGGGGCGCGGTGGAGGTCTATCGATCCGCGGAAGACTTGAAACTGGCGATCGAGACCTCACGCGACCTGGTGTCGATCTATCCTGAAACGGTTTATGCGAAACAAGCACGGGCTTTCATCGAGACACTTCCAGATTCCTTTAAAAGGCTAGAAAATGAAACGCAAATCAAACCTTAGACAACTTTTTCCTTTATTCCTAATATTTACGGCCGGGCTGCCCGTTGTGGCCGACGCTGCCGAATTGGAAACAGCTAAAAGCTTGCTTGATCTCTATCGTGAAGGGGGTCCGGTGATGCACATCATAGCACTTTGCTCAGTCGCAACGCTCGCGCTCGGCGCCTATTGCGCCATCATGTATCGCAGAGGGAAGATGATGCCCGCACACGTCGTGGCGCACCTGAGTGAGCTCGTCTCACACCGCAATCTTGAGTCCGCTTACGAGTATTGCCAGGCTCATCCGGGTCCGTTTACGCACGCGCTCGCCTCCGCTCTCACGAAGGCAAACTATGAGCGGGATATGTTCAACAAGGCCGCGATGGAGAATTCGGTCGCCGACGATTGCTTTCGCTCGGAGACCAAGATGATGGTGGTGGTCAACTATTTGAACACGTTTGCTGTTCTCGCCCCTATGATAGGATTGCTCGGCACGGTCTCGGGGATGATAACAAGCTTTGGAGCCCTTACGGCCGGGAAAGCCGAAGCGGCGGATCTGGCAAAGGGCATCGGGGAAGCGCTTGTGGCCACGGGCGGTGGTCTCCTCCTGGCCATTCCCGCGATGTTCCTCTACTTCTTCTTTCGCGGTCAAGTATCTGCAAACATGGCCGATGTGCACAAGGGCCTTTCTCACCTGCTCGACCTTTTCACTGGTGAAGTGCAAGGAAACTCGATGCCTGTGCAACAGGTCTTGCCCGTGCAAGAGTTCACGGCGCAGGAAGTGTCGGACCAAGCCTAAGGGCATCTGCCATGCCTCAGGGTCGCCGCCGCTTGCGCCAAGTGCAGCACGAGGAAGTCGGGCTGCAGATTGCACCGATGATCGACGTGACGTTGCTGTTACTTTTCTTTTTCATGCTTTCGGGCAAGCTCACGACGAGCGCAAAGCTTCTGGAGATCGACATTCCGACGGCCTCGTCGGGAAGAATTCCGCATGAAATGGGGGATCGGGACATCATCAACATTGACGAGCATGGCCAGCTCTTCGCCGGCAATCAGCCTGTAACGCCGAAACAGCTAGCGATGCATCTCAAGGAGCGCTTCAAGAACTATCCGCCACTGAAGCTTTACGTTCGGGCGGATGCCGGGACGCCTGGCAGGCAGATCAAGGAGGTCATGCAAATTGCCAGCGACGCGGGAGCCATCGAGGTGATCTTCGGCGTCCTGCAACGATGATGAGGCGCGCCAACCATCCTCAGATCGAATTGCAGATCGCGCCGATGATCGACGTATGTTTTCTTCTGCTCTTCTTTTACATCCTCACATCTAAACCCGTAAAGCCGGAGGCAGATGTGAGCATGACGCTGCCGGGAACTGTATCGCAGGAGGAGAGCCTCGAAATTCCCGATGAGCAACGAATCACTATTCTGGAGGACGGCCAGGTTGTCCTTAATGACCTGCCCATGGACGAGCCGCAGAGTCGCGATCTTCCTTCACTTCTCAAGACCCTTGTGCGCTTCAAGGAAGCCGCCGACGCGAATAAGAGCGAAGGCCTCGTCACCGTCGATGCTGCCAACGATTGTCGCCATCAACGGATCGTCGATGTCCTCAACGCGTGTGCCCGAGCCGGTATCCGAGGAGTCACCTTCGCGGCATCGGAGGAGGCCGAGTGATGAGCGCCACGGTCGCGTCCGCTTCGGAGATTTTTCGCAAGCAACAGCGAAAACGCATCATCATTACCGTCATACTGGCGAGCATCGGCGTGCACGTGATCGCCGGCGTCGTTGCGGGCATCGTGATCGTGGCACGCTTTCTCACCGAGCCGCCAGCCGAATTCAAAGTGATCAAGGATATTCGCATCCCTGTGCAGGACCGCGAGCACAAGATGAATATGGCAGCCTTCGATGGCATGGCGCCGAAACCCAGCTTTACGGATAAACTTCAGAGCCTCCGCCCGGGACCCCTCGCGCTTCCCGAGCTTCCGAAGGTGCCCATGGATCAGTTGCTGCCACTCGATCCCGCCGAGATACTCGCTGATCAGGTCGCTGCGCTGGCTGGAACCGACGGAGCCGGCTCGGGAGTTGCGCCGGGCGCGGCAGGAAGCGGCGGGGCAGCGGGAATCCAGTCGGGTTTCAGCTTCATGGGAATAGAATCGACGGGTAGGCGCGTCCTCTTGGTTTTCGATGTTTCTGCAAGCGTTCTGAACAAGGCGCGGAAACGCGGGATCTCCCTCGAGCGGATCAAGGAAGAAACAATCGCGCTGCTGGAACAACTTCCCATCAATTCGCGCTTTGGGATCATTCAGTTCACACAGAATTTCAAGGCCTTTCGCGAGGAGTTGGTGGCGGCTACCGATGCCAACCGTTCGGCGGCCAAGGAGTGGATTGAAGACGAATGGGTCGCGACCGGATCGATGCAGGCCTCTGCCAAAGTGAATCGAAATCCACGCGGGGTCGTGGGCGTATTCGAGTTGGGGGTTCGGATGTCGCCGGATGTGATCTTTCTAATTTCTGACGCGAGTTTTCAGTGGAAGGAAGGCGGAGGGCTCAGCGATGTCCCTTGGAAGGAGATTGGGAAAATCGTCAAAGGCCCCCTGCAGGGCGACGATGGTTGCGTGTTGAATTTCGTGGGCTTCGAGATGAAGCCCGATGACAAGCGCGAGATGGGTTCTGTTGTTCGCGCCACCCGTGGCAAAATGCGCGAGATCGAATAGTGGCAAGGATCTTGTGATCCCTCGCGTCGCCGCTCTGCCACGGTTTGATCGACCGGAGCGACGGTAGGGACGCCGCCGCGACAGTGAAAAAACGACGGAATCGAAATGGGAGGCTTTCTATTCCTCGCCCTCGAGCAATTTTGTAAGGACGGTAAAGTCCTCGAGGGTCGTGGTGTCGCCGCTTACGGCGCCTCCTGACGCGACCTGCTTGAGCAGGCGGCGCATGATTTTCCCGCTTCTTGTCTTTGGCAGAGCGTCGGCAAAGCGAATGTCATCAGGCTTCGCAATGGCTCCGATGAGTCGGCTCACATGAATACGAAGGTGCTCACCGAGTTCGTTGGTTGCCGTAAATCCGACGCGCAGAGTAACGAAGGCCACCACGCATTGTCCCTTGAGTTCGTCTGGGCGGCCGACTACAGCAGCCTCGGCGACGGCCTCGTGGGCCACCAATGCGCTCTCGACCTCCGCGGTTCCCAGGCGGTGTCCTGCGACGTTGAGGACATCGTCGATACGGCCGACGATCCAGAAGTATCCGTCCTTGTCACGCCGAGCGCCGTCTCCTGTGAAATAGCATCCCTTGATTTCACTCCAGTATTGCTTCTTGAAGCGGGCGTTGTCTCCATAAATGGTCCGCAGCATCGACGGCCAGGGCTTTCGGATGACGAGTTTGCCGCCTTCGTTCGGCCCGACCTCCTTGCCGTTGTCATCCACCACCGCCGCATCAATGCCGAAGAACGGAAGCGTGGCGGTTCCCGGCTTGAGTGGAGTGGCGCCGGGTAGCGGGGTGATCATGTGCATGCCGGTTTCCGTCTGCCACCATGTGTCGACGATCGGGCAGCGTTTGCCGCCAATGTGCTTGTAGTACCACATCCAGGCCTCTGGGTTGATGGGTTCGCCCACGGTGCCGAGCAAGCGAAGGGAGGAAAGGTCGTGCTTCGCCGGCCAGTCGTCTCCCCACTTCATGAAGGCGCGGATGGCCGTTGGAGCGGTGTAGAGAATTGTGACGTCGTAGTGGGCGATGATGCTCCAGAAGCGATCGGGTTCCGGCCAGTTCGGAGCCCCCTCGTACATGAGCGTCGTCGCGCCGTTGGCAAGTATGCCGTAGACCACGTAGCTATGCCCGGTGACCCAGCCGACGTCAGCGGTGCACCAAAAGGTGTCTTCCTCGCGAAGATCGAACACATATTTTGCCGTCACGGTGACACCGAGCAAGTATCCCCCGGTGGTATGAAGAATGCCCTTCGGCTTTCCGGTTGAACCGCTTGTGTAAAGGATGAAGAGCGGATGTTCGCTGTCGAGAGGCTCGGCCGGACACTCCGCGCTTACGTACTCGGCTTCACGGTGCCACCAGACGTCGCGATCCTCTTGAATGTGGATATCGAGGTTGGTGCGGCGGAAAACGATGACACACTTGACCGCGGCATTGCCTTCGATCGCGTGGTCGACGTTTTGCTTGAGAGTGATGATCTGGCCGCGCCGGTAGCCGCCGTCCGCCGTGACAACGATGCTGGCGCCGCTGTCCGCGATGCGGTCCTTGATGCTTTCGCTGCTGAACCCGCCGAAGACCACGCTATGAACAGCACCGATGCGCGCGCATGCGAGCATCGCGATGGCTGCCTCCGGAATATGCGGAAGGTAAATGAGAACACGCGTCCCTTTCTTGCAGCCGTTGCGCTTGAGGATGTTCGCAAAGACGCAGACTTCGCGGTGAAGCTGCTGGTAGGTGAGGACCCGCCGATCGCCGGGTTCCCCTTCCCAAATGATGGCAGCCTTGTTGCGGCGCGGCCCGGAGAGATGGCGGTCGAGGCAATTTTCCGAGACATTGAGCTTTGCGCCAACAAACCATTTGGCGAAGGGCGGGCGCCAATCAAGAACCTTTGACCATTTCTTCCTCCAGAGCAGGTCACCGGCCTGCTTCGCCCAGAATTTCTCGGGCGACTTGATCGACTCCGCATAGAGCTTCCTGTATTCGGCAAACGAGTTGGCGCGAGCGCTTTTGACAAACTCCTTCGACGGCTTGAAAACGCGGTTTTCGACAAGGTGGGACTCGATATTCGTGCTCATTTGGGGAAATGCGATGCTTGTGTAGTCCGAGGCCGGACGCGGTTCAATCAGGAAAACCGACGGACGCTTTCGAAACCGTTTTACGCCGCAAGCCTGTCTGGAGCTGGGACAGGAATGAAGCGAAAACGTTCATGGTATTTTCCCTCGTTGTGCCTGCGGCAGCATTTGAGACATGCGACATGGCGTTTCATCGCGCGCACGCGGGCGAGCGAGGTGCCGCATTCGCGGCAGGCGTAGAAGTATCTGCGTTCAAAACGGATGCGCTTGAGCGGAAGATCGTGACAGCGAGATTCGTTCGGGATGCCGAGATCTCCGCAGGCTCGGCGCCATTCGGCACCGTGCGGCGCAATCTGGCGGCGTCCGGCACGATGCTGTGCAAGAAAGTGCGCGAGTTCATGGCGCAGGGTGCGTTGCACCTCGGACGGCGAGACTTCGATGAGTTTTGGGTTGAGCGAGATCGTCTTGGTCCTCCAGCATGCGAGGCCCGCCGTTGTTCTTAGCCGCGGGTTCCATTCGACGGTCACCTGAAGCCCGGGACAGCTCGCCGCCCGCAGAAGCTGGCGACAGAGTTTTTCCAGAAGAATGTCACGCTTGTTTTGACGTCGTCTTGGTGGTTGTGCGTCGGCATTCGTGATCTCGGGAAGAAGGCGCAAATGGCGAAGAACGGATTTTCCGAAGTTGAGCACGACGAGAGTTTGTTTCATCAGGCGGCAATGGGTTGTGCCTGGCGTCCGACAACCGTCTCAAGTGCGCGCAGGCAATGTTCGATATGAAATTCTGAAGTATGCGTTCCGAGGGAAAAGCGGACCGTGGAAGAGGCGACTTTTGATTCGACGCCCATCGCGACGAGGACATGCGAAGGCTGGACGGAACCGACCATGCATGCCGATCCGCTCGAAGCACAGACGCCCTCAAGATCAAGGCCGATGAGCAGAGCCTCGCCATCGAGACCGGGGAAGCTCACATTAAGGGTGTTCGCGAGCGTATGACCGGAATGTCCGTTGCGCACGGCATGTGCGAAGCGGGCTTTGATGCCTTGCCAAAGCCGGTCGCGCAACGCGCAAAGGCGGGGTTGGTCATTGAGGCGCCTGCTTTCTGCGAGCTCGGCGGCAGCCGCCATTCCCACAATCGCTGCGACATTTTCGGTGCCCGGCCTGCGCGTGTTCTCGTGGGATCCCCCATACATGACCCGCGAGATCGCAACGCCCGAGCGAAGGTACAACGCTCCGGCACCTGGGGGTCCGTAGAATTTATGAGCAGCGAGGGAAACCGCGGAAGCGCCCAGATCGCCTGGCCGGACCGGCAGTTTTCCAAAGGTTTGTATGGCGTCGGTGTGAAAGCAGACGCGGTGTTCGCGGCATATTGCGGCGAGTTCCTCGACCGGCTGGATTGTCCCCGTCTCGTTGTTCGCGTGCATGACGGAGACAAGAACCGTATCCGAACGCAGAGCGGTCTTGAGATCTCCGGGATCGACACGCCCTGCGCCGTCAACGGGAAGGATCGCGAGGTCGAAGCCCTCGTGGTGTTTCAGATGCTCGAAGGCGCGGAGAATCGCGTGGTGCTCCGCAGCCGCCGTGATGATGTGCCGTCCGCGCGGAGCATGAGCCCGGGCGATGCCCAGAACGGCTAGGTTGCACGCTTCGGTGCCTCCGCTCGTGAAGATGATTTCATGGGCCTTGACCCCAAGCAGAGCGGCCAGCCTCTCGCGCGAATCATCCACTGCCGCACGTGTCTCGCGTCCCGCCGCGTGAATGCTTGAAGCATTTCCAAAAGAGTCGCGCAGAAAGGGCATCATGGTCTCGAGAGCCTCCGGAGCGAGCGGCGTGGTGGCGTTGTAATCTAAATAGACCATTCGAGTTCTTGTTCGCCTTGCCGTTTCCGCTTGTCCAGTATGCGCAATTGCTTCTCCTCGTAAAAGACGAGCGAATACGGCGGAACGCTGTGGGTAAGAAAAACGTTCGCGCCGATCGTGCTATGGGCGCCGATAACGGTCTCCGCACCCATGATCGTCGTGCCCGCATAGATCGTCACATGATCCTCGATGGTGGGATGCCGTCTCACACCTCTGAGGCTCTGTCCGCCAGAGAGAGAGCGGCCGATCAACGCGACCCCCTGATACATCTTCACGTGTTCCCCAATGACGCTTGTTTCTCCCACGACCACGCCCGTGCCATGATCGATAAAAAAATGTGAGCCGATGGACGCGCCGGGATGAATGTCAATGCCGGTGCGGCCGTGCGCCCATTCCGTCATCATCCGCGGGATGATGGGCACGCCGGACCGATGAAGCCTGTTTGCGATACGCTGAATCGCAATGGCTTCGATGAATGGATAGGAAAGAATGATTTCCTCCCGATTCATCGCCGCGGGATCGCCCTCGTAGGCAGCCTCAATGTCCGTATGCAAGATCTCGCGCACCTCCGGAAGCGTTTCGAAAAACTTTGGCAGCGATAGACTCTGCGCGCGGCGCCGCGCGTCGTCGCAGAGATGCATGCTTTGGCGGACCTGTTCCTCCAGGCGCTCCATCACGCTTGAAACTCGATGACGCGTAAGTACCGGAAGCGACCTCTTGTGTATTGCCTCCTCGTCATGAAAGCCCGGAAACAAGATCTGCAACATGTCTTCGCAAATCCCGCCAACAGCGCGCTTCGAAGGGAGACTGTACGCATCGGTGTTGTTCATGCCTCCAACCCGATCGTACGAAGCAAGTATATCCTCGACCACGTGACTTAATGCCTTGTCCATCCAAGAGCAGGAAATATTTATCCGCCACACCGCAATGTCGAGTCCCCGACCCTTCATATCCTCAAAATCATCCTTCAAACCTTGCGTTGGGGCGTGAATCGTGTATTCATGCATGCACGATACATGAAAACTATTACGTTATCGGATGCGGCGTATGAGAGATTGAGGGCGTGGAAGACCGGCAGGGATTCGTTTTCTCATGTGGTGCTTCGGATGGTTCCGAAGCGTGGGACATTTGGCGACTTGGACGAATCCTTCAAAGCGCTGCCCTCGCTCTCCGAGGAGCAGTCGCGCCTGATGCTGGAAGCGATTGCTTCGCAGAACGCGCAGTGAAATGAGAGTCGATCGTTTGGTGGGGACAGACTTTCTGATTGATCGCTGGCGCCATGGCGAGGCATCTGATGCCTCAGCTTACGCACGCGCGCATCAGGAGGACTCTCTAGCCATCTCGTGGATCGTGAAGGGAGAGTTTCTGCGGGCTGCGGCCATTGCGGGTCACGACTCACCTGCGTTGCTGGAATTCCTCGCCCGTTATCCGACGCACTGGCCCGACGAGGAAGTTGTCGTGGGCTATGCCCGGCTCGGTGTGATGCTTCGAGGGCGTAGCCTTATTTTGGGCGCCGCGGATCTTTGGCTTGCTGCCTCGGCGTTGCATCTCGGCGTCCCGCTTGTGACGCGGGACACAACGTCACTTGGCAAGGTGCCGGGCCTGAAGCTTGATCCGTACTGACCGGAAATTACGGAAGAGGAAAGCGGCTTGTGAATCGAACGACCTCCTGCCGAATCGCGGCAAGCTTGGGTTGGTCGGTCCGGCTTTCGAGGGCGGCGTGGATAAGATCTGCGATTTCCATCATTTCCTCTTCTTTCATTCCGCGTGTGGTCATCGCGGGGGTGCCTACGCGGATTCCTCCTGTCTTGGTAATTGGCTCAGTATCGAACGGGATAGCGTTCTTGTTGACCGTGATTGCGGCATGATCGAGCGCCGTCTGGGCATCGAGTCCCGTGAGTGCACGAGGGCGAAGATCGACGAGCATAAGGTGGTTGTCGGTGCCGCCGGATACAATTCGGTAGCCAAGCATTGAAAGACGTGCAGCCAGGGCCTTGGCATTGCTCACGATCTGGCGCGCGTAGTCCTTGAAGGCGGGCTGCAGCGCCTCGTGCAAACAAACGGCCTTCGCTGCGATGGCATGCATGAGCGGGCCACCTTGCACTCCTGGAAACATCTGGGAGTCGAGACGCTTTGCGAACTCCTCTTTGCACATGATCAACCCCGCACGAGGGCCGCGCAGGCTTTTGTGTGTTGTCGTCGTCACGAAATGAGCGTGCGGGATGGGGCTGGGATGCATTCCGCCCGCGACCAGGCCCGCGATATGAGCCATGTCGACGAAAAGGTAAGCTCCAACGGAGTCCGCGATCTGCCGCATGCGCGCAAAGTCGATCGTGCGTCCGTACGCCGACGCTCCTGCGGTGATCATTTTGGGCTTGACCTGCTCAGCCAGCAACGCAAGCGCGTCGTAATCGATGTGTTCCGTTTCTCGATCTACGCCGTAGTGGTGAATTTCGTAGAGTTTACCCGAAAAATTGGCCTTGTGGCCGTGTGTGAGATGGCCGCCATGTGCGAGGTCCATCGTTAGCAGGCGATCCTTGGGCTGGAGGACAGCGAAGTATACGGCCATATTGGCCTGGCTGCCACTGTGGGGCTGAACATTGACGTGCTCGGCGGAAAAGAGTTTCTTCGCGCGTTCGATGGCCAACGTTTCCACCACGTCCATGTATTCGCACCCGCCATACCAGCGCCGACCGGGGTAGCCTTCCGCATACTTGTTGGTCAGGCAGGATCCCTGAGCCTCCATTACAGCCCTGCTTGTAAAGTTTTCGCTGGCGATCAGTTCGATGTTCTCAAACTGGCGCCGACGCTCGTTGCGGATGGCCTCTGCGATCTGTGGGTCGACGGCTTCGAGGGGCAGTGTCGAGTCTTCTTCCTGAAGGAAGGATTCTGTTGTCATGTTGTGCTTCTCTATGAAGTGCAAAAGGGTGGGAAGGGCCTTCTTGAGCGTGTCCCGGCAGCGCTCGTACGTCTCGCGCCCCAGGCCGATCGGATCGGGCACGTCCGGTGCGCCCGGCTCGAACTCGCGCAGCAAATACGTCTTCTCGCAAGCGTCTGGAAAGAGAAGTTCGATCATGCGCTTGTGATCGCGCGTCATGACGAAGATATGCGTTGCCTGTCGCACGAGATCTTCGGAGACCGGCTGGCTGCGGAAGTTTGCCAGATCGACGCCGTCCACCGATAGCGCTTGAACCGCATGCTGGCTTGCGGGCATGCCGCGTCCGGCGCTGACGCCCGCCGACTGCACGAGGATATCGCTGCGTCCCGAGAGGAGCTTTTTGAAAAGCCCCTCGGCCATCGGACTGCGGCAGACATTGCCGGTGCAAACAAACAGGACGTGCTTCATGAACGGTCCCTAAAAATGGTTGCGAGTGACGGGCAAGTCAATCGCGCGGGCGGAAGCTCGGGTTTTCGTTATTTTTCCGTGACTTCGGCTCAGGAAAGATCGATTGCACAAGACACTTGTGAAGAGATTTTGACGGGGCTATGTAGCATCCGCCCGATGAACGATATTTCTGACGATTGGGTTTTCCTGGAGACAGCATGGCGCTTTGCGCTTTTGTTGACGGGATGCTATGAGGGGACGTCGAAGGCGTTCAAGGATTCCGTCGACGAGCTTCTTCGCCATCCACATCCCGGTGATTTGGAACGGACCAAACAGTTATTTTTCACCATCGTACGGCGGCGCAGTCTCAAGTTTCCAGCCCGCTGTGAACTGGAAGGGACGGCGGCAAAACTACACAAGCTTCCTGAACCCGGTCGCAGTGCTTTGGCGTTGCTTTATCTGGGCGCGCTTCCCGCCTCGGACATTCAGTGTGTTCTGAACCTTGACGAGCGGCTTCTTGCGGACGCAGTGGATAAGACACGTTCTGCGCTTCGCGAACAAAGGGCAATCATGTCATGACCTCGAAGGCTGCCCGACAAGTCCTCGTTTGTCGCCGCCCAACCGGAGAAGACGATTCCGATCCCTTGATGAAGAGGGCTCTCGTTGTCGCCGCCAAGGACAAGTCTCTTGGGGCCGAGCTCGCGTCGCAGAGCGCCTTTGATCAGGCCTGTGCCGATGATCTCGATGCGATTCGTCTGGACGCCGATTCCATAGCGCAAATCGACGATGGGGCCCGGGCCTTCACGGCGAAACGCGGGAAAGGTCGAACTCAAGTTGGGAACCACGCGGCCTTTGCGGTGGGTGTGGGGTTTCTTTTCTTGATCGCCCTGCTGGTTTGGATGTTCCTGGGCCGCGCCGGGACATTTCCCAACGAAGCCTTGAAGATTGCGACGACAGGTGCCAAGGCGACGCCGAACCAGTTCGATGCCGTCGAGGAGAAAGCGAGCGCGTTGCAGGATTGGTTTGCGCTTAAAGGCTTCGATAATTTTCAGGTTCCGGCCGAGCTCGTGGATTTCGATGCTGTTGGTGTGCGTTTGTTCACTGTGGATAACGAGCCGGTCGCCCAGGTTCTCGTTCCAGAGAACGTCATGTACTTTTACTGTTTTGCCTCGCAACCGTTTGGGATCAATGTTGTGCCGGAGGGTTCATGGCGCATAACGGAGGCCGACCGTTCCGTCCTGGCCATCCGGGAGGAAAAAGGCATGTGCTTTCTCATCGCCTTCCGCGGCTCCAAGCAGGACATGAAGAACTTGCTGCAAAGGACAGGTGCGCTGCGTTAACGGGAGTTCGCTTCGAGCGGAGGTGTGGAGATAGGGCAAGGACAATTGATAGGGTTCCCTAGGCCAGGATCGACCTCGAGCATTGAAGAGCCCGTTGCTCCCTAATAGGCCAACGTATTTACTTACGCCTTACGAACTCGCGCTTGCGTAACGCTTGAGCGCCGTGAGCCAGAACAGACGCGTCGCAATTGTGACGATCACCGTGGCAAGTATGAGGTGCAGGAGCAAGTGTGCTGGGGAGTCTGTTGCTCGGATCAACAGGCGCGTCGGAATGTTGGTCACGACAATAACAGGTATGATCCAACTGAAGACGAACTTGAAGAGGCCGCGAAAGATGACGTCGGGATAGCGGCCGAGGTTGAACAGACTGTAGTATCCGTAGATCAACCCTTGCGAGCGAACGATCCAGAAGCTGGTTGCCGCAAGGCAAAACAGGACGCAATAGTGAACCATCACGCCCATCGCGACTGCGAACACATAGAGTGCGATCTGTGCGAGGGTTGGGACGATCGCCATCTTGACCAGCGCGGTGACGACAAAGGCGACACCGATGAGGGCGTTGACGAGGTTGTCGAGCCCGAACTGTTTGGTCGAGACGGCGAATTGCGTATCGATCGGCTGGATCAGCAGGAAGTCCAGCCGTCCGGTGCGAATGAGGTCGGGGAGATTGGCGAGGTTCGCGTAGAAAAAGGCCTGAAAAATCTGGGCGATGATCTGGTGTGTCCCGACAAGCAGAACGACTTCCCACTTTGTCCAGTCTCCAATTCGGTCAACGTATCCGAAGATGACCTCGATGAAAACAATTTGCCCGATAAACCAAAGCAGCTCGACTCCCATCCAAAGCAGGAAATTCGCTTTGAAGGCCATTTCGCGGATCATCGAATTGCGAAGCATAATGGCATAGACTTCCTTGTAGCGGCGCAGCCTTGTAAGCATCGCGTTCACCGTAGCGCCACGCGGTTCGCGTGCAAAAGCATTTCCTAGCTAGAGAAAGGGTTAGCCTTGGAAGCGTGCTCGAGGAGAAATCGGGCGATGGCGCGAGAGGCGGAAGGCTTCTTGAGAGCGGCAAGATTTGCCCGCCACGCCTTCCACAGCTTGCCGCTGTTGGCCATTGCGCCGAGGATCATGTCGCGGGTTCGCTGCGGACTGCCAACCGCAAGCGCTCCGATGCCGGTTTGCTCTATAAGGGCAATGTTCCCTTCCTCCTGTCCTGGAACAACATGGCTTACAAGAAAAGGAATCTGCGCGACGATGGCCTCTTGCACTGTGGCCCCGCCGGCCTTTCCGATGAAGAGATGATGCGAAGTCATCAAGGCGGGCATTTCGTCAGTCCATCCTATGAGGGAACCAAGCTTGGGCAGGCCCGCGTCATGGAGGCCTTGAAATACGTTATGTCTGCGACCAGTGACGACCGTCACGTGAAGTTGGGGGATTTCTCCGAGATGCATGAGCACCTTCACAGCGAACTGGGAAGCTCCCCCTGGGAAGAAGATGGCCTTCCACCCGACTTCAAAGGGGGGCGGAGCAGGATGGAGAGATTCAAAAGCCTTGTCCACGGGAAACCCCAGCACATGAACTCGCTCGGGGGGCACTTCGTCATTGAGCAGGACCCGCGCGGTTTGCTGGTCGGCGACGATCGATCCGTCGCAAGGGCAGCGATACCAGGCCGAGTTGATCATCGTGGAATCCGTGATCACGGTGTAAAACGGTACGGTGAGGGACGGGCTCCGCTTGCGAATTTTGGCTATGAGAAAGGAGAAGACCGGGTACGTGGATGCAATGATGTCGGGATGGAATTCGTCAATGAGGGCCTTAACGGCGGCTGTCAATTCAGCAAGCATTGGCCCCATGCCTTCGACGACCCCGCGTTTGCTAAGCAGTTCGAATACGACTTTCCATGCTCGCGGATAATTGTTGATCGCCGTCGTGTAGCCTTTTTGCATCAGTTTGTTGATGACGGGATTCGTGCGGGTATAAGGATCTGCGACAAGAACGACCGCGTTCTCGCCGGCCTCCGCGATGAGGGCATCTTTAATATTGCGGGCGGCGGTGTTATGGCCCTCACCCATGCTGGCGGTCAGAATGAGAATACGCGGCATCGACTATAAGTTTGCAGGACTGGCGCGAAAAGTCCTGTTAGATTTTCCAAAATTGCTTAAAGGCAGCATGCTGGCTCCTCGGCGGGATCCGCCCTTCACTTACTTCAACTGCTTGAGCGTGACGCGTGCTCTCTGCTTATTATCGTCGTCATCCTTGTCGATGGACGGGAGTGAGAGTCCCTTATTAAGCTCGTCGCGCGCTTTCTGCTTTTCGCCAAGAGCTAGGTAGGTGCGTCCGAGTTCCAAATGATGTATGACCCGACGGGGTTGAAGTTCGATCGCCCTCTGAAAACATTCAACGGCCTTCTCATTCGATGCATTGGGGATTTTCCCGTAGATTGCCTGGGCCAGGCCCTTCAGGAGGGGGTTGAAGTTGGCAATCTCATAATTCCAGCGACCCAGAACATGCCAGGCATAGTCGTTCTTCGGATCAAGGCGCGCCGCGGTCTCGGCCTCCAGCTTAATGAGCCGGGACATCTCGATCTTACGGCGTGGCGGTTCGTTAAGCGCAATTCGGCCATAGACGATCGCCAGGGACAAATGCGCCTGCGCGTTGTTCGGATCGGCTGCTACCGCGCGTTTCGCTGCGTCGAGCGCCTTTCGACCGAGTTCCGCCCTTTCGGAGGAAGTTGTCGCATCGAGCATGAGCTGCGCATACTGCTTTGAAATGCGTCGAAGTATCTCGGAATCATTCGGCTTTATTGCGTCGGCCTTAATATAGAGCGAGAGGGCTTCGGAACTTCGATTCTGTTGGCCAAGGGCGTCCCCTGCAGTGATTAGTTCAGGCACCTGAGCATGAAGGGTTGTGGCGACAAGCAGAAGAAATGCGAAGGCTTTCATTTCAAGTCATAGCAGCCAGCCTTTCGGAGCGGGTCAGGTTTCATGCACCGCCGGATTTTTTCAAGGCAGATGGGAGACAGCGCCTTGGGGGTCTTGGAAGGAGCGCGTTCGCGGTTGTCAGAGAATAGAACATGATCAGCGGGCAATAGATGGTCGTCCAGCCCCAGGGTGACCCGAGGGCAAAGACAAAATAAGCCAACCAAATCAGCCATTCCGGAATGTAGTCGGGATGAAGCGAGTATCTCGGAACGTCCGCGGGGTCTTGTCGATTGGCGCGAAAGTGTCGCAATCGGTCCTTAGCCAAAGCCTCTCCGAAGATTGCGAAAAGCCAAAGGATTGATCCGGCGATCTCCGCGACTCCCAGTCCGGGACGAGGGTTCGAACAGATGATGGCAAAGGGTACCGAGAGCAAGATGACCAGGGTCGCCAGATACTGCGAAAAGCCGAAAAACATGAGCCAGGGGCGCTTGGGAAAGTGCTCGCGCAGCGCGAGGTAACGCTCTCCCTCCTGCGGATGGTGCCGGAGGACGTCAATGAGAAGCAACCAGGCCAGCCGTAGGCTCCATATAGTAACCATTCCCGCTATGAGCCACTTTCTAACGGGATCGCCCGCGCCGATGACTGCGTAGGAGCAGACGACAATTGCGAATCCGAGGGACGCCGCAGCATCCAGGAAACTTACGTTCCTAAGGCGGCGCGCGATCACCCAAGCCATCGCCATCACTATCATGGCGACGTTAAGTCCAAATCCTGTCAAAATCCATGCATTCATAAGGACGGGGCGTTTCGAATCAATCGTTTGCGATCCCTCTTTTGCGCCCAGAACTGTGCGCGTCCCTCGACAGTTGACTTGCAAGCCCAGCCGTTTCTCAAGCCTTCTCTAAGGAGGAAATGTCCGCAAAAGTCGTTTTGCTTGAGCAGATGAGCTGGCATCTTTTTCCAGTCGAGGCACACGTCGTCAAAGACGACCACAGAGCCCGGTCGGGCGAACGGCTTCATGATCTCCCACTCGGCCATGATGCCGCTCATGAAGTGCATGGAATCCTGAAAAAAGAAGTCCCAGTGATCGAGTTGTGCGGGAAATACTGAGGGGAGGACTTCCCGTGAGTCCCCGTTCAGGAAATGAATCTCCACCCTTGGGAACCGGGCGCGGGCCAGATCAAGATTCTCGTCACGAAGCTTGCGGAGCAACAACCACTCTTCCATCGGAATCGAAACATCAGGGTCTCCATCGTAGTCTATGGTGACTATCCGGGCCGCGTTGCCATTTTCCTGCGCCGCCATTGCCATGGTGAATGTGCCAAGACCCTCGAATGTGCCCGTTTCCACTATTATCTTCGGTTTTCGCCAGCGAATGGCGTTGTAGAGGCGCTTGGCGCTCAATTCGTGAGTGGACCACGCGTATCTCCAGCGACTCGGCGGCAGATCGAGCTGCACGGAAAAGTCGCAAATCGCAGGCCAGGCCTCTTTCAGCGTTTTCATCCGAAAGCCGCGAACTAATCAGAGCTGGAGCGTTTCCGCAACAGAACAGGCGCCCGCCCACCGGTCTGCTTTGACAAGTCTCATTCTCGCCCTAGCTTGAAAATAGAAGGACGTAACCGGGATCGCATGCCGGCATCGCTGCTGGAGCCGGGTTCTCCAAGACGCTGGCATGCGCCTTGGCACGCATCCGCAAATGAAAAACTCGCTGACAGACTGGTGGCGACGGCACATGCCGTCCGGCCGAGCGTCGTTGCCCTTGCGGGATGGACGGGACGGAGTCGAGCACTTGCGGGCGGGACGGGACGGAGTCGAGCACTTGCGGGCGGGACAGAATCTGGTCCGAGAAGGCCTCCCACAGGATTCGATATCGCTTATTTTGCAGGGCCGCTGCGAGTCACCGGACTCACCGAAGTCTGCCTCCCTCCGGGCCGGAGATGCCATCGACGGCGCGCGAGGCGGCCGCTTGAATATGCGGGCGATTGTAGACAGCGATATCTTGCGCTTTCCAAGGCAGAATCTCCGCAGGCTCATTGATCGGTGGCCAGCCATGCTTAGAGCAGGCGCGCCTTCCTCGATTGGTTTCGCGCCGCCTCCCGCGAAGAGAAAGGGATTCGGCAAGATTCTCTGCCTGATGCCCCTGTCCGATGACGTCCCATACGAAGAGTTCTCTTCGGTCTGTGCGGAAACGATAGCCAAGGAAACGGCGGAACCCGTCCTCTGCGTCAAGGTCAGAGCGTCGTCGTGTGTTCGGAACGGTCTTCCCTCGGCTATTCCTGGCCTTGAGAACGTCTTTATGCAGTGGGCAGACTGGGCAAGCGATCCACATTCTCTGCGAAGCCTGTCGAAACTGCTGGATCGCGCCCGAACGCAATTTTCGCACGTGATTGTCGAGGTGCCGCAAGAGACCACGGTGGAAGCGCTGATCGAGATCATCCGTCGCAGTTGGTCCATTTATCCCATTTTGCGCCAGCACGGTGAGAGCCTGTTCGAATTGAATCTTCTTTGCCGTGAAGCGCGTGCGCGCGGCTGCGGAGCGATTCCCATCAAGCCGATCATTTTCTTGGACACCACAGAGAATGCCCACGGCTTGAGTTGTTATATTGAGGAGACCGTTCGTTGGCCGGTCCACAGCTATCTTAGGAAAGTTGGGGATGGCGTGCGATTCGCAGCAAATCTTCGTCGCTTGGGGCGCGAAATGTGCGGTTGTCAGGTTGGCCTTGTACTCTCTTCTGGCGCCGCTCGCGGCCTTTCTCATATCGGGGTGCTTCAGGTGTTGGAAGAAAGCGGCATCGAGGTGGATATCGTGGCGGGGTCCAGCATGGGCGCCTATATTGGCGCCGTTTGGGGAGCCGGATATGGCGGGCGGGAAATGGAAAAGTTTGCCCGGGAGATCGAGGGCTATCGAGGCCTCTGGCGACTGATGGATTTCGCGATTCTTCCTCGCCGCGGCTTTCTTCTCACCGATCGCGTCCGCAAACGGCTCGAGCAAACCATCGGTTCTCTGCATTTTTCCGACATGGCGCGGCCGATTCGGATCGTGGCGACGCGCCTCGATACACTCGAGCGAGCTGTCCTTTCAAGCGGAAGCGTGGTGGACGCAGTCCTCGCGAGCCTTGCGATCCCGGGCATTTGCGTGCCGGTCCTGCGCGGGAGCGTTCCCTACGTTGATGGTGGTATTTGCGATCCGCTTCCGGTCGACGCGTTAGCCGACATCGGCGTCCGAAAGATCATCGCCGTAAACACTATCGCAACCCCGCAAACGATCAAAGCTTGCAGCGGCGAAAGTGCCGAAGCGGAAATGTCTGAAATGGCCTTGCTTCGCGCGCTGAACACATGGTTTAATCCGTTCGCTCGTGGCAACGCCTTCGACACTCTGATGCGCAGCATGCATGCTGCACAGACCCGTCTGGCTGAGGCGTCCTGCCGCAGGGCGAGCGTCGTGCTACGGCCCTATTCGTGCGAAGGTCGCTGGCACGATTTCAGCACGCCTTCGCTCTATATTTCTCTCGGCCGTCAAGAGGCGGAATCAAAGCTCTCAGCTATCAGGGATCTCATTAACACCCCCATCCATGAACGCCAAACGACTCAAGACTTGTTGGCACAAGCTGCCTAGGAAGACTCTTCGTGAGCTGCAAGTGAAGCAGCTCCGCGCCTATCTGAGAGATGTTGTCCTGCCATTCCATCCGCACTATGGCAAGATGTTCTCCGAGCACGGCCTGGACTGGCGGGCGATCGAAAGGCTTGAGGATCTCCAGAGGATTCCGTTTACGTCGAAGAGCGACCTATCAGGAGGAGGGGGTGAACGAGCGCGGGAATTTGTTATTTCTCCCGATCCCGGCCAACTCGCGCGCCGGCCGTCCACGATTCTTCGCGGTCTTCTTCAGGGACCAGGTCACGCCAGGCGCCAACTCGACCGGGAGTTTCGCCCCATCTTTATGACGAGCACCACGGGCCGGTCCGCGGAGTCGGTCCCTTTCGTTTACACGGCCCACGATCTGGCGGCGCTGCGGACGGCAGGTTTTCGGCTGATGCAGCTCGCCGGCGCAAACAAGAGTGATCGCATGCTGAGCATGTACCCGTTTGCGCCTCATCTTGCCTTCTGGCAGACGCACTATGCGGGAACGGAATTTGGCGTCTTTCTGTTGAGCTCGGGTGGAGGGAAAACCATAGGCACGGACGGCAATATCCGCATGCTCCGGAAGCTTAATCCGGATGTGCTCATAGGCATGCCAACGTTCGTTTATCACGTTCTGCGCGAGGCCGCGCTGGACGGCGTCCGGTGTGACAAGTTGCGCGCGGTCGTCCTTGGAGGAGAAAAGGTGCCGCAGGGTCTGCGGCGCAAGCTACGGGAGTGCGCATCGAATGTCGGTGCGCAGAACATAAACGTGATTTCGACGTATGGTTTCACGGAAGCAAAGATGGCGTGGTGCGAATGTCTGTTTCCGGTGGACGCCGAGCCGTCCGGCTACCACCTCTATCCGGACCTCAACATCGTTGAAATTATTGACCCGGAGACGGGCGCGCTCAAAGATGATGGTCAACCGGGGGAAATTGTCTTTACGTCCCTTGACGCCCGTGGGTCATGCGTTCTTCGCTATCGGACCGGCGACATTCTCGAAGGCGGACTGACCTACGAACCCTGCCCACATTGCCGCCGCGTCACGCCGCGCCTGCTCGGCAGGATATCTCGGTGCTCGGACATCCGCGAGATGCAGCTCGACAAGGTCAAGGGAACGCTGGTCGACTTCAACGAACTCGAGCATGTCCTGGATGACATGCCGCGAGTTGGATCCTGGCAGATAGAATTGCGGAAAGCCAACGATGATCCCCTGGACGTGGATGAGCTTGTCTTGCATGTTTGCCTTGCTGAGGGAGGAGATGAGAGTTCGATTTCGAAGGAGATCAAGCGCTGCCTTTTCGAGCGCGCCGAGCTTCATCCCAATCGGATTGAGTTTCATACAGACGCAGAAATGCGCCGGCTTCAGGGAGTCGGAGAAAAGCTCAAGGAGCAGAAGGTTGTCGATCGGCGATCCAACATTGAGAGCCGCGGCCTCGCGACCGCGCCGGAGAAATGAACTCGGAACCCATATTGGTGATCGCCGGCGTGAGGACGCCCTTCGTAAAGGCCGGAACGAGGTTGGCTGGATTGGGGGCGGTGGATTTGGCCCGCGCTGCGATGCTGGGTGTGCTTGTCCGGACGGCCATTGATCCCGGACGGATCGATGAAGTGATTCTTGGGTGTGTGGCACAACCCGCCGATGCGCCGAACTTGGCGCGGGTTGCTGCCCTTCGCTGCGGAATCCCCGAGCATGTTCCCGCGATTACCGTGCAACGAAACTGTGCTTCGGGGATCGAGGCGATTACTCAGGCGTCGCTTCGGATTCGATCCGGTGACGGTGAACTCTACCTCGTCGGAGGGGTGGAAAGCATGTCGAGCATCCCTTTGCTCTTCCCTAAGTCCGCCGGGAAAAAATTCGCGTCGCTTGTGGGCGGAAAAGGGTTTCTGTCCAAGGCGCGTGCCGTCGCGACACTGCGTCCTGGGGATTTCATCCCGACGGCCGCTTTGAAATTGGGGCTAAGCGATCCCGTGAGCGGCTTGAACATGGGCGAAACGGCCGAAATCCTGGCACGGGAATTTGAGATCGGACGGGAGGAGCAGGATGCCTTTGCGT
The DNA here is from genome assembly GCA_036525175.1 of Terrimicrobiaceae bacterium. Taxonomy (GTDB): domain Bacteria; phylum Verrucomicrobiota; class Verrucomicrobiia; order Chthoniobacterales; family Terrimicrobiaceae; genus DASTFP01. The sequence continues at coordinate 4,631 of DATDAX010000135.1, read as the reverse complement.
TGCGGTCGCATGTGCGCGCCGCCGCGGCGGAGGCAAAATTGGCGGAAGAGATCGTGCCGGTCTACGATACTTCCCGGGGCGTTGCCGTGCTGCGCGACAACGGTGTGCGTCCGCATCAGACCATGGAAGCGCTTGCGAAACTGCGGCCGGTTTTCGAAGCGGAGACGGGAACGGTCACGGCGGGAAATTCCTCACAAATAACCGATGGTGCAGTGGCATTGCTGGTCGGAACGGAGTCCGCAGCGAGAAGGCTAAACCTTGAGCCACTGGGCGCCATTCGCGGTTTCGCGTACGCCGGATGTGATCCTAGGCGTATGGGGCTTGGACCGGTATTCGCAATCGAGCGTCTGATTGAGCGGGTTGGTCTGAACATCAAGGACGCCGATCTCGTCGAAATCAATGAGGCCTTTGCTGCCCAAGTGCTAGCCGTCCTGCGGAAGTTGAAGGCTTCGGGAATCGGTGAGATATCGGACGAAAAGCTTAACGTCAATGGAGGAGCAATCGCGCTCGGCCATCCTGTGGGTGCCAGCGGCGCGCGCCTCGTGCTTACCGCATTGAAGGAACTTCGACGCGGCGAAGCGCGCAATGCGCTGGTCAGTCTATGCGTAGGGGGAGGGCAGGGTGCCGCGCTTTGGCTGGAACGCCCATGAATGCAACCATGGATCAGACAACGGCTGGACTTGTGCGACAATGTGGTTCCTCTGACACACCGTCGGTGATGCTGCATACCGATGAAGATGGCATCGCGGTCGTGCGATTCGACCGTCCGGGAAGCTCTGTCAATGTGCTGGACACTGAAACTCTTCGTGCTCTCCGAGAGACTCTGACCGGATTGGATCGGCAATCGTTGCGGGGTGTAATCTTCGAAAGCGCGAAACCCGCTGTGTTTATTGCGGGAGCCGATTTGAAGGAGCTCGCTGGGACACAAGACCGGGTGGGGCTGGTTGACCTTGGCCAGCAGACTTTCGCCAGGATTGCCGCGCTTCGCTGTGTGACGGTGGCCGCGATTCACGGTGCATGCGCCGGAGGAGGACTCGAACTTGCGCTCGCTTGCGACTATCGGGTTTCGAGCGAGGCGCGGAGCACGCGAATCGGTCTTCCGGAGGTCAATCTTGGCCTCATTCCGGCATGGGGAGGGTCCACGCGGTTGCCGCGTTTGCTTGGCTTGCCTCGAGCCTTGAAGGTCATCCTTGGCGCAAATTTAATGCCCGCGGCGAAGGCGTTGAAATTGGGACTCATCGACGCGGTAGCCCCGCGGGAACGCTTGATCACCCTGGCGAAGCGGTTTGTGGCCAAAGGTAAGCCGGGCTGGCGCAACAAGCGGCATCTCACTTGGGTGCCCGCATGGCGGGCCGTTGCCTCGGTGGCGAGAAATTCGGTGTTGAAGAAAACTCGAGGGCACTACCCAGCTCCGCTGAACGCCATTGAGGTCGTTTCGAAGGCAGTTGTTCGCAGCATTCCTCAATCTCTTGCCGCCGAGAAGGAGGCCATCCTCCGCCTCGCCGATACCGAGGCTTCGAGGAATCTGATCAGAGTCTTCTTCTTGCAGGACCGCGCCAAACATCTGCCTGCACCCAACGCTGAAGCGATAGGAAAAACCGCGGTGATTGGGTCAGGAGTCATGGGATCCGGTATCGCTCAATGGTTTGCCGCGCGCGGCAGTGAGGTCTTGCTGAGAGATGTCGGCGCAGATGAGTTGGCTCAAGGGTTGAAACGTGCGGAGAAGCTTTTTTCGGAAGCCCAACGGCGCGGACTCCTGTCGCGTCGGGAAGCGCGGGCAGGTATGGATCGCATAGTTCCCGCCGAGATCGCCGTGCAGATGCAGTCGGTCGATTTGGTCGTCGAAGCGGCCTCGGAGAACATGGAAATGAAAAAGGCAATCTTCGCAGATCTCGAAGAACGTGTGCGTCCCGAAGCGATCCTGGCCACAAACACCTCGGCGCTTTCTGTGACCGAGATTGGTCGCGGCTTGCGTCACCCTGCGCGCGTCGTCGGGCTTCATTTCTTCAATCCTGTACATCGCATGAAGCTTGTGGAGGTTGCCCGAGGCGAACTCTCCTCGGATGTTGCGGTCGCCACGGCGGTGGCTTTCGTTCAGCGAATCGGCAAGCTTCCCGTCGTCGTCAGGGATCAACCAGGCTTTCTGGTCAATCGCATTTTGCTTCCCTATCTTTTGGAAGCTGTGCGCCTTTTCACGGCGGGGGCGGATGTCGAAGACCTTGACGAAAGCATGCTCGACTTCGGCATGCCGATGGGTCCGCTGCGATTGCTCGATGAAGTTGGGCTCGATGTGGCCCGCGATGTCGGGCAAACACTTTGCGCAGCGTTCCCGGACCGAATGCGGATGCCGGGAGCCTTTGCGCAATTGCTCGACGCAAAGATCAAGGGGAAAAAATCTGGCAGGGGATTTTATGAATATCGCAATGGTCATATGGCGGGCGTGAATCCCTTTGCGATGGGACTTCGAGAGGCTGAGGACAAAGCGGGCCTTACTCGTGAGCAGCTTCAAGAGCGTATGGTGCTGCTCATGATCAATGAAGCGGCAAGATGCCTCGACGAGCGCATCGTTGAAGACCCAAGAGACGTCGATCTTGCCATGATTATGGGAACCGGGTTTGCTCCATTTCGGGGCGGCCCACTGCGATATGCCGATAGCGTCGGCATCAGCAGGATAACTGAGAGCCTTCAACAGCTCAGCAAGTCCGGAGAACCTCAATTTGCTCCTTGCGAGCGACTCGTTGAAATGGTCAGGAAGAACAGGAAATTCTATGATGATTAAGAGCTTTCGGGCCTTCGACCGAAGCCGAATTCCCAACCTTCGAATCCAATATAGATCATGAGCAAGGCTCCCAGGGAGGAAAGCGAATCCGTAATCGACACCTCGCGCATGTCAGAGGGCGAGCGCGCAGCATTGGAGGTCACTGAGGCGGCACGCGAAGCCGCGTCGATGGAGAGGACGTTCGCGGGCGGGCTATTTCTCGGGCGATACGACCTCTCGCAAATCACGCCCTTTCCCCAGCAGACCACTGAGGACCGAGATCAGGGTGACGCCTTTTTGTACAGGTTGGAAGGGTTTCTCAGAGATAACACGAATCCGGATGAGATCGATGAGAGCGGTGAGATCCCCGATGCGGTCATTGACGGTCTTGCCCGGCTTGGGGCCTTCGGAATCAAGATTCCCGTGAAATACGGCGGATTGGGGCTTTCGCAGACAAACTATTGCCGCGCTGCGATGCTGCTTGGCAGTTGGTGCGGCAACATGACAGCGCTGCTCAGTGCCCATCAATCAATCGGCGTTCCGCAGCCTCTCCTCCTCTTCGGCAGCGAACAACAACGTCAGAAGTACCTTCCTCGCGTGGCAAAGGGTGAGATTTCGGCTTTTGCGCTTACGGAGCCGGGCGTTGGTTCGGATCCGGCCCGCATGGAGACTCACGCAGAGCCTGCGGCGGACGGATCGTTCATTCTGAATGGTTGCAAGATGTGGTGCACGAATGGCACGCGCGCGGGTGTGATCGTCGTGATGGCGAAGACCCCGCCGAAAGTGAGTCAAGGGCGCAGCAAGGATCAGATCACAGCTTTCATCGTCGAGACGGCCTGGCCCGGCGTGGAAATTATTCAGCGCTGCCGCTTCATGGGGCTGCGGGCACTCTACAACGCAGTCATTGAATTCCATGACGTCCGCGTGCCGCGCGAGAATATTCTTCTCGCCGAGGGCAAGGGCCTGAGGGTCGCCTTAAGCACGTTGAACACGGGTCGCCTGACTTTGCCGGCCGCGTGTGTGGGACTGGCCAAGCGGTGTTTGGAGATAAGCACGCGCTGGGCGAAAGAGCGCGTCCAGTGGGGAAAGCCAATTGGAGAGCATGCTGCGATCGCTAGCAAGATCGCGGACATGGCGGCGGCGACATTTGCCATGGAATCGATGACCTTGCTCACGGCCTCGCTGGTGGATCGGGCGGAGTCCGACTTTCGGCTTGAATCAGCCATTTGCAAGATGCTCGCTAGCGAATGGGCCTGGAGAATCGCCAATGACACGATGCAGATTCGTGGCGGACGAGGCTACGAGACGGTCGCGTCGCTGGCCAAGCGCGGAGAATCGCCGGATCCGGTGGAGCGGATCGTACGCGATAGCCGCATCAATACGATTTTCGAGGGTTCCAGCGAGATCATGCGCCTGTTCATCGCACGCGAGGCGCTCGATCCGCATCTGAAGATCAGCGCACCGGTTCTCGACCATCGGCTCTCCGCGTCGTTTCGCGGTGCCGCCGGGCTCCGTGCGGCGCGTTTCTATGCCGCGTGGTATCCTTCAACGTATCTTCCGCAGCCAAGCACCGGGATGTTCGATCCGCGGCTCGCGGGACATGTCCGCTGGTGTGCATCGACCGCACGCGTGCTGGCCAGACGAATGTTCCACCAGATGGTCGTTTACGGAGCCGCGCTGGAAAAACGCCAGCTTCTTCTGGCCCGCTTCGTGGATGCAGGGGCGGAGCTATTCGCCATGTCGGCGACCCTCGCTCGCGTTCAAACGATGATCGAACGCTCTGATCCCGGAGCAGCCAGCGCCCTGGACCTGGCGGACTACTTCTGTCGTTCGTCGCAATTGCGCATCGGGGAATGGTTCCGCTCCGTGAGAC
>DATDAX010000134.1:0-10753 GCA_036525175.1 Terrimicrobiaceae bacterium | reverse complement strand
CGACACGATCATCCTCATGCCTCCCTTGTGCACCACCCGCCCGCAATTGGAACGCGCGACCGAAGCTATTCAGCGTGCCATCCAAGAAGTATGCGAAGGGCACCACCAATAAGGAGCCGACCCTGCGACGAATCAATAAGCGAAGGTCACTCCAGCGCTTGCCCAGACCTCATTCCCCTGGTCGATCTCCTTCAGCGCAGTCATCGCGAGCAACAACCAAAACTAAGCTGCAACGGTATCCTGAATCGCGGCAACCACTGCGTCGCGCCACTGGTCGAGCGCTTCCTCGAAGTCGATGTCGTTGTCGATGCGTTCGAGCAGGCGCGTGCCACCACGCTCCTCAAGCATGCGGTCAAGATCCCTGCCGCATTGACAGAAATTGTCATAGCTTGTGTCACCGAGCGCAAAGACCGCAAATCGCAGCTGCTGAAGCGGCGCATCTTCAAGACTCTTGACGTAGTCAAAGAAGCCGACCCCATCGTCAGGAGGCTCTCCTTCACCCCACGTGCTGATGGCGAGGAGCACGGTGGTTTCTTCGAGCAGGTGACGTGGATCGTAATGCCCCAAGTCGTGCACCCGGGCACTAAGACCTGCCTTGCCGAGCGAACTCGCAGTTCTCTCCGCACATTCGCGGGCGTTGCCTGTCATGGTTGCATAAAGAACGGCTATGTCTGTTTTCATGTCTGATCAATCGAGAAATCTTCGGCAAGCTCGAGAAGCCTTTCATTCCAGGCGCCGACGTCTACGCCGTCGGGAGCGATCACGGCGCAGACGAGATGGCCTTCCGGATCGCAGGCCTTGAGTGCGAAACATTCGCCGACCTTATGCATGTAGACTTCCGCCAGTCTTTCCACGCGGACGTGAATTCCTGAATCCTCATCGCCTGCGAAAATCCACTGCCCATTTCTGCAGAACGCGGTCGGCGCCAGCCGTACTCCCTGCACCGCTCCGTCATTGCCGACGATGACCTGAAACGCGGAGCGCTCCGCAGTCGCCACTTGAAGAAATACGCAGAGCGCTTCCACTCGCAGCATCTCGGCGCCCGACACCGACAGGAGGAGAGAGTTCTCCAGCCACGAGGCGTGGCGCATGCCATCATATGCTGTTTCACTAGCGGTAGTTGTCTGGTTCAATTCGACCCAGCTGCGAAAGGCCTCAAAATCCGACTGTTCAGTCAGACAGATCTTATGGATCACCTCGCCTCTGAGATCCGAAAACTCCACGGCGTAGAGCCATCCACCTGGCCGCGACTCGACGACGGCAACCGCCCGATGCCAATACGTGAAGTCAAACTCAAGGGAACCATCCGAGGCGCGTCCGCGGTGTCCACACGGCACCGCAACCACATCCGGATACTCGGCGATGGTGCCCAGCACCGCATACGAATTCCGGCTGATGGCGAGCACCCTGCCAAAGGCAGATATCTCGGCGAGCAAAAACGGCCAGCTACCCCAGAGCCCGATCGTCGCACGTTCATCCGATACGCGGACATTTTCGCGCAGCACCGAAGCTACGAGCGGGTTGCCGGCAAGCGAGGGTCGCGGATCATTTGGTTCAGTGCGATGCAGCATGTCCGAAGTGAGCCACAGTCCTCGGAAAAGCGCTCCCGGTAGATTGCAAAAAATTAGCGCCGACTTGCATGCGAGACCCCGGCACGGCATTCGTCCGGGCCCGCTCGACGCCGCATACCAGAGACTTTGAGGCGAGTTCGGATCAGGACGCAGACGCGCGCGCTCGTGATGCCGTAATCAGGTGGGCCGCCAGCGCCCCGACGGCAGCCGTGACAAGGCATGTCATCCACAACGGAAGCGTAAATCTTAGGGTCTCCGCCCAGTTGCCGTTGGCCCAAACGCTAAGGGAATTGACCAGCGCAACGAGATAGAAAGAAAGCGGCATCGCATTCTGAATTGCCGCCGGTTGCGCGAAGTAGCTGAGCGGGATTCCGGCGCCGGCGCCGATCAGCATGCCAAGCCGCACGGCGGCCGGCTGCACGCGCTCGAGGCAGCGCGCAATGAAATAAGGAACCCCGACGAGGAAAATCACGCAAAGCAACTCGTTGTTTTGAAACCTGAGGCCCATTAGCATCGAGACGCTGCGATGCAGCAGGATGAGCCCAATGCCCATCAGGAAGCCAAGCTTTCTGCTGGCAAGCGCGAAAAATGCGATGGCCTCGAGGATCGCGCCGCTCGCGAAAAGACCGCGCGAAATCCACGGGTGCTGCAGCAGCCATATCGCTTCCAGCGGGTCTCCAGCATCGGCGGGATTGAACCGGCTGAAGTAATGCTGTCTCTGCGTCTTGATCATATCGATCGCAATGTAGTTCGCATTCCAAAACCACATTCCACCGGTCGAGAAGATCTTCGTAAGGAACGAGACAAGGTATGTGCCGGTCACGATGACCTGGCTCTGGACGAAGAGCCATGCATTGAGGAGAGAGTCGGGAGATCGCAGCCGAAGCCCCTTCAGCACCGTGTAATACAATACCGTCACAGCCTGCCCCAGAAGCGTCAAACTCACGATCTGATATCCGTGGTGCGTGTAGCCTTGCGAGTTGTACAAGGTAAACATCAGGGAATGGCCGATCGCCAGAGTCGGAAGGACAAACGGCAGAAACCAACCCGCCGCATAGACAATGAGCAGCAGATAAATCACGTTGCGATACGTGGAGAGCTTCTGCGGATCCGACAGCCACGTCAGGTCAAACAAACGCGCGAGCCCCACCGGATGGGGCTGATCGTGAAATGGCACCTGTAACGAAATTGTAGAAGCCACCACGATGCCAAAAAGAAAACGCAGAAAGAATCCCTCCAGCGAACTGACGGACGGCAGGGAAAAGAATCCCGCGCCAAGGCGCCTTAGCAATCGGATGGCATTACTCCGCAAACAGAACGCGCTTTTCTTCTTTGATCTGTCCATCTGCAAACCGAATCTCAACCAGGTGCAGCTGCAACTTTTCCGGAATATCTCTACCTCTCTTGGACGCCTGTTCCCTGAGCATTTGAAAGATCTCCATTCCGACGGTGCGGTCTCGATCCGCCCTGCTCGGCCCCACCACACCCGCCGCTTCCCGGCCAAGCTCTTTTGATTTTTTCCGGTAAGCCTTCCCAACTTGCGAAGCAGTAACACCCGTGAGAGTTCCAACAGGAATCGGATTCCCTTCCCCGTCCGTGACGACGAAATACCCCCGCTCCGCGCTCGGACGCGCGTACATCGGAAAGTTCGAAAAAGGGAAATTCTCTTTGATGATCAGGCAAATGACTACGAAAATTGCGAGCGCGGTGAGCGGTGTGCGCAGGAGAAGCCGGAACCACGTTTCTCCTCGCGGGACGACATCGGTGGAAGGCACGCTCATAGTGCTGGACGCTGCAACGTCTCCCACGCGTCCAGAACAATCTGTGACCAAGTCTCAAGCTTGTCTCGTTGCTTTCGGAGTTCGACGGGCGTGAGAAATCGCAAATCCCCGATCGCCTTCTCGCCCGCGCGAACGACATCACTGCCCAATCCAACAACGTGAACAACCCCCAAGTGGACACGCCCGACGTCGTTGGAATCGTCATTGATGAGCGCGGCGATGCGATCCTCGTACGCGCCCTGAAGCCTCAGTTCTTCCTCAATTTCTCGATGGACGGCGGTCTTGTAGGCATCCCTGTCGAAGGAAAACAAACTTTCGTCGTTGTCGTTAATGTGACCTCCGATGCCGATCGAACCCTTTGCGACGAGCCGCTTCTCGCCGGATTTCGCTCCGCGCACGTAGCGCAGGATCGTATCGTTGAAAGTAAAGATCACGTAAGGAATGATCTGCTTGAATGCGGGATCCTGCTCTGCGCGGGAACGGGGGAGGAAGAAGTTGTTTTCGCGCCTCAGGAACGCGGTGATGTAGCGATCCGCGTCGCGCTGCAACCCCTGAAATGAACCGAGTTCGTCAAAAAGAGCGCGCCGGACGACAAGGACGTTTTCTTCAATTTTTGACATCGCCCGCGCATGCTGCCCCCTCGAAACTGCGCCGCCAAGCCTTAATCTTAAACCACGCCCGCGCCCTACCGCGCCGCCTGCTAACCGTCCGACCGGTTGGAAAATTGATATCCGTTTCTAACTGCCGCAAAAAGACGGCCAGCCAACGCCCCGGCGACCGCCGTTGCCAGACAGGTTAGCCACATCGGGAGCGTCAATCGAAGAAAATCCGCCATGTTGCCATCGTGCCAAACACCCAGCGACTTGATCAAATGGAGGAGATATAATGCCGGTGCCATTGCCGACTGAACCGACGCGGGCTGTGCGAAATAACTGAGCGGCACTCCCAGCCCACCTCCTATAAGCGCGCCCAAGCGAACCGCGGGGTTGGCAATCCGCTCAAGACACCACGCCGCGAGAAACGGCAGTCCGACCAGATAAATGGCGCAAAGCATCTCGTTGTTGTCGAACCGCAGACCCATCAGCCGTGCAATGCTCCGATGCATGAGAATAAGCGCGACTCCGATCAGGAAGCCAATCTTCCTGTTGGCAAGCGCAAGAAACGCGATCGCCTCCAGAATGAGGCCGCTGCCAAAAAGGGCGCGGGCAATCCAGGGATTCTCAAGGAGCCAGACTGCTTCCGCGGGGTTACCGTCGAATTTCGGATCCAGTGCTCCATAGTAGATCTGTCTGCGTGACTTGATGAGGTCAGCCGCGATATAGTTCGAATTCCAAAGCCATAGCCCCCGAGTGTTGATCATCTTTGAGAACACGGAAATGAGGTATGTTCCTGCCACGACCACCTGGCTTTGCCACAGCAGCCACGCATTGAGGCGCTCGTCCGGCGGCTGCAGTCGCAGGCCTTTCAGCGCTGTGTAGTAGATGACAGTTGCCGCTTGCGCGACCAACGTCAGGCTTACGATTTGAAACCCATGATGCGTGTAGCCCTGCGAATTGTAGAGAGTAAATACCAGCACGTGACCCAAAGCCAGAAGAGGCAAGGCCACGGGGAGTATCAACCCCCCGACATAGAACATCAGGAGCACGTACAGGGCACCTCGAAATACAGAATAAGCCCAGGGGTCCGACAGCCAGGTCAGATCAAAGAAGCGCGCAAGGCCCGCGGGATGGGGCTGTGTCGAAAATGGGACTTCGAATCGAAGCGTATAGGCCACAACAAGCCCAAAGAAGAGTCGAAGAAAGAATCCCTCCAGTGGACTGACACTTGGAAGGCAGAAAAAGCCGGAGGTCAGACGGCCGAGCGGGCCCCGGTTATTCCGCGAAAAGAAGTTGTTTTGTCTCTTTGATTTTGCCGTCGTCATACTGAATCTCGACGCGAAACAATTGGATGCCTTGCGGAAGGGTTTGCCCCCGCCGGGCGGCTTGCTGTCTTAGCATCGTGCAGATCTCCCGACCGATGTCCTCATCCCGACCGGCTGTGTCATGTTTTCCGGTTCTTCGGATCATCGATTCGCGTTCCTGGGATTTTCTCCAATGCATCTTTCCAATCTTGGGCGGTGTAACTCCGGTGATAGTGGAAATCGGGAGCGGCCGCCCCTCGGCGTCGGTGACCATGTAGTAAGCCCTCGGCGCGGTGGGCGAGGAATACATCGGGAAGTGTGAGAAAGGGTAATTTTCTTTGAGAATCAATGAAGCGGCGACGAAGATTGCCAGGGTCGTCAGCGGCGTGTGCAGGACAAGCCGATACCAGGGCATTGCGGAATCCGAGGCGATCATGAGTTATAAGCTTCCAGGATGCTGCCCCCGCGAAGGAATACCGCCAAGCCCTTATTCGCAAGGCCCTCCGTCGGCGCAAACTCCCGAGCGCAGAATCAGCTTGTCCGCGAGAACCCGAGGTCTTGCACGCTGCGCCGAAGTCGTCGAGACTCCGCAGATGCGATTTGTTCTGTTATTGGTCATTGCCTCGTGCTCGATTTGCCTCGCTCAGCAAAGCAGCGATAAGGAGCGCGCCGGTCGCATGTTCTTTCCGCCCGAAATAAAGCAACCGGCCGCCTCGTCCAAACACGAGCAATCCTCCGCCTCGTCCAAACAGGCTCCCGGCCCGCGCCGTGGGAACAGCCCCTCCGAGGCGATGGAGATGTTCTTTCTTGCTCTGAAGGCGGGTCAGGTCGATTCCGCGTATGACGCTCTTGTGAAGGAAAGCATCATCGCCGAACGGCGGGAGGATGTCTCCAACCTCAAGGAACGTACCAAGCGTGCGCTCGACAATTACGGTCCTGTCTCCGGCTATGAGGTCGTTGATGAAAAGACTGTGGGTAGCAGCCTCTTGCGCCGAACGTGCATCTCGCTAAACGCCGACCTTCCTCTGCGCTGGAGGTTTTACTTTTACAAGTTCGAGAACACTTGGAAGCTTGTTGATCTGCGCGTGGACGATGGGTTGGTGGAGCTCTTCGAAGAAGCTGGCCGGGCGCGCAAATGATCGGCGGTTTCCTGAGTTTCATCCGTTTCTCACACACGATTTTCGCCCTGCCTTTTGCGCTTGGCTCGATGTTCGTAGCGGCTGACGGGCTTCCCTCCTTCCGGGCCTTCGCGCTGGTGGTCCTGGCGATGGTCTTTGCCCGCACCGCGGCAATGACGTTTAATCGTCTTGCCGATTGGGAGATCGACAAGCGCAACCCACGCACCGCGGGGAGGCACAAACTTGTCTCGAAGCCCGTAGCGATAGGAGCGTGCGTGGCTTCCGCGTTGCTATTTGTCGTAACGGCTTGGCTCATCAATCCCCTCTGCTTTGCGCTTTCCCCGGTCGCACTGGCCATTATCTTCTTCTACTCGCTCACAAAGCGTTTTACTCACGGTGCTCAGTTTTTTCTCGGTCTGGCACTAGCCGTCGCCCCGATCGGAGCCTGGCTGGCAATCACCGGAAGTTTCGCGTTGCCGCCGATCGCCCTGGGTGCGTCCGTGCTATGCTGGGTGGCCGGATTCGATATCATTTATGCGACGCAGGACTTGGAAGTCGACAAGCACGAAGGCTTGCGTTCGATGGTGGTTGCGCTGGGACTTCCGCGCGCTCTTGCTCTGGCCACTTTGCTGCATGCGTTCGCCTTGGCGGGGTTCTTATTTTTTGGAGCGCTTGCGCGACTTGGTCCCATTTATTTCGTTGGGCTCGGCCTCGTCGGGGCGGGTCTCGTGTACGAACATTTCCTGGCGAGCAAGGGCACCATCGCCGCAATCAATAAGGCATTCTTTCAAGTCAACGCCGCTGTAAGCGCCATCTTCGTCTTGACTACCCTTGCCGACCGACTCCTCACACGATAGGCGCCCGGCACGCCGTTGGCGCCGATGGCTGCGCATCCTGCCACCCATATTCCTGGTTGTGGCGCTTATGCTGGCTGCAGCAATCTATTTCGCAACCCGCCATCTTCCTCTGCTTGCGAAGTGGGCACTCGAAAGAGCCTTCCCTGGCGCGACCGTTGAGATCCGCAAATTGGAGGTCATTCTTCCGAATCGCCTCTCCGTCGAAAGCCTTACCCTCAAGTCTCGAAAAGATGGGGCAACGCTCCTCACGCTCGCCGGCGGCAGCCTGGCATTCAATTTCGATGATCTTCGTCGTCGGCAGATCGGCGAAATTCGCCTCGTTGAACCCGTAATCAACGCTTCGCCGCGGTTCCCGGAAGCTTTCTCGGCACCACCGAATTCCAAAGCCTCCCGGACGTGGGACATCCCATGGGGCATCCGGCGGTTGGTTTGCGACTATGGCGAGTTCAATGTCGCGGAATTCGGACCGCACGGCTTGGCTATCCGGGCAAAATTTTGCTTCGACCTGAAGAATTTCTCCCCTGCCTCGGCGCCCGCTGCGGAGCATCAACTTGTGATCTGGGACCTTACAGCGGCCACCGAGCCTGATCCACACTTCCTGCGCCTTGACCTCGTTCGCGCCAACTTCGACCTGGACGGTCTAATCAAGAACCGCACCGTCAAATCCCTCGCGCTTGAGGGCGGTTCGCTCATCCTCGGCAGATCCCTCCGCCAAATCTTCGCGACTCCACAAGGCGCAGCCCAGACCAAGGGCGGCGGACAGGCGCCCGCACCAAATCCGACGGGCGCCGCAGACAAACAGGCCGGGGAATTGTGGACCCTTGGCCAGGTTGATATCAACCGCGTAGCGGTCCGGCTGGAAGACGCGCGCCCGGAGGTGTCCGACATCACGTTCGCCGTTAATACCTCACTGAAGAATGTTCCCCTCTCCCAGACCGCCTCGAGCTTGGGCTCGGAATCCCAGCTTATTGAGATCGCCAATCTCGATATTGCCTCTCCGCTCGACCCCTTTACCAAAGTGCTTACGCTCGACAGCCTTTTCCTTCGTTTCACATTGGCCGGACTCCTTCGAAAGGAAATCGACAGCCTGACCATTCTCGGACCCACAATCTATATCGGAGAGGACCTCTTCTGGTACATGGACGATATGCAGAAGCGCCTTGGGACTGGCGGTAAGGGGGACTCCGGTCCAGGCTGGAAAGTCAAGGACCTTATCATTGACTATGGTCGGCTCACCCTTGGAAGTGGCGGACGCAGACAGTACGGCCTTCCGCTGAGCTTCCGGACAAGAGCCCAGGAGGTTGCGCTCGACAATCTCGCCTCGCTTAGGCTCCAGGCCGTCCTCGAGATTCCGCCACAAAAATACGTCTTCGATTCCTACGAGCTGGAGTTCACTAGCGAGCAGGGCGAGTTGCGTTTCGCGTATCCGCCCGGCAAGAACCTGAACAACCTGGTCGGCACGATCCGGTTGAAGGGAATTCGCTGGCGCCAATACAGGGCATCGGACTCCTGGGTATCCGTGACATTCGACCAAAAAGGAATCAACGGCACGTTCGGCGGCAAGGTCTATCGCGGCGACGTTTCCGGTGGGTTCAGCTTCTTTTTCCAATCCGACTCGCCATGGATCGGCTGGGTGTCCGGAAGAAAGATCGCCCTCCGCGAGCTCACCGATATCATCTCTCCGAAGAATTTTCAGATGTCGGGCCCGCTGGAATTTCAACTGCAAATGGACGCCGAAGGTCACAGATTCGACCGGGTCTTGGGCGAATTTCGCGTGACCAAACCCGGCAAGATGGTCATCGGCAAGATCGACGATCTTCTGGAGAGAATTCCGTCGACCTGGAACCTTGTCAAACAGAGCAGCACTCGCATCGCTCTGGAAACGCTCCGCGACTTCGACTACACAAAAGCCGGCGGAGACTTCTGGTTCGTGCAGTCCCAGGGCATCCTGCGGATGGCATTGCAAGGGCCGAACGGATCGCGCAATTTTGAAATTGTGCTGCACGCCGACGATTCAACCCAAGGACGATGGAAACAAGGCTCCGCCAATCGCTGATTCTCGCTGCCGCGTGCGCATTGTTTAACGGCTGCAAAGCTCCGACCGTGAATCTGGCGACTTCCGAGCCTATTAAGGTGGACATCAATATGCGGCTGGACGTTTACCAGTATTCCTCGCCAACAACGCAAAAGCCCGCGCAACCGCAAGCATCCGCGGCCGCGCAAACCCCGGAATCCCGCCGTCGCAATCGAATGGCGGATATCCAGCAGTTTAAGAACCAGCGCCTCGTGGGCGAAAGCCGCGATGGCCTGCTCGTCATCCGCACCAAACCCGAAGGCGAATATGGCGACTATGTCCGGATCACCGTCGAAGAGGAAAACGCCGATCGCACCGATCTCATGAAATCCCTCGCCGAGAGCCAGAAGACGTCCCTCCCCGAGATTCAGGCCAAGCAGGCCGAACTCTGGCGCAACCGATCCTTCAAGGGCGAATGGATCGAAATTCCCGGCCCGGACGGCACATGGAAATGGGCCCAGAAAGAAGGCTAAATTTTGAGACCTCGCGGCGGTGTGCGCACCACAGACTGCCTCGAAGCTTATGCGGTAGCTATTTCGTGTCGCACGCGCTCGAAAATCAACACTGTTATATAATAGCAAAATGGCTTCGCTACGATGGCTCCGGGAAAATCGTGCGCTTAGGTTATGCATATTGCTGTTGATGGTGCCTCTTACAGGGGCAACCATCGATATCTACGTACCTTCCCTGCCAGCGATTACGACGTACTTTGGAGTTTCGGTTCAGCTCGTCCAATGGACGATCCCAAGCTACCTGATGGGTTACAGCCTGGCGCAACTCTTTTGTGGAGCACTCTCCGATGCTTGGGGGCGGCGAACACTCTTGATCATCGGCTTGGCTCTCTACACAAGTGCAAGTTTGCTGGCAGTTTATTCCTCGAGCATCACGGCTCTTATCCTGATTCGTTTTGTCCAGGGTTTGGGGGTTGCGGCTCCAGGAGTGCTCGCGCGAGCGATCGCCAGCGATAGTTATGAATCCGATCGATTGCCCGCCGTCACCAACTACATTACTCTCGCTTGGGCGCTGGGGCCGATTCTGGCTCCTCTCATCGGCGGCTACTTACAACACGCCTTCGGATGGAAGGCTGTTTTCTATTTCTTGACGGCTTACGGATGCCTCGCTTTAGCTCTTGTTTGTTTTCTACTTCCCGAAACGAATCCGCGGAGGCATCCACTGAGTGTGAAAACGTTGCTCCACGATTACAGGATCGTTCTGGCGAGTCCGGTCTTCGTGGGTTGCGCACTCGTGCTGTCGATAATTTACGCCTACCTAATACTGTTCAATGTGGTAGGACCTTTTCTGATCCAAGTGGTGTTGCACGAATCGCCTCTTGTTTTTGGACGCGTCGCGCTGTGTCTTGGCATCGCCTGGTTTCTTGGGAGCCTGGCTAACCGATTTCTGACGGCATGGTTCCCTAAATTTCCGTTGATGGAGACAGCCGCTGTTGCAGCC
>DATDAX010000133.1:0-3068 GCA_036525175.1 Terrimicrobiaceae bacterium | reverse complement strand
CGCGCCATGAACCGTTTGAGACGCGCGACGCGCATATTCTGGACGTCCTTGAACACCATATGATTCTGCACCATCTCAACGGTTGCCTCGATTTCCCCGTTGGAAAAGCGCAGTCGTCTCATGATATTCTCGGTCATGCGTGCGCTTACGGACTCATGTCCATTGAAGCGAATGCGGCCGGTTTCGTCGCGTTGCATTGTCGGTGGCTTGCCGAGGTCGTGAAAGAGTGCCGCGAAGACGAGGGGCGCCGAGACGCTTTCCGGAAGGAGCGAAAGCATGAGGCGTGTATGGACAAAAACGTCACCTTCCGGATGGAAATCCGGTGGTTGTTCGCAGCCTTTGAGAGGAAGGATCTCGGGCAGAGTTCCGGCCATCAGCCCGCTTGCGTCGAGCAAGTCGAAGCCGCGCACGCGTTGAGGAGAGGCGAAAATCTTGACCAACTCGTCGCGGATGCGCTCAGCGCTGACGTCGCGGATGGCTCGTGCTCCGGCGCGAATCGCATTCCAAGTCTCCGTTTCGATTTGGAAGTCCAGGACGGTGGCGAAGCGCACGCCGCGCAATAGGCGCAATTTGTCCTCGGCGAAGCGCTTGGCGGGATCTCCGATCGCGCGCAGCGTGTGAGTTTCGAGGTCGGCGCGCCCTCCGACGAAGTCGAGCACCTTTCCTTCCATGGGATCATAGAAGAGGCCGTTGATGGTGAAATCCCGCCGGTTTGCGTCTCCTTCGGGAGAGGTAAACGTCACGCTCTTCGGATGCCGTCCGTCGAGGTATTCGCCATCGGAGCGGAACGTCGCGACCTGATACTCTCGGCCGTTCTCGACGACAAGGACGACACCGAACTGCACGCCGACAGGAACGGTGCGAGGGAAAAGCGCCTGCACCTGCTCCGGGCGCGCAGACGTTGCGATATCGAAGTCATGCGGCACCTTGCCCATTAGGGCGTCGCGTACACAGCCCCCAGCAAAGAGGGCCTGGTGGCCTGCCTTTCTCAAATGGCGAACGATATTGCGTGCGGCGGACTCCATCGCAATCCAACCGTAGCGGGAAAAGCGCCGCTTTTCTACTGCGCTGCCGAAACGGGCGGTTCGGGAATTGCGCCTGCTGCCAGAAACCTGGCAAAGAGGCTTTCGCGGGGAACAAGAGTCAGTTCGACGTCCCCATCGAGCATTTTTTCCGTTTCAAGGATCTCAAAAACCGTGTCGAGAATCTCTTTGTCCTTGGCGATTTCCTGAATGGCTTTGCCGACCAGGTAGGGGCGGACGGCCGCGGCATGGGCAAATTCCGCGGCGGCCGTTCGCTCAGCGCCGCTTTTGATTATGGCGACTTGGTTGGCACCTTGCTGGCGAATCGCCGAGGTGACCTGCCGAAGACGGTTGACCACCTTCTGCTCGATTTGATGGATCATTTCATCGTCCCTGAAGTGCACCTTGCGAATGTAGACGGAGCCAAGATGGTATCCCCACGCCTCGGATTTTGGTGAGACTTCCTCTCGGACGCGCCGGCTCATTTTGTGGCGGTCCTCCAGGAGACTTTGCAGAGGCATGTTGCTCAGGCAGCGCACCGTCGCATTTCGGACATTGGCCCGCAGCGAGCCGCGCGGGTCGGTGTTTCGGAAGAGATAGTCGGCCGGATTGCCCACGCGCATCTCGTACCATACGCCGATGCCCATCGGGGTGCCTTCCTCGGAATTTACGGGCTCGCTGCGCAAATATTCCTGATCGAGACGCAGGTCCACGCGGCGAACGGCACCAAAGAAGCGAATCAGCAACGCATGAGGCCCGATCTTGAAAGCGAGGACGTGAAGGCCGGGCTCGTCGATCACGCCGACTACGCGCCCGAAGAGCAGAAAAACATGCGCCTCGCATTCCTGGACGATCGCGAAGAGACAGAAAAATTTGCCCAGCGCGGTAAGGGCCGGCACAAGAACGATGCACGCGATGAAGGTGATGAGAAAGGCGAGCAGGAAGGTCATTGCCTCATATCGAGAATGATGCGCCGCGCGCGTTTGTAGAGATCGAGCCGCACATTGCGGAGGTAACCCGGGATGGCCTCGGGGCCGCTCTGTTTAAGCAATTGCAGCTGTTCTGCAAGCCATCTGAGAGGTTCCACTTCGGCTTCGGCGTTCATGGTTTGGATTTCCACGGCGCGCTTGGACTCCTCGATGCGCTGGTCCGCAAGGGCCTGTGCAACACTGACGTCGGACGACACTTCGTTGTGGGCCGTGTTAATCGCCGCAAGAGCGCTCTCAATCTGATGGGGCGGATCGATGCCCGTGATGAGTGAGGCGTCCAGAGTGATCCCGTACCGCGCGGCCGAGCTGCGGCATTCGAGATCCATCTGTTCGTTGAGAAGATTCACGTTCTTGCGGAGATCATTGATGGAGATGCCTTCGAATCGCAGGTCCTCCGGCACGGTGCCTCCCTCCTCGCGTGGAGCCTTGAAGTTCGCGATTCGCTCGCGAAGAATCGAGATGAAATACCCCATCACGTGGGCGATCGGCTTCTTTACCCCGAACAGAAACGCGTAGAGGTTCCCCTCGCTGACGCTGAAGCGAATTTGTCCGCTCAAGCCGATGTTCAGTTGATCCTGCGTGACAGCCTCGAGCACCAAGCCTCCTTGATTGGCCTCGGGCGTTTCCGGATCGAAAGCGATGCTGGCCGTGGAGATTGCGACATTCACCTTGTGCACCCTTTGCCATGGCCAGCGAAAATAGGGGCCTCCCGGGGCGATCACCTGCAACTGCGGATAGCGATAACGCTCGCGATCGATCTCGGGAAGGTCGTCGGCGAGCGGGGTGTCCAGCGTGGTTGCTTCGCCGATGCGTTGTGCACGACCGAAACTCGTAAGCACGGCGCGTTCATTCGGAGCGACGGTGAAGAAGCCCATCATCAGCGCACGAAGCAACACGTAGGCGGTCAGACCCAGTACGACGCCGACGATTATTTCAATGCCAGTCATTCTGCGAAGTGAGCGGACGTTATTTTTGACGAACGGGCGAAGGCAAGAATGGAGTAAGGAAAATCTCGATCCCGCTCAGTTCGCGTGACGCGGCGCATGGAGCAGTTAAC
>DATDAX010000132.1:0-15789 GCA_036525175.1 Terrimicrobiaceae bacterium | reverse complement strand
GCCGGATGCGCCACGGAGAGTCGTCCATACATTGCCTGCTTCGTCGCGTTGGATATGGACGGGAAGTTCTTCGAGCTTTGCTTTGAGCCAGGTTCTGGCCTTGGCCCACGGCGCAGTGAATGCTACTCGCTGAGCCCCGTTATCATCAGAGGTGAGCGCTCTGAGCTCTTTGAGCTCTGCGACGGTCCGTTTTGGATTCAGGCCGGTATTCATTGTCTCACTTTCTCGAGCTCGAGGCGCCTTTTGTGTGAGTCCGCATTGTTCTCAAAGGCGCGCATGAACGCTGGTTTGCCCTCCTTGAGGTAGAAAACGATCATCGCGTTCCGAATGAGGCCTTCCTGGCGCATGAGCAACGGAATGCTCTCGGCGTCCACCTTGGCCGAGTACTGAGCAGTCGGCGGTTGATTTTCTAAGACAGCGTGACCGCCGGGCTTGACGACGAACGCTTTGTTCCCTGTCAAAAAGGTAAGGCTCTTGCCTGGCATTCCGTTGATGACTCGCAATCTCACCGGAGCGTTCGTCGTCGTGTGCGAATATACCTGGAACAGAATGTTCGGCGCGTATGACCGTTCCTCGGCCGTCAGCGCCTCGCCCGGCTGCTTGAGTTCACCGGGCGGAGTATCCGTGGAAAAATCACCCAGGATGACGAGCGATTGATGTGCGCCCGGCTCATAATTGATTCTGCCGGATTTCGCATGCGAGCCGGTTTGTTTATTCTCCGCTTCGTAAACGGCCTCGAGCATGCGAACCGGAGCATCGGCGGATCTCTTTCCCTGCGGAAAAGCCTCATAGGCAACCTCGTCATTAAGCTTGAGGACAATGACAGGGACGCTCGTTGCGTTGACAATTTGGACGTTTGTGGTGGCCGGCAACGGCTGCGCTTGTACGCGGAAATCGAGCACAAGAGCCGCGATCGCGGTGAATCCGATGGAAGCGATAAAGCGCATTAGAGGCTCCGCTGAAAGGTGATGACCGGCCGGATGGCTCCACCCGGTTCATTCTTAAGGAAGACGATTGCTTCTATTGCGGCACGTCCGCGCGGTTTTCCACCTCCGTCGAATGCCTCGCCAACTGCGATGATACGGTACGTGCGAGACTGGATGGTGAGATGCTGGACCAGTTTGCCGAAGGCTTCCTCGCGCACGCGATCGGTCGCCGCAAGATTGGTGGTCCCGCCGCCAACCGAAACACCCAATGTCGGAGCATAGTTTTGGTTGTCTGCGAAGCTTTCGATAGCCTTATGCAGATCGGAAAGGCGGCTGTAGGGCCGATTGCTCACGAGGTTTGCAGCTACCGCAGCGGCGTTGTTCAAGGATGCCGCCGGGCTTCCTGAGTCGGAGACCACCTGAATCCCTGAGAGCAGCGCCGTCAGGACTTCGACGGCGGCTGTATTTGGATTGATTCGACCGATGGCAGCCGGATATCCCGCGCTGCTCGTGTTGGTGTTGTTCACGGTGAAGAGATCAATCAATTCGATTGCCCTGCGACCATTCGTGTCCCAGGTGTCCGTGGTTTCGCTTCTGAATTCCGGCTGGCCGATCCTTAGAGTTCTGCCGCCTCCGGAAATCTTGTTGTTGCCCTCGCTTGAGATCGGTGCGCTCAGATCATCGGCAGCCTGTGCGGGATCAAAAATATGCCCGAGCTCTCCGATGGACAACATGGCCCTGTTGGCGAGAAACGCAGGAGCCGCGGCTGCGTCGTTTACAAAGTCATAGGGCGACGCAACTTGGGACGGTGTTTGGCTGATATTCGCGGGAGTGCTCCCCATCGAGGGATCTCGTCTCACGAAGTCGCGCTGAACCCAATGCGCGTTGAATTGCTGGTAGCGCGGCAGAGTGTCTTGCTGCCGCCCTTTCCAGCGGGTTCCTGTCGCGAAGGTGGCGTTTCCGAGTGTCGGCCAGTCGTAATTGCAAAGATAGGTTGCACGGCTGTCGCCCACGAACCTCCAGTTGGGTTCTGAATGTTGCGTGGGAATAAACGAACATTGCCAGCGGTTGCCGCCGTTTGTGAAGACCATTCCGTATCGAACCAAGCCACTATTCGCAACGTCCGGTCCGACGGGAGGACGCCTGTTCATATCAACACGCTGGTTATCGATGTAGAATTCAAATGGTGAATGCGTTTCCTCGTCTGCGCTTCCCGCCGGGGCGTCGTCGGTCGAAGGGAATCCTGTCGGGCCGAGAGCGGTCCATTGTTGGGACGCAGTCGGAAATTCCAATACGATGAACTCGTTGGGTCGGACGACGGCGTTTGTGGTAATGGTCTCGTCGTAGTCATTGAAAGGCGTAACGATACCAAAATTGAGGTTCATCCGATTGCGAACGACAAAGCGAAGCTGTTGGTTATTCAGTGAAATTTCAGCCGTATAGGGATTCCAAACCTGTACGAAGCATTGGCTTTCAATGGTGACGGTTGCCACATTTGTGTCGATGCTTGTCATGCGGAATCTCTCTGCAACTGCGGCGACGAGTGGGAACAAATCCCGGCCGGCCGGCTCACCAGCATTGACCGATGTTGGAGCCGAGTCGGAGTCGATATAGTCGACAATTCCGGCTGCAAGGCGCGTCAGGTATCGCATCTCGTCCGTAGCGTTTCCGCGCAAACTTGGATCGCGAGAAGAGAACATACTAATATTCGACGAGATGATATTCGCGATCCTATTGGCGCGATCGGTCGCATCGAATGCGGAATTAGTAGCCGCTTCGCTAATATTATGTTTGGGTCGTCCTCCTTCCGCGAATGCTGCGGGGATCACGTCATAGGTGGCATTCGTCTGCACGGTGAGCAGATGTTTTACGCGGTCATAAGCATTCCTGGTAGCAAAGCCCTGTGCCAGCGATTCGGGAGTAAGAAGACGATTGCCAATCGTGAGTATGCTGGTTTGCTCTTCCGGCGCGAGGATTTGGGCGGATGCATTCGTGAGGGAGATGTCGCTTGGACCGCTGTACCAGACCGTCGGATCCGCCATGCTTCCAGATCCCGTATGAAGCAAGGGATTTGCCCGCGCATCCTCATCGAGAACGACGAAAGCGTATCGGCCGATACGCTGGCCTGAGGCGCTTGAGACTTCCACCCATGGGGCGCGGTAGGGAATATTGGTGCTTTGGATGACACCCGCGCGGCCGTTGACGTCGGTGCTGTTCGTTCCTGTGAGGTCCGCGAAGAGGCTCGTCAGGGAATTCGTCCATCCGCTTTGAAGAAAACTGTCCAGGAGGTCTGGAGGAGCCGACACAAGAGGCATGATTTGTTGGGGGTCTGAGAGGTTGGTCTGGCCGATTACGACGAGGGGAGCATTGCCGGGCGCATAGTTCGTGCTTCCGGTTACGAACCCGTTGTTGGTCCCTGTCGCAGTGAGGATCTGGCCGATTGCCGCGTGTAATCCGGCGCGCGCTGAAAGTTCCGCTTGGAGGATGTTCCTTGTGCTCTTTGCCGTAAGCCTGTCGATCGACATGCTCTGCATGAACGCGACAAGTATTGTGCTTAGGATCACGATGACGAGCAGAGTTGTAATCAACGACGCGGCATCGCGTCTTCTTCGTCTCATTTCCTGTTCCCCACGTTGACCCGGGTCGTGAGAGTCTGAACAGTCTGCTTGATGAGAGGAGAGTTCGTGTCGGTCCAGCTTCCGGAAGTCTCAAGTTTTTTTGCGGCGTCCTGGCCGATTGCGAGAAGGGTAACTTCGACGACCTCCGGAAGTGGCGCCTCGGCAGTCGGAGCAAAAGCGGTCCAATCGCCCGCGTTCGCGCTGACTGGATTGATTCTCATGCCGACGACGTTGCGGGCGAGCAATTCTTCGCCCGTCGCGCCTGTTGCAACGTTTGTGAACAGCGAGGCGGCTGTCATGTTCGAGAACGTGTGATCGCTGTTTCGAAAATAGCGGTAAAGATTCAGCGTGCGGTTCGTGGTGGCAGACGTTCTATCGAGGGCTAGGAAATACCCGACCTCGCAAACGTCGCTTTTGGAGTTGGTGCCCTGCGCTGCAGCAGGAAGCGACGCGAGGAAGAAGACGTTGCTGCCATGATTGGTGCCCGCCGCGCCGGATTGCAGATTGAATTTCATGAAGTCCACGTTCGTGCCGGCGACAGCGTTGCGGAGATCGCGTGCCATAATGACCAGCGCGGCGCGCGCCTCCCGGCAGGCGTCCGTCCTGCCTTCATTGTCCCGCCAAAGGTCTGTCGCACTCTCGACAAGTGCCATCATCGTGATGACAAGGAGCGCGAGCACCACCATGGAGGCCAGCATCTCGATCAGCGTAAATGCGCGTGAGCATCGATCTCGTGCGATGTCCTGACTGGACGAACCGCCTTGCTCGTCTGAGACATTGGAAAGTTCGTGGGGCTCCATTACTGGTTCATGAAAGTGACGAAGACGAAGCTCGATCTCCGGGACGAGGGCGCGCTCGAGGGAGCTTCCACCGTGGCTTGCACCCGCGAGGTTCCGGGTCGGGGGAGGTTGGGGGCCACGCGAATCTCCGCCGCAAAATATGCGTCGGGTTGCGAGATAGGGTTTTGGAAGAGTTCCGGCGCGACCCGGTTTGTCAACCCTTCGCCCTGCTCGTCATAGACGAGAACATTGGTAGACGGAGTTGAGAGATCCAATCCCGTGATATGCCAGTCGGAGTTGGTTACCGAGGGCCCTCTGACCAGGCCTGTGTTGGTTGCGGGAAGTGATTGAAGTTCATCGACGATACGTCTGGCAATCAGCGTTGCGCGCGTCTCGCGATTGCTTTCCCGGGCGGTTTGCAAGGCCACCGGAAACAAGCCCATGATTGCGATGATCGCAAAGGAGACGATGGCCAGGGACAGCGCGGCCTCAACGAGCGAGAAGCCAGTCAGTCTCGATCTCATTGAGCGTTCGTCGTGGTGATATTGAACTCGGCGCGCCCGGTGTATCGTGAGAGGCTGATTTTCTCGAAGAGATTGCCTCCGCTTCGCGTTTGGATTTCCTGACCTGCGGCGAAGTGTCCTTCAAAAAGGAACAGCTCAATGGGGCTGGCGCCGCCATCGACCGCTCCCGAACTGTTGAATGCCACACACGGAAACGCCTCATCGTGCTGGCTGTTTGGCAGCATGGCGTTTAGTCCGGGAAACGTCTGGGCCCCCGATTCGGGGATCAGGCTGCCCGCAACTCTCTTGAATGCGACATTTCCCGGAAGCTTGGTCCACTTTCGTAGGAGGAAATAGTCTCCGGCGCCGGCCGTTCGCTCCTCGTCAGATGTCTCACGAAAAACGAGAAACGCTTTGTATCGCATGTCCGCGACGGGAAAGTCATCGTCGGCAAAACCCACGTAGACGGTCTGGCCTGACTCCAGCGCGGCGATTCGGGCGTGCTCGAGAGTATTCATCAACACGTTCGCTGCCCCGCGACGACCTGCCGAGCTCGAAAAGCTTGAAACGGCTGAATACAAGAGCCCTGCCATGAGGACAATGACTGCCGAGACTGAAAGCAGCTCGAGAAGGCTTGAACCCGACCGGAGTCGTTTGACCCGTCTGGAACGGCAACAAGGAAGTTGCCGGTCGCAGGAAATATCCCTCCCTGAAGGACTTCCGTGTTGAATGTCTTCCCCCGAGCGACGCAATTCCATAGACTGCTTTTGCGTCGAGAGGATTCGCAGATTGTCCTAGGAATTCACGAAAAAAAAGCCGTCTGATGCGAATCGCGATGGCGCATCGCTTTCGGGGTCGAGCTGGGCGGTTCTTTCCTGCGCCGGTCAGGCTTCAAGCTCCGGCCTGAGAGGCTTCTTTGGGGGCAACGTTGAAAGACCATCGGGCCTCGGTCTTCCTTCCATTGACTGTCGCGCCGACGATCACCGTGACTTGTCCTGCGATGAGCTCCTGTGTCAATTTGTACGAAACGAGTTTGGTCTGCGGATCGTAGCTGGCGGGCACCAAGCCGACTCCGCTGACGCGCATGGTCACGCTTTTCGGATCTACGTTTCCAAACGCGGCAATATTGGCTTTGATCTCTGGACTCGGATCGGAGACGGTCTCGCCGTCCATTGGCTGGGTGACCATGGTGATTGCCGCAGGCATGATTCTTCCCTCGCCGCCTTCGACCGAACCCGTGAAAGTCGCAGCCTGTTCGAAGACCTTTGGTTTCGTTGACTCGATGGCGTAGCGTCCGATGATTGTCGCGTCGGCTCCATGGCCGATGCGTTGGCCGTATACGGTAAAGGCGGCCTCGTAACCAGCCTGCTTCACGGCCTCCCTCACGGCTTCATTGTGGAGCCCATAAGGGTACGCGATTGCCTTCACTTGGATGCCGAGGTTTTTCTCAAGAATTTCCTTCGATCCGGCGAGTTCGCTTTTGAGCCATGTAGCGTATTGCTCGTCGTTCTTCCCTTTTTTCGCGCTTAAGGAACTGTGGGAAACAGTGTGGCTTTGGATATCGACACCGGCGTCGCGCATCTCGGCCAGCTGCTGCCAGCTTACGGATTGTCCACCGGATTTCGGGCCTCCCTTGACGTAATCGGTGTAGATGAACATCGTAAAGGGATAGCCAAATTTCTTCAGAATCGGCCAGGCCACTGAGTATCCTGAAATATAGCCGTCATCTATACTTATAATCGCGGACTTCGGTGGAATGCTCTTTTCTCCGCGCCGCCAGGCAAGGAAGTCGGCCATGGGAATTATCGTAATCCCGTTGTCCTTGAGAATCTGCATCTGGGCCTCAAATTCTGCGGGCTTAATGGCGAGACTATCTTTGGGTTTGTCCTCGAACCGATGGTAGCAAAGCACAATGACTTGCGAGCTGAGGTCGATCGGCTCCGGGGTAGGTTCGGGAGTCGGAGTCGGGGTGGCTTGTGCGACTTCCTGCGCAGCCTGGGGCTTCTTCTTGCAGCCGAGGAAGGAGGCGGTGCAGAGGAGACAAAGGGAAAGGAAAGCGGTGAACGAACGCATTTCTTTCCGATAGCAGCCGCTGACCTCTTTGCAACCCTCGTTTCAGGGTTGCCTGCGGTTAGCCGGACGGAGCAGGGCTCCAAATTGCTTTTTCATGGCCTCGCGCATCGAGAGATAGTGTCCTTCGGGAGTGCCTCCTTTGCGGATGGCGCGAAGCAAGTCCGCAAGATTGAGGTCGTCGAGTTCGAAACGTGTAAAGCTCACTGCCACGGCCGAGGCGTGATGTGCATCGCTGGACGCGGTCATTGAAAGACCTCTGCCGGCCGCGTATGCCAGGGCTTGTTGATTGAATTCCTTTTTGGCGGCGGCGTTGAAGACTTCGATCGCCTTGAGGTTGAGCTGGTCGAGAACCTCCTCGCGGATGCCGGCACGCCAGTGATCGTAGGGATGTGACGGAATGGCCACGCCGCCCCGGTCTTCAATTGCGCTCATCACGTCAAGCGCGGGTTTGCCGCGCATGTCCGGAAGCACGGTCCCGATGCACAGCAGGTGGCCGTCCGCCGTCGAGACCTCGACGCCGGGCACCACAAGAAAACCGTGCGCAGGCAAGCCATCCGTGCGCGCTAGGCCATTTTCAACAAGGTAGTTATGTACTTCGCATGTATCATGGTCGGTGATCGCGATGCCGCTCAGTCCCCGAGCTCGCGCGGCGGCGATCAACTCCTCAGGACTGCTGGCGGCATCCGAGGAAAAGAAGGAATGGACGTGGAGATCAAATCGGTGAAGCATAACGCAGGCCTGATTCGTTTTGACGAACACGCGGTCTAAGGAGTGAACTATACTTTGTATGCATGCCGCTTTCAAAGAATGGGCCGTTATTTGTGAAGCATTGGGGACGGGTCGGCAAAGTGTGATTATCCGAAAGGGAGGTATCGCTGAGGGAAGAGGAGGGTTTGCGTTTCGGCATGACGAATTCCTGCTGTTCCCGACCTGGTTTCACGAACAGCTGGAAAAAACGACGCTGCCTCCGGAAACCGCCGTTCCTGCGGAGCCCGGTGAGGAGATGGAGTTGCGTTACACGGCTCACATCGAGTGGAGTGGGCTCGTCACCGATTGGGGGCAAGTTGCGCGGTTGCGTGAGCTTCACGTGCTCCGCGAGAGCGTCATCGAGGAACGCTATCGATATAGCGAAACGCAAGGTATCCATGTGGCATTCGTCCGCGTGTACCGGCTCGAGCCGCCACTGCGATTGAAAAACGAGAAGAAATACGGCGGCTGCCGGTCCTGGATCGACCTTCCGGAGCTTGAAGGACGCGTGCTGGTTTCGGTGATCAGTGATGAAGAACATCGGCGCCGCAGAGAACTGCTCGAGCGTTTGCTGAATTCGTAAGTCCGCATTCCTTTATGCGACGGCGAGCTCAATGCTGCGCTGTTCGGGACCGATGTTGAAAAGGATTGGCACGTCGCAGATCTCTTCCAGCGTGCGTTTGTTTGTCTCCGTGGCGATGTCGGAAATTCCTGGCATTGAGTTGAGAACGATTCCACGACATTCGTGGCCGTGCGCGCGAATGCTTTCAACGGTGAGCAAGGTGTGGTTCAGGCAGCCAAGACGATTGGCTACCACGAGGAGGACCGGCAGGCCGAAAAGGCCTGCAAGATCGGCCACCGTTGATTTCGCTGTGACGGGAACCAGCCAGCCGCCGGCTCCCTCTACAAGCACAGACCGCCGACGTCGATGATGGGAAAACCACTTTTCAAGTTCCGCGAGGTTCAGTTCCCGATTTTCCAGGCGGGCTGCTACGAAGGGGGCGACCGGGGACTTAAGCCAAATCGGATTGGCCGCGTCGGCAGAGAGTTCATTGTCGGAGGCAGCGCAGAGCGCATCGACATCATCGCGCGACCCGCAGCAAATCGGCTTCAGTGCCACCGTGTCAAATCCCGCGCGACGCAATCCCCTGGTGAGCAGAGCGGTGAAGTAGGTCTTTCCCACCGCGGTGTCCGTGCCAGTGATGAAGTAGTTCACAGGGTAGCTAAGGCCGTCCTTGCAGCCGGGCAAGGTTGTGATCGATCCGCTTTCTTCATTTGGGTTGCCGGGTCGCGTCGAGAAAAACGCGCTCCAAGGTCAGGCGTGCCTTTCGCGCTTCCAGCAACTTCGCCCCCGACGCGTCCGCAAGTGCGGCGATCCTCTCCGCGAGATCGACTGGCGCGTTCTGGACGATGTATTCCGTCTGGTTCTCGATGCTGATAAGCTCGGCGAGGCTCCCTTCACGAACCATTGATCCTCGCGACATGATGCCAACCCGGTCGCAGACTTCTTGCGCTTCTCCGAGCAGGTGTGACGTGAGCAGAATGGTTTTGCCACGCTTCTTGAGTTCAAGGATCAGGTCCCGAATTTGATGCGAGCCGGCCGGATCCACGCCGGCGGTTGGCTCGTCAAGCACGATCAGACGCGGGTCCTGGACGAGTGCCTGCGCGAGACCTATACGCTGGAGCATCCCCTTCGAATAGCCGCCCACTCGCCGGTGTTTGGCTTCTTCGAGGCCGACGAGCGACAGAAGCTCAGCGATTCTTGCATCGAGCTGTCCGCCGCGGAGCGCGCAGAGTTTGCCATAGAATCGCAGGGTCTCGTCTGCGGTAAGAAACTTGTAAAAATAGGGATTTTCGGGCAGGAAGCCGACGCTTCGATGGCTGCGATAATCGCGGCTGTCGACCCCGAAGATCGTGGTCTTTCCTCGAGTCGGACTGGCGAGGCCCAGGAGGACCTTCAGAGTGGTGCTCTTGCCCGATCCATTTGGGCCGAGGAGCCCATAGACCTCGCCTTCCTGAATTTCCAGGCTGAGATCGTTGACGGCGACCACTCTTTGCCGGCGCATGGGCACGGGATAGTGCTTGGTCAGCCCGGAGATGGAGACAGCGACAGCGCTCATTAGATGATGCGAAAGCCCTTGAAGGGATTGGGGATCTCGATTTCGGTCGTATGCTCCGCGCCTATGTGCCCCCCAAGGGTGCTCTCCCGAATTGCCCGCAGGAATGCCGACACCTCATCCTCCTCGCCGCTTACTTGCAATTCCACTCGTCCGTCAGGAATGTTGCGCACCCATCCGGAGACATCATAACCCTGTGCGAGCCGTTTGGTAGTCCACCGGAAACCCACCCCTTGCACGTAACCCTCGTAGAGCACGCGGGTGGCTTTCATTCTCGAATCTGGCCGTCGCCCCGAATGACGTATTTGTAGCTGGTGAGTTCCTCCAGACCCATGGGCCCTCGGGCATGAAGCTTATCCGTGCTGATCCCGATCTCGGCACCAAAGCCGAATTCCCCCCCATCAGTGAAGCGGGTCGATGCGTTCCAATAGACGGTCGCAGAGTCGACTTCGTTAAGAAATTTCTCCGCTGACTGCGCGTCGCTGGTGACAATTGCATCGCTGTGATGGGAGCCGTAGCGTTCCATGTGGTCAATAGCCTGGTTGAGATCGTCGACTACGCGAACCGACATTATGGTATCCAAGTATTCCGTGGACCAGTCCTTTTCCTCCGCGCGAACAAGAGGCTGATAGTTGAGGGCTGAGAGCTGGGAGTACGCGGTTTGGTCGGCGCGAACCTCAAGGCCCCTCTCCTGGAACTTGGGCCCTGCCTCTTTGAAGAAAGCTTGAGAGATGTCTCGGTGGACGAGAAGTGTCTCCATCGCATTGCAGACGCCTGGGCGCTGGCACTTGGCATTGATGGCAATCCGCTCGGCCATCTCGAGGTCCGCGGCCTTGTCCACGTATACATGGCACACGCCGTGATAGTGCTTGATCACGGGCATTCGGGCGTGACTGACCACGGTCTCGATGAGCGAATGGCCGCCGCGGGGAATGATGAGATCGATGTATTGATTCATGCCAGCCATGACGGCCACGGCATTCCGGTCCTTGGTGGGAATGAGTTGAACTGCATTTTCCGGCAAGCCTTCGGTTGCGCCTCCGGCCTGCAGAGCCTGGGCGATTGCGAGATTCGAATGCAGAGCTTCGGATCCGCCGCGCAGGATCACCGCGTTCCCCGTTTTAATGCAGAGTATCGCCGCGTCGCTTGTCACGTTTGGGCGCGATTCGTAGATAATGCCAATCACACCGATCGGAGTTCGCACTTTTGCTATTCTCAACCCGTTCGGGCGTGTCCACTCGCTGATTGTTCGGCCGACGGGATCTTCGAGATCGGCCACCTGCCGGATACCCTCCGCCATGTCGGCGATTCGCGTCTCAGTAATGCGAAGGCGGTCGATGGCCGCCTTGTTAAGCCCATTTTCCGACGCTCCAGAAACGTCCTTCTGGTTCGCTTCAAGCAACTGTGGCGTGCGCGCAAGCAACTCGTTTGCCATCGCTCGGAGGATGCCATTGCGTTGTTCCGTCGACAGCGCGGCGAGTGCGCGCGCGGCGATGCGCGCGTCTGCACCAATTTTGTGAACTTGCTGCTCCAGAGTCATGTCAAAGTGGAGGAGAATACGGCAGACCGTGGGCTTCCGCTACGGCTTTGCAGGTCAGCACGCCTGCCATCACGTTCAAGCCGCTGATCAAAGCCGGCTTGCGCTTGATGGCTTCGGACAGTCCGAAATCGGCAAGCGTCTCGATGAACGGGTAGGTGACGTTTGCCAGTGCCTGGGTCGCAGTTCGAGCATAGGCGCCGGGCATGTTGGAAACGCAGTAGTGGATGATCCCTTCCTCGATGAAGGTCGGATGATCGTGTGTTGTGGGACGCGAGGTCTCCACGCAACCTCCCTGGTCGATGGCGATATCCACAAGGACGCTGCCCGGCTTCATGGTTCGCAGCATCTCGCGCGAAACGAGTTTCGGTGCCCTCGCACCGGGCACCAGCACGGCGCAAATGAGCAGATCGACGTTTGGCAGAATCTCCACCAGACTGGCTTCGCTCGAATACAGCGTGTGCGCGGTCTGCATCGTGATATCGAGAAATCGCATGCGCTCGAGGTCCACCTCGAGAATCGTCACGTCCGCGCCCAGTCCGGTCGCCATGCGCGCCGCATTAATTCCGCTGGTGCCGCCGCCGAGGACGACGACGCGTCCGGGAAGCACTCCAGGAACACCACCAAGAAGCACGCCCTTTCCTCCATTGTGTTTGGCAAGGAAATACCCTCCTACCAGGACAGACATCCGGCCTGCGATTTCGCTCATTGGCTCGAGGAGCGGCAGCCGGCGGTCAGTCTCGACTGTTTCGTACGCGATGCAGTTTGCCCCGGTCGCCAGGAGGCATTCCGTGAGAGGC
Source organism: Terrimicrobiaceae bacterium (assembly GCA_036525175.1). GTDB lineage: Bacteria > Verrucomicrobiota > Verrucomicrobiia > Chthoniobacterales > Terrimicrobiaceae > DASTFP01. The sequence continues at coordinate 3,689 of DATDAX010000132.1, read as the reverse complement.
CTGTTCGCCGCGAGATGAAGGTATGTGAAGAGGATCTGTCCCTTGCGGAGCCGAGCGCACTCCGACGCAAGCGGTTCCTTGACCTTCACAATCAGATCGGCCGCGGCAAAAACTTCTTCGTGCGTGGGGACGACCTTTGCACCAGCCGCTTGATAGTCGCCGTCGTAAAAACCAATCCCCGCCCCCGCATTGGTCTCTACGACAACATGATGCCCGCGCTTGACGAGTTGGTTGACAGCCGCGGGCAGCAATGCCACGCGAAACTCCTGTTCCTTGATTTCCCTGGGTATGCCTACTGTCATGCCGCCAATATCTTCAGCCCGCTTCCCCGCGACAAGTTCTTTGCCTCGACTGGGAAATTGAGTAATGAGTCCGGCCAGATGATCTCGCGCCAATTTCTGTTTTTCCTAGCGATAGGCTGCGTGACGGCGTCGTTCGGCCAACAGGATCAACAAGAAACCGACAAGGAGCTTGAAGCGGCCTCGGAAGATCACATGCGCGAGGAGTTGGGCGTAAACGATATCACAGCCCCTTCGATCGCGCAGATTCTGAAGGATTTCAGTAGCTTTACTCCAATACCCCTCGACGTCATCGGAGCCAATCCGCGAGATGCTGTTTTCGACAACCGGCTTCAGACGTCGCTGCACTTTGGCGCGCTCGTTGCGGACGGATTCATGCTCACGATCGCCGAACGATCCCAGGATATTCAGGATATCGGACGCGCGCTGATCCGGCAGTCGCGTGCGCTTGGAGTCGGTGACCGCCTCACAAAGCGAAGCAAAAGCCTCTTTGAACACAGCGACAAAGGCGATTGGCAGGCGATGCGCGAGGAACTTATTCGTACTCAGGCCGATGTAGAAAAATCTATGATCGACCTTCACGACGAGCAGATGTCCCACATGATCAGTCTTGGCGGCTGGATTCGAGGATTTCAGCTCGCCGTAAACAGCTGCTCGCAAAGCTATACACCGGAGAAGGCCCTGATTCTCGGACGCGTCGAAATCATGGACTACTACATCGATCGCCTCGATACGCTGCACCCCCGACTGAAGAAGACGGAATTTGTCTCCACCATCACCTCCAAGATCAAGCACCTCCGGGATCTCGCAGCGGAAGCTCAAGGCCGAACGCCCACAGAGTCCGAGGTGAAGAAAATGTGTGACCTTGCCAACAGCATCGAATCCGTCGCACTTGGACCGGTGGACAGTGACGGCAAGATCATTTCGTCCTCTTCGCGGTGAGTATCCCATCCGCACGCAGGTTTCTCACGGCCGTCGACGATGCGAACGTGCGCACCTTTCGCGGAATCGTTGACCGTTTTTTCGATGAGACGCACGAGCGGTTTCCCGAGTCGGCGAGCAGGCTCGGACTTGATGAATTCAATGCGCGTCTTGGTCGTAACGATGAACCTGCTCATCGCGCGCAAATTCGACTGGTCGAGCGGACGCTGGCCGCGGTCGAGAAATTACCCGACGCCTCCTTCTCCGGTGATGACTGGCTCGACCGACGCACGTTCCTGGCCATGCTTCGCACGGACCTGCTTGGTGCCCGGGATCTCCAACGTTGGCGCAATAACCCACAGATCCACTGCGATACCGCGGTGGACGCCATTTTCGACCTCGTCATCCGGCATACCGATTGTCTGGAAGCCATGTTGCCGGCCATTGAATCGCGGCTGGGCCGGTTGACAGATTACCTGGCTTCTGGCGCGGCCTGCGTGAAGAATCCCGTTCCGCTCTGGACGAGTCTGGCGAGGCGTTCCTGCGAGGGTGCGGTGGGGTTTCTCAATGAGATCGAGACCGAGCTCCTCCAGCACTCGCGCTCCCCTGCGCGCACAAAGCGTCTCTTAGCCTCGGCCGCCACAGCATTCATGCGATACGCAGACGTCATCGCGCGGAAACCGCCGGGAGATGCGCGCGGCTACAGCGTGGGCCGTGCAAACTTCGAGTTTCTCATGCGCGAGCGGCTCGGGTTTGATTGGACGCTTCCCGAGGCGCTGGCGAACGGCGAACGGCTCGTGAGCCAAATGCACTATCTTCTCGAACGCGAAGCCGCGCGCCATGGCAGCAAGGACACTCAAAGCATCCTTGAGGAAGCCGCCGCACAGTGGACGCCCGAGCGTCCGCTGATCGAAGAATACCGCGTCGCCACATTCGCCATCAAAAACAGACTGGCGGAGCTGGGAATTGCGACTCTCCCGCATGGCGAATCGCTGAAAGTTCTTCCTGCACCGCCCTTCTTGCGGCACCATTTTCCGACCGCGGCCTACAACGCTCCGCCGCCGTTCTCCGAAAAACAAGAGGGGATCTTTTGGGTCAACGATCTCAGCCTCGGTACGGCCGCCCCGAAGAAGAAACTGGCCGAGATTCGGCAGCATTTTGGCCTGGAGCTTACGAGCGCCCATGAAGCCTACCCAGGCCACCATCTCCAATTTGCAATTCAAAACCGTCACCCGAGCAAACTTCGGCGCCTGGCGGGACACTCTATTTATTACGAAGGCTGGACGATGTGGTGCGAACAGCTCGCCGTCGAACGCGGCTTGATCGAGGGTCCTTATGCCCGCCTGCAGCAGATCCACGATGCTCTCTGGCGCGCCCACCGCATTGTCATTGATTGCGGCCTGCACGGCGGCTCCTTAAGCTACGAGGGTGCAAGCAAGATGCTGGTCAAGGGAGTGGGCTTTACGCGGACGCGAGCGGCAGGCGACGTCAACTGGTATACGAGCTCTCCGACGGTTCCGATGAGCTACCTGCTGGGTCGCATCGAGGTCCAAAAGCTGCATCACCGCTTCGTCGATCGCGAAGGCTGGACGCTGAAGCAGTTCAACGATTGGATCCTAAGTCATGGCGCCATCCCATGGAGCTGGATCCTCCGCGCGCACGATCAGCGTGCCTAGAGGGAGCCCCAATGCGGAGAACGCCGCTACAAAATCAACGAACGTCTTCGCCCGAGCGTTTCGGAAGTTTTTTACCAAGAACCACTCTCCAGCGGCGTCTGGAGCGCAGTCGATTCGGCGTGCGGCCTATTGTTGATCGATCGCGTCATTTGATATTTGTTAGGAATATTGCATCCTCGTTTCGAGGTCGACTGCGCAACTCTCCAGCCCTGTGGCTTAGAAACCAGGAGTACAATTCAGGGTTATCATACGTTTCAGTCCACGAATCGTGACCCGCGTTCGGATAAACAGTGAGGTCGACAGTACCACCACACTTCGTGAGGGCATCGACCAGTATCTGAGTTTCAGCGAGCGGAATAATGTCATCCTTTGCACCGTGAAAGGCCCATACCGGCGTATCTTTCAATCTTTCGACCCTCTTTGGAAAACCATGAAAGACCAGCCCACCGCCACAGATCGGCGCGACTGCGGCGAAGCGCCCCGGCCAGAGTGTGCCAAGATACCACGAGCCAAAACCGCCCATGCTTATGCCGGATAGATACAGGCGCTGCTTATCGATAGGGAGAGTCGTTTCACAGTGAAGGAGCAACTGGTCGAGGTAGTCAGCCAGTTCCGGCCACCAGGTATTCCATGGACATTGAGGTGCAACGACTATAAAGGGAAAATCAGGGTGCTGAGTCACATGGCGAGGAAGCCCTTCTTTCAAGACGGCGGACGCGTCATCTCCCGACTCGCCAAGCCCATGCAAAAAAAGGATGGTTGGCCACTTGTCCTGCGGACTGCGCTGCGCTGC
>DATDAX010000131.1:0-5620 GCA_036525175.1 Terrimicrobiaceae bacterium | reverse complement strand
GGATTCGGAACGAGCATCGGAGCCACGGTGATTGTCGACGATGTCGTTGTTCCCATTGAGGTCGGCCTGATCAAGCTCACGCGAAAGGCGCGCTTGATGGACCGCGTGTCCAAGGCGGCCCTCAAGAGCGATGGACAGGAGCTTTGGACAGAAGCCGTCGTCGAGGCTGTCGAAATCCTGCAGAACGTCATCAAACCGGATGAAACAATCCTGGGCGGCGGAAACGCAAAGCTCATCGACCCGTTGCCTGCAGGTTGCCGATGCGTGGACAACCCGTCTGCCTACGTCGGCGCGCAGCGCCTGTGGGAAGGCTCAGACTTGTTCGCCAGCGCCTGCCCGACCTCGTGGCGCATCCATCGCAATGAGGCGCACATGTGAGGAAATCGACCCGAATCACCGGGGAATGTCTCCGTAGCCGATAAAGCGGCTCATCGGGTTTCTGCCATCGGGCTTTGGGATGACAAAATCGAAAACGCTCACGCCGGACTTCTTGTCGCCACGGAATGTTCGCCCGTCGCTCGCCCCAACCATGAGGGGACGTCCATCGGATCGCGCTTTGCCAAGGTAGATCATCGTGTGCGTTACAGGCGGGTCGACCTCTGTCGAATACGTTCCAGTCCAGAACAAGAGGTTTCCCGGTCGCAGCGCGTCCAGCTCAAAACTGTCCAGGCGCGTGCTGACCACTGGACGAAAAGCGTCGGACTTTCGCACCCAGACATATTGCTGGCTGGCCGATCTCGGGACGTCGGTGACTCCCATCTTCTGAAGAAGAAAATAGATGGTACCCGAGCAGTCCATTCCGCCGCGTTCAGGATCCGCCGAACCATAGAGATATCCGAGGCTGCGTTGCGTAAGTTCCAGCGCCGCCGTCAAAAGCTCCTGAACTTCCGGCGGGTTGTTGTAAAAGCCGCGTAGATCCTCCGGCTTGAGAGAGGACACCTCCGCTGTGGCTGGTGAAGGCGACGGACTTGCCGGAACCTTCTCGCTCGACGCTTCTGATTTCGGCTCGCCCGACCCTGCGGATTTCTCCTTGTTGGCGGTTTGAGGCTTTGCCTGATTGGACTCCTCAGATTTGTCCTCGTTTGCGGTCTGTGACTTTGCCTGACTGGCTCCCCCTGATTTCTCTTTGTTCGTGGTCTGTGACCTCGCCTGACTGGATCTTTCCGATTCTGTCTTTCCTCGGGTCTGTGATTTCGTCTCGCTTGAAGTTTTCGATTTTGCCTTGCTTGCGGTCGATGAATTCGTCTGACTTGCAACCTTCGACTTCGACTCTTTCGGCGTCGCCTGACCGAATGCCTCCGGGGACGCGAAAATGATGACCAGAGCAACGAGGCTGTATAAACAATACCAAATCAAACAGGATCGAATCCGACCATCCTGGGAGTTTTGAGAGTCTGCTGGCGAAAACATTCAGGTGAATCGTTGGAATTGCCACAAGGGGATGTCATAATATACTTCAAAAGAAACAACCAAAGCCGACCCGGCAGCCGAAAGAGGAACAATATTATGTCATACACGCCATCCGAATACGGACCCGATCCAGTATCGTCCGAAAACTATCCCGACTATGAGTCCGCAGAGGAAGCATGGAGATCTCAGAGGCGCCGCACGACGTACCTTCCTGCTGTCTTCCTCGCGCTCGTGATCGGAGCGCTTGTCGGCGCACTCTTGAGCCGTCGCCAGCGGCCTCAGAAAGACTCGGTGCAAGCGGCAAAGGAGTGGCTCGAAACCGCATACGCTCAGCTCACAGAAAAACTCCCCCAGCTCGCCGAAAAACTCCCCCAGCTCGCCGAAAAACTCCCGCATCTCGCGGAAAAGATTCCTCATCCGAAAAAACCCTCTGTACAGTGGTGCCAGGAAGCCTTTCTTGAGCAGGCTCATCAAGTCGGCAAGAAATTGAAATGGTGGTAATTTATGAACCCTGAAAACTCGTCGCTCGAATCCTCGATCAAACAGACATTCCAAAATTTTAGCGGGTCAGCTACTGAATGCCTTCAAGATTTTGAAGACAAGGTCCGCTCGTCGCCTCTAGCTGCAGTCGCGCTTGGAGCGTCGGTCGGCTACCTTCTTCGCTTTTTTCCGCTCGGGTTCATCCTGGGAATATTGGTGAGGCTTTTGCTGTTTTCCCTGAAGCCACTCATCCTGATCTTCGGTGCGGTGAAGCTCTTCGAGCTTGTGAAGCAGAATCGCGGTGACTCCTGGCCGACGAGCGAAGAGCGTGAGCCTCTCCTGGATTCTCCGTCGGGTCCTCCCGCGTCCTGAAGCGTCGCGACGCGGCGGAACGCGAGCGCAGCTACGCGTCCGCCTGGACGTTCTCGTCTTCCACGTCGTTGAGGACCAGGATGCCGATAATGCGAAGGCCTTGATCCACGACGGGCAAGTGCTGAAGATGATTGCGGCGCATGATTTCGCGCGCCTCCTCGAGTGACTGATCCTCGAAGCAATAGTAAAGCTTCTTGATCATGCTGCCTCGAACGTTAGTCGTTGCGGGATCGTGCCCATAGCCGGCAGCTTTGCGTTCAGGATACTTGCCCTTCACGGTTCCCACCAGCTGGTCGCCTGCCGCAACTGGATAGGTTTCCGTGTGGAGCGACCTCATTGTTTCACCGGCCTCCTCGACCGTGCTTTCTTCTTGTAAAGGCTTCGGTTCCTCGCATGCCAGCTCTCCAGCGTGCCTGCTTAGTTTCCGAGCGGACTTCCTTGCATTCTTTTTAGCCATTTTATTTCCTTCCGTAGATATCGCTGCCAGTCACACCATCGGTTCCTTTGATTCTCGCGCGATCGACCCTCGTAGCGCAGCGGACTCAGGAATCTCCTGATGGAGGGGCCGGGAAAGACACACGCATGGGGCAGTTGGGAGGCGATTAGTACGGGACGGACTCGATCTTGCGGCAATGTCGATGCCAAGCGACAACCAGACCTCTCATCTACAGGGATTGCGACGCCAGGCTGACATTCTGGAGCGCATAGCCAGGGGCATACCGTTGCCCGAAACTCTTGAGCGACTTGCCCTTATGATAGAAAGCGAGGGAGGCGAAATTCGATGTGGGATTTGTGTTGTGGATCCCAATCACGGGATTGTGACGGGCAGTTTTGGACCAAACCTGCCGACAAGTTTCAGCCGTTCGCTACTGGGTGTCGATCTCAAGGAATCAGCCGCTGGACCATGCGCGTCCGCTGCCTGCAAAAGAGAAACCATCACCGTTGAAAATATCGCTGCGGATACGCGATGGATCGGCACCCCATGGCGCGATAACTGTCTGGAGCATGGGTTCCAAAGGTGCCAGTCCAGTCCAATCATGGATTCTACGGGAAGAATCATCGGGACGTTTGCAGTTTACTTCCGGCGATCCGACGGACGGCGATCCTACCCTGAACTCAGCGAAACTGCTGCTCACTTGGCGAGCATCGCCATCGAGCGTGATCGCGATGAAGCTGCCCTGCGAGACAGCAAAGAAAGGCTCCAGCTTGCCGTCGAAGGGGCCGATCTAGGTACGTGGGACTGGAACCTTCGGAACGATAAACTGCATTGGTCGGACCGTTGCAAACGGATGTTCGGGATTCCTAGTGAAACAAAGATGACGTATCAGCGTTTCCTCGCCGCCGTCCATCCGGACGACCGTGAACATGTCGACCGCGTCACGCAGGACAGCTTGCGAAATCGCACGACCTGCAGCCTTGAATTTCGATGCGTCTGGCCGGACCACACTGTCCGCTGGATTGCCATCATCGGGAAAGGATCGTATTCCCGCGACTCGGCAAGCCCTTTGTTCATGAGAGGAGTTACGATCGACATCACCGAACGAAAGCAGGCCCAGATGCTGGCTGCTGAGAGTGTCCAACGCTTCCGATTTCTAGGCGATGCCTTGCCGGAAAAGATCTTCACCGCAACGCCGGACGGCGAGATCGACTATCTCAACGACCGATGGTCAGCTTACACAGGCGTGTCTCTTCAGGAAGTTCTGCGTCTCGGCTGGCGCGGGTTCGTCCATCCCGATGATCTCGAAGAGAAGGTGAATCGATGGAGCCATGCGATACGAACGGGGGCTCCCTTCGAATTCGAGCACCGCTTTCGACGGGCCGATGGCGCCTATCGCTGGCACCTCAGTCGCGCGCAGCCGATGCGACGCTCGGATGGCACAGTCAGCATGTGGGTCGGATCCAACACCGACGTCGATGACCTGAAGCGCGCGCAGTTCGATTTGCGGGAAAGCGAAGGGCGCGGTCGCCTGGCCATGGAAGCGGCCGGTCTCGGCTTCTGGGACTGGGATATCGGAAAGACCGTGAAGTGGTCACCCGAACACAATCGGATGCTGGGAATTCCGCCAGAAATCCAGGAGGGTTCCTTTGAACTTTTCATAAATCATATTCACCCCGAGGATCGTGACATCGTGATGAGGGCTCTGGAGCGCGCGAAGGAACAGCGCATGGATTTCGAAGCGGAGTTTCGCTCAACCGGCAATGACGGATCGATCCGCTGGCTGTCTGGTCATGGCCGGGCCTACTACGATGAACAAACCGGCCGCCCCGTCCGGATGATTGGTGTAATGCGTGACATCACCGAACGAAAGAAATCTGAGGTGCGGCTTCGGGCAAATCAGGAGGAACTTCGCGCTGCCCTCGCCGCAGCCGAACTGGCGCGCGAACAGGCTGAGGCGGCCGCGCACGCCAAGGATCAATTTCTCGCCGTCCTAAGCCATGAGTTACGGACGCCTCTCACGCCGGTGCTGATGGCTGTGTCGGCCATCGGAGTCCAGAAAAGTCTCCCCGCCGACGTGCGCGAAGCCCTCAACATGATCCAGCGCAACATCAAGATAGAGGCGCGTCTGATAGAGGATCTCCTCGACCTCACCCGAATCACGCGCAACAAGGTCCAACTCTACCTCGAACCTGTGGACCTCCACGTCGCATTGGAGCAGGCCATGGAAACATGCCGCTCCGATATCGAAACCAAAAAACAACGCGTCCATTCCAATCTGGCAGCACAAAACTCTCGCGTTAACGGCGACTTCGCACGCCTTCAACAAGTCTTCTGGAACTTAGTTAAAAATGCCGTCAAGTTTACGGGCGAAGGCGGGGAGATTTTTATTCAATCGTATAACAAGGATTCGCAAATTTTTGTCGCGGTATCGGATACGGGCGTTGGGATTGTCCCGGAGGTCATGTCCCGCATCTTTAATCCCTTCGAACAGGGGGAGCCTGGCTCTGTGCGACAATTTGGAGGACTCGGCTTGGGACTTGCGATCTCCAAGGCCACGATGGAGGCCCACCATGGAACCCTCACCGCACGGAGCAAAGGCAGGAATCAGGGCGCGACATTTACCGTTGGGCTTGCGATAGTTCGTTAAGCTCCGGTAATGAAGTCGCCTCCCTGCCACCTAAAGATTCTCCTCGTCGAAAACCACGAGGATACCCTGAAATACCTGGCAAGGTATCTCGAGATACAGGGGCATGAGGTCAGCGGCGCGCGGGACATGGTCTCGGCGATCAAGGCGCTGTCGTCATCGAAGTTTGACGTCCTGATCAGCGATATCGGCCTTCCGGATGGAGATGGATGGCAATTGATTCGCCAGCTGAAATCAAAGCCTTTCGGTATCGCGATGAGTGGTTTCGGCACTCA
>DATDAX010000130.1:0-5318 GCA_036525175.1 Terrimicrobiaceae bacterium | reverse complement strand
GGCCTTGTCTACAAGGGACTCATTCCCGGCCGCGATCAGGACCAACTGGGAGTAGCCTTTGCATACGGCAATTACAGCTACTACAAGCAAATCGCCGACGAACAAAGGGGACGGACGACCCAGGTCTACGAGGCGGTTCTCGAGTTTGATTATCGCATCCAGGTCAACAAGTGGTTCTACGCTCAGCCGGTGCTTCAGTACATCATCCGACCGAATGGCACCGGGCTCGTCGAAAACGCGACCGTCCTGGGATTCCAGCTGGGATTGATCTTCTAGGACATTACAGCTGTTCGCACTCGAATTTCGGAGAGTCACCGGCGTCTGCAAGGCTGCGCGGGCGCCGGTTCTTGCCCCAAAAATCACGGATCTGCGAGCAGAAAGACTCCCCTCCGACAGAGCGCGTGAAAGCCTCGTGAAAGGGCGAAAAATATTCGCCATTTTCTCGCATTATCCGTTGCAATAAATGACCTTCCAATGTTTGGTTGCCGGACACCAAAAAGGAGGTCTTAATGGACTACGTTGCCGACAGTCAGATTACCGATCGTTTCAATTCCGGGCGGCAAGATGTGCAGGATTTGATAGCCCCATTGCTGGAGCTGTCGGCACGATCCTCGTCGCTCATAGTCGGTTATGGCGCGCCTCAAGCCGGCGTTCGGAGCGAGATGATTCCGTATTTCCACGTATGTGGCACTCAAACCGACAGGGAGCCCTTGCGCGTGCTGGTGGTTGGGGGATGGGTCGGCACGGAGATCATCACACCTTACGCAATCGCACGTCTTCTGGTCGCCTTGGAATCGCGTCTACGTCTCGCGGCCGGCATCGAAATCACCGCCTATCCCGTGGCCAACCTTGAGGCCCATCGCCAGACCGTCTTCCTCACGAGCAAGCAGCAGATTGATGGGATGCGCTGCTGGGAGAATTCTCAGTGCGGTCACGTCCAGGTGCTCGAGCGCGAGCTGGAACGCTACGACTATGACGCGATTTTTCTTTTGCGGCAGAACTCGCGTGCGCTTGATGCCGATGTGGAGGCCTGGCTGGCGGAGGAGGAACAGAAGGTGGCCCTTTCTGACGCCCTCAAGCGCTATGCTTCGACCAGTCCTCTTTTCAGGTGGAGGGCGAATCCGGTTCGCCCCACGTACAGCCGCACATTCACACCGATCCCCGATCCGGATCGTCGACAGCCCGCCGAGATCATCATCGGCCTTCCCGGAGCGTTGAGCGCGGAGCAGCAGGCGCAGGAAAGCATGGCGTTGATTTTGAGTCTTTCACACGCCATGCGGCAATCGCGCGCCGAGGGAATCCTTTAGCCCAGACCGCGTTTGCCATCTGCTTCGTTAGGCGCAGACAAGCTCTTCGAGAAGCATTCGGCCGTACTGCGGTGCGCTCCGCTCCCGACTGGCTTCCGGCCCGCGAGCAAACGCTCTTTTTGCTGCGAAGACCGGAGGGAAACATGCGTCAAACGGAAAGAAAGTTAGGATGAACGGGGATGCACAAGGAATTCGCTGGTTGGATCGTATTCTTGTTGTGTGTAATCGGTGGCTCTGGCTGCAACGGAAACCTCTCGTCTACGGCTTGCTTGACTCCGGCGGAACGATCTACCGCGAATCCGAACAGGAAGGCTTCGGCTCGCGCACGGCCGTCAAGGTGCGAAGCTTCGAATTTTAAAGGAGCGATTCGCTGGAAATCTGCAAAAAGGGCTCGAAGTGTCCCGAGAAACTTGCCGCAAACTCATCGCTCGACTTGCCCAGTTTTTTGTCGCATATGCGACAAAAAACGGTCCAGGATGGCAGTAATCGCGTTGCTGGAAGCGGATTCGCCGATGGGGACACCCGGCGCTACAGTTTTATGTGTCGAACGCGGATTCTCATCTCGACACGTGGGATTCGATCTGTCGAGGGCATCGACACGATTCTAAGATATGTCGATAAGAGCATTATATTTCGACATATTTTCGTTTTGTGTTTCTCGTGTCGACACATCACGCGGCGAGCACTGCTAGGAGCGCCGGATGTTTGTAGAGAACTTCCCGGCCCTGTTTCTCGGCAGTCAGAATGCCGATGTTCTCCAGTTCCTTGAGGTATTCCGAAGCGGTCTGCCGTTTGGCGATTCCAGCCTCCACTAGGAATTGGATCTTGCAGTAAGGCTGGGTGAATATGAGTTCGACGAGCTCCTTTGAGTAGACCTTTGATGGCAGACCGGAGCGGCATCGGGCGAGCGTCTGGTCGAAGAGGTCGCGGATTGCCACGATGCGACCGGTCGTCCAGTCGGCGGTTTCTTCGACACCGGCGAGCATGAAAAGCAGCCATTCTTCCCATTCCGCGCGTTCGGTAACGCCGCGCAGCAATCGATAGTATTCCAGCTTGTTTTGGATGAGGTGGCGGCTCAGGTAGAGCACGGGGATGCGAAGCAAACCCGAATGAAGCAGGAAGAGGATATTGAGGATGCGCCCTGTGCGGCCATTGCCGTCGGTGAATGGGTGAATGGCCTCAAATTGATAGTGCGTCACCGCCATGCGCACCAAAGGATCGAGTTCATCGTCAGCCAGAAGAAATTCCTCGAGGTTGCGGAGCATCTCCCGTACGACACCGCCCCCGGTCGGAGGCGTGTAAGTGATCGTGCGCGAGGATGGATTCCCGATATAAACGCTGTCCTCCGAGCGGAACGTAACCTTCTCATCGCGCAAAATTCCGCAAAGTTCTTCGAGCAGGTCCATGCGAAGCGGAGCAGCTTGCAGGGCCTCGCTTCCCCGCCGCAGGGCCGTCCGATAGCGCAACACTTCCTTGGTCGCAAAATCTGTGTTCCGGCTTTCATCAAGGGCGGCCTGGAACAAGGCATCCTGCGTCGTTACGATGTTTTCGATCTCGGAGCTGAGTTTGGCTTCCTGGAGCGGGATGGCGTTGATCAAGATTGCCTGATTAGGAATCAGGTCGCCAGCTCCCTTGAGTTCGGCAAGGGCCTTGTTCGCAGCAACACATCTCTTCAGGACACGCTTGGTCTCCAAATCACAGGCTGGGGGAAGCAGCGGCAGAGCGTTGTAAGGCTGCTTGGGATCGAAACTCATGATCGCAAGCTTGGTCAAATCGGCAGAAAAGTCTGGCAAAAATTCGGGTGAATAGGGATTTGAAAGGTCTCCAGACAATACCGTTCGAACATCGAAAGACGCTCCCGTCACCGCGGCTAGCCCTTAAGGAATCGACGCCGGACCGGCAATCCTAAGAGAATCCCTCCGACGACTGCCACACCGAAGAGCCATCCTGAAAGCGAGGAAGCGTGGATCCCGGAAAGCAGCGTTCCGACTGTGCAGCCAAAGGAAACCATTGCGCCCCAGCCAAGGAGCACGCCTCCGGCGAGCGCCAGAAAAGCCCCTGAAAACGAGGGCCTCTCCCATTCAAACTCGTTCGACATAAGGGCCGACCCCAACGAACCAAGCACAAGTGCGGAGATGAAAAGAAATCCCCTCGAAAACAAGCCCTCTGCGGGACGTGACGCACAGCCACGGATCGTATCAAGCCCTTCCATCCTCTCAGGAAGCAGTGAGAAGTGGTTGCCAAGAAATCGCGCAGCGCGAGTCAACTCGGAAGTCACCCCGAGTGGCTCGGTGCGCAGCAGGACGGCGGCGGCGAGAAGGCCGATGATCAATCCACCTACCCACGCGGGCCATCGCTTGAAAAGAACCTTCCGCACCATGGACTCCCCGGCATCCGTCGGTGCTGGAGCGTGCCGCGCCAACGTGCTTACAGCCAAGAACAACAACCCGAGCACACCCAACTGCAGCAGCAACGAGCCGCCGAAGCCGAACGTCGCAGGCAGCCAGATAACCGGCTGCCCGCTAACGAGGGCTAGGTAAATGGGATTCCAGGTGAGGAAGCCCACAAGGAACCCCAGGATGCCACCGATGAGCGCAAACAAACAGACGAAAGACCCTTCTCCGAGCCGGTAGAGGTGGGCACTGATGCAGGAACCGCTGACGCCCATTCCCGCTCCGAAGGCCAGTCCGCCCAGGACAAGGTTCCAACCCACCGGTGCAATGTGCGCCTTGGGCGGAAGGTGCCCCGCGAAAGCGTCCACAATCCATGCGCCGGTTACAACGTGATAGCCGATGAGTCCCACGGCAAGCGCCAGGAGAATGGCCAAGGCACCGGCTGGCTCGCGCCGCTCGAGAAAGTCGCGCAAGTTGCAGAGAAAACAAAAACGCGTCCGCTGCAGCACCCACCCAAACACCCCGCCCGCTATCCAGGAGAACGCCGCCTCACGTCCCATCGCCGCGAAGATTCCATAGCCGGCGAGGACGACCGCAGCAACGATTACCGCGCCCGCCACGACTGCAACAGGCCGGAATCGCGGCGCATCCGCGACGTCCCGCGCCCTCTCCTCTGTGCTATTTGCCTGTCCAGACAGTGCCACTTGGATTCTTTATGGGCACCCCCACGGCATTGCCATATTCTGTCCAGGAACCGTCATATTGCTTCGCATCGTAGCCCAGCAACTCGCTCAACACGAACCAACTGTGTGCGGAGCGCTCGCCGATTCGGCAATAGACAACCACCGGCTGCGAGCCGTCCACCCCCTTCTCGGCGTAGAGTTTCTTCAGTTCCTCAGGACTCTTGAAGGTTCCATCCGCGTCATTAACAGCGGTCTTCCAGGGCACGTTGATTGCGCCAGGGACGTGACCCGCCCGCACGGCGAGTTCCTGGATTCCCGGAGGGGCGATAACCTTGCCGGAGTATTCGTCGGGAGAGCGAATATCCAGCAGCGTTGCCTTGTTCTTGCCTTCCGCAATAGCCACCACATCCGGCAGGCGCGCACGAAGGTTCTTGTTCTCCTCATTCACCGCGTACTTTGTGGCCTTGATGCTTGGCGCCGCAGTATCAAGCGGCCGCTTCTCGAGCTCCCACTTCTTCCGGCCGCCATCAACCAGCTTAACGTTGTCATGCCCGTAGAGCTTGAAAATCCAGACGCCCCACGCAGCAAACCAATTGTTGTTGTCACCGTAGAGGATGACCTCGGTTTCGGGTGTCAGACCAAGTCTCGAAGCCAGCGCCTCGAATTGCTCCTTGGAAACGATGTCGCGCCGGGGATTGTCTACCAAATCCGTATGCCATTTCACATTCGCCGCACCAGGAATGTGTCCCTGCTCATACACACCCGGTTCAACGCTGACTTCGACAACGCGAACCTTCGGATTCTCGAGATTCTTGGAAAGCCATTCCGTGGTCACCAGCGGGCTCTTGTCGTTGGCTTTCTCAGCACGAACAGCCGTTGCCGTCACAACAAGAAGGAACGAAAGGAGGATCTTCATGATACTTTTGTTTCTATAA
>DATDAX010000129.1:0-5665 GCA_036525175.1 Terrimicrobiaceae bacterium | reverse complement strand
TGACGATCCCCATGTCGAGACCGGCCTCGATGGCGTGCAGGAGGAACGCAGAATGCATGGCCTCACGGATGGGATTGTTGCCGCGGAAGGAGAACGAAATGTTGCTGATTCCGCCGCTGACCCGGGCATGGGGAAGGTTCTCCTTGATCCAGCGCGTGGCCTCAATAAAGGCCTTAGCATAGTCGTTGTGCTCCTCAATCCCCGTCGCGACAGTGAGGATATTGGGATCAAAGATAATATCCTCGGCAGGAAATCCAACCTCTGCCGTCAGGATGCGGTACGCGCGTTCGCAGATCTCGATCTTTCGCTCGTAGGTGTCTGCCTGTCCGCGTTCGTCAAAGGCCATGACAATAACTGCAGCACCATAGCGATGGACCAGGCGCGCATGGCGCTTGAAATCGTCCTCTCCCGCCTTTAGGGAGATCGAATTGACGATCCCCTTGCCCTGAACGCAACGCAAGCCGGCTTCGATCACCGACCATTTGGAGGAATCGATCATCACGGGCACCCGGGAAATGTCGGGCTCGCTCGCGATGAGATTCAGAAATTTTGTCATCGCCTCAACGCCATCGAGCATCCCTTCGTCCATGTTGACGTCGATGACTTGGGCGCCCGCCTCGACCTGCTGGCGGGCCACGGCGAGCGCTTCGTCGTAGTTGCCAGCCAGGATCAATTTGGAAAACCGCGGAGAGCCCGTGACATTCGTCCGTTCTCCAATATTGATGAAGGGAATTTCCGGACGGGCGGTGAAAGCTTCCAATCCGCTCAGTCGCAGCGTGCGAACCCGCTCGGGCATGCGCCGCGGCGCGAGACTCCGCACGGACTCGACAAGAGCGCGAATATGCTCGGGTGTCGTTCCACAGCAACCTCCGAGAATATTGAGCCACCCCTGCTCGGCCCAGTCCCGGAGCTGCGGCGCAAGAGTCTCGGGAGTTTCTGGGAAGCCGGTCGGTGAGAGTGGATCGGGCAATCCGGCGTTGGGATACGTGCTGACGAAGTAAGGCGCTTTGGTCGAGAGCTCTTCGATATGTGGACGCATCTCCTTGGGCCCGAGCGCACAATTGAGACCGATCGAAAGAAGGGGAAAATGCGAAACCGAATTGAGAAACGCTTCGACGGTCTGCCCGGTCAGTGTTCGGCCGGAGAGGTCGGTAATCGTACCCGAAACCATCACCGGAACGCGGCGGCCTGTCGTGTCGAAGTAATCGGAAATGGCAAATAGTGCGGCCTTGGCATTCAGCGTATCAAAGACCGTCTCGACGAGAAGCAGGTCAACGCCGCCTTCGATCAGGTGCTCGATCTGCCGGCGATAGGCGCTGGATACCTCTGCAAAGGTCACATCCCGCTTCCCGGGATCGTTTACGTCGCGTGAAATGGAAAGTGTCCGGTTGAGCGGTCCGATTGCGCCTGCGACAAACACACGGCGCTCCTTGCATGCATCCGCTGCCTCGCGAGCAACTCGCGCCGCCGCCTGATTCATCTCCGGCACGAACTCGCCCATGCCATAGTCCGCTTGCGCGATCGTTGTGCTGCTGAAGGTATTGGTTTCTATGATGTCCGCGCCGGCCGCAACGTATTGGCTATGGATCTCGCGGACGATTTCCGGCTGGGTGAGGACCAGCAAATCATTGTTGCCCTTAACGTCCTGCGGCCACTCCTTGAATCGCTCGCCGCGGTATCCCGCCTCGTCCAGCTTGTAGCGCTGGATCATCGTCCCCATCGCGCCATCGAGGATCACGATGCGCTCAGCGAGAAGTTCGTAAAGCAGCTTCTCGACCGGAGTCATCGGCGGGTGCCCCACTCAGTTGCCGTGCCATAGCCAGAAAGCCGTGCATGGTCATCGGCCCCCCCCGCGCGCATCTCAATCACCTCAAAGTCAATCAACATATTTATATCTTTAGATATGTTATGTCTCGATACAACTAAAAATAGCGGCTGCTTGCGCCTGTTGCGGGCCGCTGGCGAACGGCCAGGATCTAGCGACCTCTGCGTTGGCCGACCTCTCCGCCCTCGCCCCCTTTGGGGGGTCCTTCTTCGGGAGGCCTATGCGGCTTGTGAGGCCTGTGACGCTTCGGGGTTGGCGCCGGAGTCGGCGCAGCGGGAGTAAACGACCTGGGAGCAGGGGACGCCGCGGGGAACGACGGCGCAGATCGCGTAACCGGCAATTGAGTCGGCGAACCCGTGCTAACCGGAACCGGCTGATTGCCAAAGATGGTGTTACGTGCGATCTGTGCTGTTTGATCGTTGAAGATGTCTGCATTCAGACTTTGGACTGGCTTTTGGTAACCGGGGATCCGGATGGGGAGCGCTGTTGTAAATCCGCTCATGAGGTTGCCTGAGGAAAGAGCCCGCAGGTTGATGTTCGTTATCTTCCCATTCTGGTCGATGACCTGGCCTTCACGGATCCTGCGGACCCAGCCGTTTCCCGAAACGACGGCGGAGTGCTGCAGGCAGACCACCTTGATGAGGGGCGGCACATTCATGACCATGATAGCTGATCCAGTAACCGCGGCCGTGACCGCGCCCGCCTGAACCTTGCCTCCGCCGGCACCTTTCGGAGAGTAAAACAGCATGGTACCTCCGTCGAGCGTCATGTCGCGTCCCCCAGCGTAAAAGCGGAACAGTGAATTGGAGCCGACGCGGGTTATCGTAAAGTCCGGGAACTTCAGCTCGGCACGAGAGTCGCCTCCGGTCTTGAGGGCAGTCTGCCCCTTGATCACGTCGCCGATCGTGGCGGGCTGAGGCTTTTGTAACTGGCGCAAGAGGGAAACAAGATTGATCGTTTCGGTGACTTGAGCCTCCTCGAAGGGTTCTGCCTCTAAGGAAGCCCCAAGCAGGGCGAAAGCGGCCAAGGCGACAAGCGTTCCTTTCATGGTCTAAAAGCGAATATCGAGACTCAATGTCCCTCCGACGTTCACAACCGTATATTCAAAAAAGGAATTTGTCGAGTTGTTGGCCGAAAAACTGGTGCTCGCTATAAGACGGGCCCAACTGGTCAGGTCCAGGCTCAGCGCTGCGCCGACCGTGTTGGTCACATCAGTTCGGGTGTCACCCTGCGGGTAGTAAAAGAGTGAAAGAATGTAAAAGGTTTGGAGTTCGAGTGGTTTGAGAAGGCGCCAGCGCGACCCCACCCAGAAGTCAAACTCGTGGAACCGTGCCTCAGCCGGTTCCGCGGTCAACGAGATGGATGCAAGCGCCCCGGCCTGGAAGCTGAATTTTTCATTGAGAGGGAACTCCTTGTACAGGGAAAACGTCAATGCGTTGTTGACGTAGAACTCGTCGAGCGAGTCCCCATCGAGATAACGTTGATATTCGTACCGGACCGAAGCTGTGAGGTCTCCGAGATTTTCGAAAACATAGTCAAATCCGCCCCCTGCGTTGAAATAGTTGAAATTCAGCGAAGAAAAGTGCGCGTATTGATAGACAAGATCGGAAACATGACCATCCAGGTAAAGCCCACCGATCAAGTTCGGACGGATGCCGGCTCCTCCTCCTCCCACAAAGTACAGATCGCCGCGTCCGCCATTGTTCGAGAGGTTCGGGTTTGATGTGTAGTTTAGTCCCGCAGAACCGATCAGGTATGGGTTGAGGCCAAACGCTGTTTTCCTGACCGGCACCAGTTCACCGATGTCGGCTTCTGCCTGCAAAACATACTGTTCCGGGGCTCGTGTCGCGGCTTGCGTGCGTTGAAGCACCGATGTTGTCCGGGACGCCGTGTCGGCTCGCGCTTCCCGCCCGGTCTGTTGTCCCTGTGAGACGCGGACGCTGTACGCCAGCGCGACGAGTAGAATAATTGTTCTTAGCAGCACGAGCTGCATAGGCGTCTCAAATTTCTGAAAAAGTCAAGCTGTAGTTGCACTGTGGCTTGCATTCGTGCGCCAGGAGGGCTCCTCTTTTTGAGATGCAAATGACGCGCGTGTCCTCCCTAAGACTGCGCTGGCAATTGCTGGCGACCGCTATCGGCATGCTTGCGGTGTTGCTGGCGACCCTGTTTACGCCCTTCGTTGGCAGCCTTAATCTTTACCTTCAGGACTGGTTGCTTCGGATTACGACCCGCACGCCTCTGCCGCAGGAATTCGCTCTGGTGACGATCGACGAGCGGTCACTTGGCCTTAGCGAGGTGAGCCCGGAGGAGCTCGCCGAGTCTCGCCCGCTCCAGCTCATGAGCGCCGGCTTTCCCTGGTCGCGCGAAGTGTACGCGGAATTGACAGAAAAATTGATAGCTGCAGGAGCGCGTCTGGTGATTTTTGATCTCCTCTTGCCGACATCAAGGGACGGGGATGCTTCCTTTGCGAAGGCATTGAGGGAACATCGCGGCAAGGTCGTGCTGGCTGCATCCTTCGAGAATCCAGACTCTCAGGATCGTGGCGCCGGGGCGCCCGTCCTTGTTGTTCCTAACGATGCGTTTCGCGAGGCGGTGGATGGGGATTGGGGCATCGTTAACCTGCCGATGTGGAAGGACAACAAGGTGCGGTCGCTCTATACTGCGGCCACCCTTTCCAACATCATGGGGAAACCTTCCCTTTCTCATGAAGACCCTGTGCCTTCGTTGGCGTCGGTCTCAACACGCTTGCTGGGTGCCGATGTGCCGGACAACCCGCAGCACGAACCTATGCGTTTCCGTTACGCATTACCTGGAACCGCGCGCTTGGTTTCTCTGTTTGAGGTGTTCGTGCCCGATTTTTGGAGATCGAACTACGCCGGGGGAGAGTTTTTTAAGGATCGCATCGTTTTGGTTGGGGCGACGGCAGAGCGGTTGCACGATTTCTACCTCACCCCGTGGGGAAAGCTTTCTGGTCCCGAAATTAACTTGCACGCCCTTGCAGCAATGCTCCGAGGGAGCTGGCTTAGCCAGGCGGGCCTGGCGTCCACCATTGTGGCCATAGTCTTTGCGGCGCTGGCGGCGGTCGCATTGACCTTTTTCTTTCGCAGCAGCGCCAAATCGCTGGTTGCGGGCCTGACTGGGGGTGCAATCCTTTGGCTTTGTCTCTGCGCGGCTGTCCTCTGGCTTTTCTCGTTTTTTCTGCCTGCGGCAGCCCCGCTACTGACCTGGCTGGTCTGCGGCTTTGCGGGCGTTGCCTGCGATGTGTCGATCGAACGCCGGGAGCGCGGTCGAATGAGGGCGACACTCGAGCGCTATGTTTCAAAGGACGTTGTTCGTGAAATCGCGGAAAACCCCGATTCGTATCTTCAAAGCCTTGGAGGGCAACGGAAGGAAATGGTTGTGCTCTTTTCCGACTTGAAGGGCTTCACCTCGGATTCCGAGCGGCTTGATCCTGCGGAGATGGTAACGATGCTGAACGAATATTTCCGGGAGATGGTGGATGTGGTCTTTCAGCACTCGGGCACGCTCGACAAGTTCATCGGCGACGCGTTGATGGCTACGTGGGGCGGCCTGCGCCCGGCGAATCGCGAGGAAGACGCGCAAAGTGCTGTTCTGGCTGCGCTGAGCATGAAGGAACGCCTGGCGGCCATAAATGAACGGCGCGGCGAACTTGGGATCGCGCCGTGGGGTTCCGGCATTGGCATCAGCTACGGAACAGCGATATTCGGCAATATCGGCTCGCAGCAGAGAATGGACATGACCGTCATCGGTGACACCGTCAATCTCGCCTCGCGCATCGAAGGACTCACCCGAATTTATGGTTGCGACATCCTCGTTGAC
>DATDAX010000128.1:0-6303 GCA_036525175.1 Terrimicrobiaceae bacterium | reverse complement strand
TGAAGCGCTGTGCCGGCTCTTGATGGAGGAAACCGAGGACCAATGCCCGCATGGGCCGCTTTACTTCGAGCCGCTTGCCCGCGCGTTGGCCTTGCGGGTGCTTGGCACCGTGCGCGATCAGCAGAAAAAAGCGGCCGTCCCACCTGGGATTCGACGTGCCATTCAGCGTCTCGAAACCGATTTCTCAGACGATCTCTCGTTGGACCGACTTGCTTCGATGGCCCAGATGAGTCGCAGCCATTTTGCACTCATGTTTCGGCAGCTTACCGGCTACACGCCGCATCAATACCTCCTCTTGGTGCGTCTGAATCACGCTCGGAAACTCATCGCGCAACGCAATCCTCCCCTGGCGCTGGCCGAAATCGCGGCCACCACAGGCTTTTGTGACCAGGCGCACCTCAACAGGCACTTTCGGCGTTTCTTTGGCACCACGCCCGCCGCTTTCCGGTCTCAGCAGAGCATCCCGGAAGGTGCAATGTGATGCTCGACTTTCATGAACGGCTGGCAGTTTTCCTTTGAACCGATCGCAGTTTGGGGAGAACCCGGCGCCGAACGGACTCTTCGGTCGGACGAAAAAGTCGGACGAATGTTCTAAAGGTCAGTGGGACGTCCTATCGAGAGTTCATGGACCAGGCTAGTCTCTCGGAAAACGACGACCATGACCAGCAATGCCAAGATCGCTTTAAACCCCCTGCCTTGGGTTCTCACTGAAAAAGGATTCGAGCTTTCAGTTCCTATCCTGCGCCAGGCCTTCTCGGAGATCGCGACCACTCCGTTTAAAGCCATTCACGCCGACCCACCCGAAGGACTGACACCCTCTGAATACCGTGCACTTCTCGCCGAATACGGGTTCGTGCCTGCGCCAGGATACTTCGCGACGTTCTTCCACGAAACACCCGTGGACCAAATCGCCGAGAGCGCCAGGCGTCACGCGGCCGTGCAGGCCGAACTGGGCAACACGGAAGTGTTTCTCGCCGCCAACGTTGGCGGGGCCCGTATGAAGCGCCCCGCGGTTGGGGCCGATGCCGATCCGGCGGTCCTCGCCAAAGTTATCGAGGGCGTGGGCGCGGCTGCGGCCGCAATTAGCGCCGAGGGCGTCCGACCCATGCTACACCCCCACGTCGGGAGCGCGATCGAGGTAGAAGACGAGATCCACGCCGTTTTGGGAGGCGTTGAAGAATCCCTTCTCGGGTTCGGCCCCGACACCGGTCACCTCACCTGGGCGGGGATGGACGCGATCAAGATGATGAGCCGCTATGCAAGTCGCATCGGTGCCATGCACCTCAAGGACGTACATGTCGATCAAGCGAGCGCCTCCAAGGCCGCTGGTGCGACCTACCATGAGGCGACCCGAGAGAAGTTTACCGTTTGGACCGAACCAGGTCGCGGCGACATCGACTTGCCCGGCGCATTAGCCACACTTCCGGAATCCTTTAACGGCTGGATCGTTGTCGAAGTGGACGTGCCCGAGGCGCCCACGAACCTTGCATCGACGCAAATCTCTGCCGCCTGGATCTCAAAACAGCTCGGCCCTCAGGCCTTTGACCTCAACCGGTAAGCGCGTCGCTGGCAACGCATTAAAGAAATATCATGAGCAATACCTTAGAACCCGTCGGAGTCGTCGTAGTCGGCTGCGGTAATATTAGCGACCAGTACCTGACCAACCTTGTCCGCTTTCCAGATGTCACCGTACTGGCTTGCGCAGACATTGACCCCAACCGTGCCGCGGCGCAGGCAGCCAAATACGGGGTCCCGAATTCCGGCGATCTTGAAACCGTTCTGGCCATGCCAAAGGTCGAATTGATAGTGAACCTGACAATTCCTGCGGTCCATGCCAGTGTCGCGCTCCAGGCGATCCGCGCGGGCAAGCATGTCTACGGCGAGAAGCCCTTTGCGCTGTCCGTCGAGGAAGCCCAAGCGGTTGCGGCCGCCGCCGCAGAGCGCGGGGTCCTGCTTGGCAACGCTCCTGACACCTTCCTGGGTGCCGGACTGCAAACTGCCCGGCGTGTGATCGAGGAGGGCCGGATCGGCACTCCCATTTCAGCCAAAGCCACATTCGGCTATCCTGGCCCGGACGCATGGCACCCCAATCCAGAGTTCTTGTTTCAAAAAGGGGGAGGTCCGTTGCTCGACATGGGACCCTACTACCTTACCGCGCTCGTTCAGTTATTCGGCCCGGTCAACACCGTCTCCGGTTTCGGCAGGCGAGCCCAAGCACGGCGTACGATCGGCAGCGGTCCGCGAGCAGGAGAAACCTTCGATGCTACCGTCGACACACAGGTCTCGGCTCTCCTGGAGTTCGTCTCCGGCCCGGTCGCAACCGCTACATTCAGTTTCGATGCTCCCGTCGCTACGCGAGAGCTTGAAGTGTACGGCACGGATGCAGTCATCCGTCTGCCAGATCCCAACAGGTTCGATGGGTCCGTATTTCTGTGTAAGAAAGATACGAACAAGACCGAGCCAGGCGACTGGCTGGAGGCACCCACCGATGCCGATTGGACAGAGGTTCAGGCCGAAGGCAGCACAGAGGGCCGCGGCATGGGCGCCTTGGACTTGGCACGGGCAGTGCGCTCCGGCGGAAAGCCGAAAGCGGGAGCCGACCTGGCGATCCACGTGTTGGATATCATGGAGTCCATCGCACGTTCCGCGGCCTCGGGAGAGACGATTGCTCTGTCGACGTCTTGCGCATTGGCAGAACCGCTGCCCGCCAGGTGGAACCCGCTTCAGAAATCCGCCCAATCGACGTCATAAAAAGAGTCAGACGAATCTTCAAAATGCGGGTCAGATATCCTATCCGAGTGCCTGAGACCTGGCGTATTTGTTTGTGAAAAGCACGAGTACCATTAAGCGCAACATGATGACTCAAAACATTCTTTGCAAAGGCAACATGTATCAACGGAAGCGAAGCTCCAACGCCGAGCCGAGCCGCCTGAAGACGTGCCGATGCGCGCACTCGACGCTTGACACGAATCTTCGTCTGATCTTAAAATTTTAAGGCTGAGTGTCTTGTGATTAGGCTAAGCACTAAGCCAAAGACCAACCCCCCAGCTTAACCGTTGAGCAGCTTATGAACGCAATACAAAGCATTGGGAAACGGCTGCGAGACTTTTCACAGTCCGGCCAACTTACGACATGCCTAATCTTTTTGCCGCCGGCGCTTCTCCTCTTTACGGTGTTCGTCACCCTGCCCGTGCTGGAAGCGAGCTACTACGGCTTCTTCAATTGGAACGGTTACGGTCCGCCGACGAAATGGATCAATTTTGGGAACTACATTCGCGCTCTGAGCGACCCGATTTTCCACAATGCCTTGTTCAACAACCTGCTTGTTATCCTTGTCTCGGCCATTATTCAAGTCCCTCTCGCGCTGAGCGTGGCCCTATTGATTTCAGACCGGACGAGGTCGAGCGTGGTTTTTCGAGCCATCTATTTCATGCCCTATATTCTTGGTGAGGTAGCGGCAGGGTTGATCTGGCGTTACATGTATGACGGCAATTACGGTGTGGTGGCCGTCATCTACGGCTGGTTTGGCCTGGAGGCGCCGCAGGTGCTGGCCGAGAAGGGCTGGGCGATGGCAGCGCTTTTGGTGGTCGTCATTTGGAAA
This sequence comes from Terrimicrobiaceae bacterium, assembly GCA_036525175.1. Classification (GTDB taxonomy): domain Bacteria; phylum Verrucomicrobiota; class Verrucomicrobiia; order Chthoniobacterales; family Terrimicrobiaceae; genus DASTFP01. The sequence goes on along the minus strand of DATDAX010000128.1, from coordinate 2,702 downwards.
TACTTCGGATTTCACATGGCGCTTTTCGTTGCTGGCCGGCAGAGCGTTTCGGATGAAGTTCTTGAGGCCGCCCAGATCGACGGAGCAAGCCGCTGGCAATCGACGCTCCACGTGGTCCTGCCGATGATGCGCCCTGTGGTGGTGCTTTCGCTCTTCTTCAGCATCCTGGGTTCGCTGCAGTTTTTTGACATGATCATTCCCTTGACTGACGGCGGCCCGTCGAATTCGACTCACTCGGCCGTGTCATACCTGTATACCTTTGGAATCAAGCGCATGAGGGTCGGCTACGGCAGTGCCGTCGGGGTGATCCTTTTCATCATCTGCGTGCTGGTGATGGTATTCTACAAGCGGCTGTTCATGCGCGAATCGGAGGAACGTTAAGTTATGGACAATCGTGGAGGTCTTTTTCGCTATTACCGCCTGCTGTTGCTGTTCCTGCTCGCGGGACCAACCCTGCTGCCCCTTTGGGCCACTGTGATCGGTGGTTTCAAGACGACGGGTGACCTGCGCACCAACGCATTTGGACTGCCGCGGGAATGGATCGTCGACAATTACGTCGAGATCGCCACAAGCGCCCGCTTCTGGCAGATGCTCGGAAACTCGGCGTTCATAGCCTTTGTGAGCACATTCCTGACTGTGATTGTGAGCTCGATGGCGGCATTCACGATTTCCCACATGCGGTTTGCGGGTAGGAAATGGATTAGCAACTATCTCGCGCTTGGTCTGACGTTTCCCTTCGCAACGGCGGTATTGCCCGTCTTCATTCGGGTGCGTGATTTGGGACTGCTCGACACATACTGGGGGGTGATCCTCCCGCAAGTGGCGTTCAACCTGGGCTTCTCAGTTGTCATCTTGCATGGCTTCTTTTCGCAGCTGCCAAGAGAACTCCTCGAGGCAGCCGTCGTCGATGGCTGCAGCTACACCCGCTTTTTCTGGCAGATCACGCTGCCCTTGTCCCGGCCGGTCCTGGCCACAGTGGGGGTGCTGGCGTTGGTCGGAAGCTGGAATGCCTTCCTGTTGCCCCTTGTGATGATTAACAGCGAATCGATTTACCCCTGGCCGTTAGGGATCATGCAGTACCAAGGTCAATATGGTACGGACTGGGGCAAGGTGCTCGCTTACATCAGCCTGACGCTGGCTCCAGCGATCGTTTTCTACCTGATGGCCCAAAAGCATATCATCGCGGGCCTCACTTCCGGCGCGGTCAAGGGATAGCGCTGCTCCTTGTCAAGATGCACAGAGAAGGATATCATTCGATCGAAGGGGTGTCGATCATCGCGGCGCGGCGACCGTGGGGTTCATGTCCTGGACGCGGAAGCAGGATGCTTGCGAGCATCCTTGTCAGGAGTGTGCTTGTCAGTTTATCATATTGCGCAGCCCGAAGTCCTTAGGCGTACACCGAATCTCAATCCCCCAAAACCGCAAACGCAACGATGCGACAGGATTTCGCATCTTCATCCTAGAATCAACCTCATGAAACTCACACTATCCTTAGTTTGTGCCCTGTTAGGACTGCTTAGTTCGTCCGTGCGGGCAGAAACCGTCGTCAGAATCCTTCATCTTCAAACGAACCCCAAGATCCTGACCATCTGGCAGGAGGCTGCCAAGCAATACGAAAGTGCAAACCCTGGCGTGAAGGTCCAGTTCAACTATTTGGAGAACGAGGCGTTCAAGGCCAAGTTGCCTACCCTTCTTCAATCCAAGGACCGTCCCAGCGCTTTCCACAGTTGGGGCGGCGGCGTCATGCATGAACAGGTAAGTTCGGGGATCTGCAAAGATATCACGAATGAAATCAGCGAAGGGGGGTTCGGCGAGACCTTTTATCCCGCCACGGCTCAAAACTTCGCCGTCGATGGCAAAGCATATGGATTGCCCAATGACCTCGCGCCGATTGTTTTTTGGTATAACAAGGAACTGTGCCAGAAGGCCGGAGTCGATCCGACCCAAATTGCCTCCTGGGAGGACTTCATTGAAGCGGTGAAGAAAATCAAAGCCGCCGGAATTACCCCGATAGCGGTGGGAGGCAAGGACAAATGGCCCCTGCACTTTTATCCTGCGCTTCTCATGATGCGCATCCTGGGCAAGGACGGGTTGCAAGCAGCTTACGAGGACAAGGACGGTGGCTTCGCGAATCCGCAGGTCCTGAAGGCCTTCCAGCTTTACAAGGACCTTGCGGCGCTTGAACCATTCCAAAAAGGTTACCTGTCCAATAACTATCCGGAAGCGGCGGGAACGTTCCACGATGGCCAGACGGCCTTCCACTTGATGGGCACTTGGGATTTGGTCGACGGCAGGGGTAATGCCGCCGACAAGAAGGGCCTCCCCAACGAGAAGGTCGGCTGGTTCTTTTTTCCCGAAGTCAAGGATGGCAAAGGCAAGGCCAACGACCTCTTTGCGAGCCTGAACGGCTGGCTTGTGTCCAAGCAGGCGCCCAAGGAAACAGTGGACTTCATGCGCGTTTGGCTTGGAAAGGACATCCAGTCGAAGTTAGCTGCAGAGGGGGTGTTCATCCCGGCGGTCAAGGGAACGGCCGACGCGATCAAGGATCCGATCTTCAAGGCGGTTGCGCAGGAGATTGAAAAGTCACAGTGGATTGGGATCGCCATTGACCAACTGCTCGGTCCCGATACAGGCCGGGTGTTCAACGATGTCAGTGCAGATATCGCCGCCGGCAACATGACACCCGAGAAAGGCGTCGAAGC
>DATDAX010000127.1:0-2766 GCA_036525175.1 Terrimicrobiaceae bacterium | reverse complement strand
GGAACAAAAAGCCACGCGAACGATGTCTCCGGGAGCCGGAGGATCCGCAAGACGAAGACAGGGGCCGCACTGATGTAAATAAAGAGAGCGGATGCGGCAAAGGCGATGGCAAGGGACTGAAGCAGAAATCGAGGGTCGCTTCCCACCATTGCGTAGTCCTTCAGGGTCGCTCGCAAGTGCAGAGGCGATCGCCTTGCGAGCGGCAAGCTCTCGGGAAGCTTCAACGCGCAGGCGACTAACAAGAGAAATCCGAAGGCAGACAGAAATCCGAAAACCGAGCGCCAGCCGAACACGACTTCCAGCCAGCCTCCGAGGATGGGCGCCAACACAGGTGCGAGCCCGAAAACAACCGTCGTATAGGACATAACCGTTTGAGCCTCGGGCCCGGAAAAACGATCGCGAATCATTGCCCGGCCGACCACCATTCCCACGCCGGCGGACATGCCTTGAACCAGACGGCAAAGAAGCAGGAGTGAAAAGCTGCCTGCAAAGAAGGCGCCAATCGACGCCGCAAGATACATGGCAAGCCCGCCCAGAATGACCGGTCGTCGGCCGATCGCATCGGACAGTGTGCCATGAAAGAGTGTCATCACTGCCATTGCCAGGAGATAAACGGTGAGAGTCTGCTGGACCACATCGAGACCGATCTGAAACTCGGCGGCAATGGACGGGAAGGATGGCAGGTAGGTATCGGTCGAGAAGGCACCCAGCATCGACAGGCCGGCCAGGATAATAATCAGTAGTCGATTCTTCACGAGCGGCTCCCGCAACCCACCAGCCATCGGGATACCAGCGTCAAGCCGCCATCGATCGCAATCGTTTGGCTGGTCACAAGCGAATTCGCCATGAGAAGAACCGCATTGGCGCTGCCGCGTGGGGGCAAGTTCGACGGCGAGGCCCGGAACGAGGGTCCGGATAGCGCCGCAAACAAATGCGCCCGATGCACGCCAGAGAGCAGACCGGTTTCAGTCCGGACAGGTTCGTTTATTGCAGCCATGAGCGGATGTGAACCGGACATCGCCGGTGCAATCAGAAGAATCATGCGGGCGATCGTTCGTGTGATACCAACTCGAGGGTTCACGCGGTTTCTCCGGTTCGCGGAGTCAGTTTCGAATCGTGATCTCGTGCCCTCGGGGCCCATGTCCTCCAGCGGTCAGAATCGCGCAAGACGTGTATCCATTACCCGGATCGCGAACATAATCCAAGAAAGCTTCCATGCCATCATGATCGGTATTGTCGCTGGCGATAATTCCAAGGGGTCGTAGATGAGGCTCGAGGAGCTTCAGCACATCGAGATAAAGCTCCTTGGCTCCATCAAGGAAGATCATGTCGATCTCGCGAGGAGGATTAGACAAAGTCTCCACGGCATCGCCGACGCGAAACTCAACCCATTCGTCAAGCCCGGCGGCCATAAGGTTCCTCTTTAGGCTGCCTTATGCACCAGAGGATCGTTAGTTGCTGCGTCCGCGTAAAGCGCGTCGATGAGTTCCGTTATTTTAGGCGTTGTGATCCAGGATTTCATAGTTGATAATGTCTACATGAATCGCACGAAGGTTGCTAATGTCAACCAAAAGACCGACGAAGTTGCCGATGACGTGTTCGAGTCCATCCACACCGTCATGCATCTTTTCCGTTCTGAGCAGTACCGCGTGCTCCGAGAGGGTCGGTACGATCTGACTCACATGGAGGGCAAGATTCTCGGCTTCTTTATCCGGCACCCCGGCGCGACCCTGCGGGATCTTGTCGCGCATTTGAGGCAGGACAAGGGACAGCTCGCCCGCTTGATCAGGAGCTTGAAGGATCAGGAACTTCTTGAAGCGCAGACCGACGCCGGGGACCGCAGGAGCGTCCCGCTCCATCCAACCCGCCAGGGTCGCAGCGTCCATCAAATCCTACAACGACAAGTTCGAAAGCTTTCGGAAGTTGCCATCAAGGGCTTGAGGGCAAGCGAGCGCCGGCAACTCGTCGTCCTGCTGAATAAAGTCCGGTCCAACCTCGAAGGCGTCCGTGATAGATCTTCGATCGATCGGTGCTCAGATTGATTCAAATGCGGCGAGCCATTAGTGGCAATTTGCTTTCACTTGCGCCGGTTCCTTCCCCGCCACTGGACTCCCTATCACCCTCGCTGCAATGGGGCGAGCCGGTGGACCCGTTCGTGAAGCACGATATCGCGCCAGATGGATAGTCACGTTGATTCCGAGGGGAATAGATATGATTTCGGTATGGCTTAAACTGGAAAGGTGTGATTCGGGATGCGCGGACAGAAAAGTACAAGAAGAAGTAAGCGGTCGCTCGGTCGACCCCATCAAACGATGATATCTTTTAGGTAAGAAGCCGTGGCACGACTATTTTAAGCTGAGTGTCTGATCGCGTTGCCGAAGCCGGCAAAAATGTTCGTTGGCTCTCGACAATTACCGATGTGCCGACCGGCGCTGTGCACATCTTACAGCCGCGGAAAAGTTGGACGGAGAGGTTCGAGACGCCATCGGCAACGGCAGCGGTGCTCGGCAGATTCCTGCGCCATTAATATGAGGAAGGGAAGTCTAATGATCGCCGACGGCCGCTGCCAAGGCACTTGATGCAGCCAAGCGAGCATCCTCGTGGTCCTAATCCGTCGAAAGGTCGGCGCCCAGGCTTCCAGAGATCGCCAGCTTGCGATTAAGGAGCGGCGTCACGTCTCCACGGGAACACGGAAAGCGAGCGGCCACGCATGGAGCGGAAGTACTCGAACATCCCGACGAACATGATTGCTGAGAGAACGTGCCA